>NZ_ADGX01000078.1 GCF_000177675.1 Parafrankia sp. EUN1f
CCACGCCCACGCCCACGCCCACGCCCGCGCTCTCGACCACGCCGAGGGCGCCGTCGACGATGACGTGGTCGCCCGTGTGCAGGGTGGACGTCGCCGTGCTCGTCCCCACGACGCAGGGGACGCCGAGTTCGCGGGCGACGATCGCGGCGTGGCAGGTGATGCCGCCGCTGTCGGTGACCACAGCGGCGGCACGGCGGATGACGGGTACCCAGTCCGGCGAGGTCATCGCGGCGACCAGGACCTCGCCGGTGGCGAACCCGGCCGCCTCGCCGGGCGAGGCGAGGACGCGGACCTTTCCGCCGGCCCGGCCCGGCGCGCCACCCCGGCCGGTCAGCAGGACCGTGCCGGCCGGCGCCATGCCAACAGACGCCATGCCGGAGCGCGGCAGCACACCCGGGTCCGGGCCGCCGGGTGCCGCGGCCGCGCCGGTGGTGACGGGGCGGGCCTGCACGAGGTGGATGTGGCGGCCCTCGATCGCCCACTCAATGTCCTGCGGCCGGCCGAAATGGTCCTCGACCTGCAGAGCGAGCCGGGCAAGGCCCAGAATCTCGTCAGCGGAGAGGGCCTGCCGACCATCCTGCGTCGCCATGCCGACGGCGAGGTCGTGTCCGTCGGTGCCACGGACTATCTGATGGCTCTGCGCGCCGGTCCGGGCGTCGACGAGCCGTAGGCCGTCCTTGTCCACGATGTATGTGTCGGGGATGACCTTGCCGCCGACGACGACCTCACCGAGCCCGAAGGCGGCTTCGATCACGATCCGGGACCTGTCACCGGTCAGCGGGTCGGCCGAGAACATCACGCCTGACCGCTCCGCGTCGATCATCCGCTGGACCACGACCGCGATCTCGGGTTCAGCCACCAGGCGGCGGCTGGCCCGGTAGGCGACGACCCGCGGCCCGTACAGCGACGCCCAGCAGTCGCGAACCCGGGCGAGGAGTTCCGCCTCACCGGAGACGTTGGTGAACGTGCTGTTCATGCCCGCGAAGGAGGCGTCGGCCGCGTCCTCGGCCGTCGCCGACGACCGCACCGCCACCGGGCCGCCGCCCAGCTCCCGGTAGGCCCGCGAGATCGCCTGGCGCAGCGGCTCCGGGACGGGCGCCGCCGCGATGCGTGCCCGCAACTCCCCGGCGACCTGCGCGAGCTGCGCGGAGTCGTCCGGGTCGATCCGCGCGGCACGAGTGGCGATCTCCGAGCGCATCCTGGCCGTCTCGACGACGTCGACGTACGCGGACGCCGTGACGACGAAACCAGGTGGCACGGGCAACCCGGCGCGGGTCAGCTCTCCGAGGTTCGCGCCTTTGCCCCCGACCTGGTCGACGTCGTCCGCGCCGATCTCCTTGAACCACGCGATCCAACGGCGCTCGCTCACCGGCCGGCCTCCCTGCCGCTCGCCCCGGCCGCACCGATCGGCTGGGCGATCTCCAGGCCCAGCACCCCGGGGACGTCGCAAACGAGCCGTCTCAGCACGGCGAGATCCGAGGCATCGGCGTCGAAGACGCCGAGGTTCGAGATCCGAACCCTCCCGTGTAGCACCTCGATGTGGGGCGAACCGTGGACCCCGGCCGCTTCCACCGCTGCGCGGACGTCCTGGGCGACCGTCTGGTCGGGGCGGGCGAGCAGCCGGAGCAGGTCACTGCGGCTGATGATGCCGACCAGCATTCCGGCTTCGTCCAGGATCGGTACGCGCGAGATGTGCTGGGCCAGCATGACGCCGACGATGTCCGCGATGTCGGTGTCGACTCTGGCCGTGACGACCGGCGACGACATCAACTCGCCGACAGTGCCTGGTGCGGCCGGCCGCGGATTGCGATCACGGCGGGCGTGCAGCCTCGAGTCGGGTCGGGCCTCGAGGGCGATGAAGTCCGCCTCCGTCACGATGCCGACCAGCTCACCCTGAGCGGAGACCACCGGCACGGCGCCGATTCCCCGCAGGGCGAGAAGCCGCGCGACGTCCTTCACCGGCACGTCGGGTGTCACGATACTGAGCTTGCGCGTCATCAGTTCTCCGGCACGCATCGCCGCCGCCTTTCCAGGAGGAATCAGTTCGCCCGGCGCCGCCGAATGGATTTGTATCGGGTCCATCCGGCGGCCGCTTTTCAGGAAAGCTCGGGTCCGTCCCGCCACGAGACGGGGGAGTTCAGATCAGGTAGGGCCGGCCGCGGGTGACTGCGGTGCGCTCCCACCAGCCCCCGAGACCAAAGGAACGACCGGCGCCGAAGACGGCGAGAACACCGAGGAGCAGGGCGTAGACGAGGTGGTCGTCCATGAAGGGGTTGTTCTCCGGGGGAAGAACCGCGGCCCACATGAGGACGAGCAGAGTGGCACCCGTGACGGCGGCGGCGCGCATGCCGACACCGAGGACGAGGGCGGCTCCGATACCGGCCAGGCCGATCATGAACAGCCAGTCGGCCCAGGCGGCGCCCGCGATGTCGTGGTAGATCCCGGCGAAAGGCCCGGTGGCCGCGTGGGCCAGGAAACCCTCGGTGGGGCTGCCGCCGTTGACCCAGGCCTGGGCTGAGGTGGTCTCGTGGCCCAGGCCGAACAGCTTGTCGACGAAGGCCCACAGGAAGACCCAGCCGAGGCTGACCCGGGTGACCGCGAGCAGGACGTCGGCGGCGACGCTGTGGCGTCCTGGGTGGGGGCGGTGGTTGAGGTCACCCAGGGGCGAGCGGACCGCCGCGGTGGCCTTCGTACCGGTGGTGGCAGGCATCGTGTCCTCCTCGATCGGGATGACCATCAGCATGTCGCCAGCCGAACGTCCCTCCGAGTGAGCTACCTCCTGCCACCTATGGGCGGATGGTCCTGGTCCGGACGGGACCGCCGGACACCCGGCAACCCACGGTCAGCGGAGGTCCCCGCTACCGGGGACCGCTGGCCCCGAACCACGGCACCGCTGCCGGCGCTCAGCCCGGACGGCATCCTCGTGACAGGCGCAGTGCGGTGGCGCCGATCAGGTAGGTGAGAAGGCCGCTGGCAGGCATGCCGACGATGTAGTTCCCCGTCCGGGGGGTCAGGTTGTTGCTGAGCAGCCCGGCGATGACCGCGGCGAAGGCGGCCAGGGTCAGCCCAAGGCGCGGAATCGGCGTACTGACCGTACTGACGACGCGTTCCAGCCGTGGTGGGCACGGGGCGGGCGCGAGGCGCGGGCCGTGTACCTCGATCCGGCCGAATATCGTGACCAGGATGGTCAGAGCCACGGTCAGCATGACCAGCCACGGCAGCCGCCAGAGCCACCATGCCGCGGTCGCCGCCGGCGGCGTCGGCAGGGCGTCCAGTGCGTTCAGGAGACCGACGACCAGCAGCACAGCGCTCATGTGCCACAGGAACACGGTGAGCACCACCGTGTTCACCGCCACCACCGCCTGCCAGGGCCGGGCGCGACGCAGCCAGCGCTCGGCCGGGTCGCGCAGCATCAGCACCAGGCCCAGCTGGAACGCGGTGTCCGCGAGCAGCGCCAGCGTCGGCGGGGACGCGTTGTGCATCCGCTGCCCGGAGACGTCGATCATGCTGATCGAGTAGGGCCCGGGCACGGTCAGGAGGAACACCACGGCCAGCCCGCCGACCAGCAGGGGCAGCCACAGCTGCGGCCGGAACGACAGCTGGCCGCCCTGCCAGGCGAAACCGATCTGGTGAATCGCCAGCCAGCCGAAGACGAAGTTGCCGTCACCCCAGGCGTCCGCGCCGCACAGCCGGGCCAGGTCGCCCAGCCCGACCAGGACGACCAGCACCGCCGGCACGCGCCAGCCGTGGTGCTGATGTAGCCGGAACATGACCGGCGCCAGCAGCACCACGACGAGGTAGGCGGACAGGAACCACAGCGGGATCGACGCGACCCAGACGGCCATCCGGGTCAGATCGGGGTCCGCCCCGGACAGGCGGGCGATGAGCGCGCTGCCGGCGAGTACGACTAAAAGAGTGGTGGTGGGTGGGACCAGACGCCCGGCCCGGTTCTGCAGCCAGGTGGCGGCGTCGCCGCCTCGGCGACGGTGCGAGGTCAGGGAGGCGGCGTTGGCGTATCCGCCGACGATGAAGAACAACGGCATCACCTGAACCAGCCAGGTGATCGGATATGCCCACGGCTGCGACTCCAGCGCCGAGTGCCCGGTCAACTCGCCGCGTTCGTCGTACTCGAGCACGCTGATGAGCCAATGGCCGAGGACGACGAGAACGATCGCTGTCGCGCGTAGCAGGTCGATGTAGCGCTCGCGCGAGGCCGGGGTCCTCTCGGCCCGTTCGCGTAGCGCGCCCACGGCGGCAGCCTAGGGTCCCCGGCGGCCTGCCGCCCGCCGATCTGACCGGTGCTGGCCATGCCGACCACGCCACCTTCGCCGGAGGCTTCGGCGGCGCGCCTGGCGACGGATCAGGAGCTGGCCACGTCGACGAGAGCGTCGGTGACCGCCTGTGGCTCAGTGATCATGAGGTCGTGCCCGGTGTCGATGTCCCAGAGCCGGCCGGCGGCGCGGGCCTTCGATGTCAGCTCCGGGTCCCTGGTCGCCAGGGTGGAGGTGCAGACGATGTGGTACTGCGGGATCGCCCACAGGGCGTCCTCGTTGGTGAGGGTCAGCGGCTGCTCGAAGCACCGCCAGGGGTGCGGGGTCAGCCGGTCGGCCATCCAGGCGATGTCGTCCGGGTCGGTCACCCCGTAGAAGGTGCCGGCTTCGGGGAACGGGATGAGCACGAGCTCGACACCGTCCACGACCTTCCCCATCGGGCGGGTGGCGGCGATGATCGGCCCGGCGACGTCGAGCAGCGACTGGCCGTTGACCGGGTTCGCCGCGTCGAGGTAGACGAGGCGCCCGATCCGGTCCGCGGCACGGTCGGCGACGCCGGTGATGACCATGCCGCCGTAGCTGTGCCCGACCAGGATCACGTCACGCAGGTTCTCGTGGTGCAGCAGCGCGACAACGTCCTGGATGTGCAGGTCGAGGTCGATGTGGGGGCCGACGAGGTGCGCCCGCTCACCTAAGCCGGTCAGCGTCGGCGTGTACACCTCGTGCCCGGCCGCCCGCAGCAGCCGTGCCACCGGCTGATAGCACCAGCCACCGTGGCCGCCGCCGTGTACGAGGACGTATGTAGCCATTTGATGCCGTCTCCTCCGCACGATGGCGCCGGTCGAGTTGGTGCCTGACGGAACCATCGAAACCTGGATTAACCACCCGAGTAACGAGGTTACTAGAGTAACCGTGTTACTCTGAGGGCGTCAACCGAGATCGTCGCGGCTGATGCGGCGGCTGGGCGCAGGGGGCGTGCTGGCGGGGAGACGGACGCTGGGAACACATCGAGGGGGCCGGCGCGGTGGCGGAGTCACGGTCGGCCGACGCGATCATCGATGTCGTCGTCGCGCTGCTGGAGTCCGAGGGCTACGACGCGGTCCAGCTACGTCTGGTGGCTCGTGAGGCCCGCGTCTCGCTCGCCACGATCTACAAGCTTTTCGGCACCCGTGACGAACTGATCGTCGCCGCCGTCGAACGGTGGATGGCGCGGAACAGCTGCGCGCCGGTGCCCGCCCCGCCACCCGGCGAGAGCCTCTACGACGGCCTGATGAGGGTGTTCCGGCACGTCTTCGAACCATGGGAGCGCAGCCCGCGCCTGCTCGAGGCCTACCACAAGGCCCGTGCCACGCCGCCCGGCGATCGGCTCGAACAGCAGACCATGACCATCATCGAGCCCGCGGGCCGTGCCGTGCTCGCGGCCGGCGAGCCCGGCTACGTCAGCGACATCGGCCTCCTGCTGACCAACGTCGCCTACGCCGTCGTCGCCCGGTTCGCCGTCGGCGAGATCGACATCACCGCCATCCTCCCGACACTCGAGCGTGCCGCGTACCGGCTCACCGCGAACAACGAGCCCGCCGCCAGAGCGGCCTCCGCGCCTGCGGTCGCGCCCCGCCGGGCCAAGCGGCGGCCGCAGCACCGCGAGGGCGCATGATTCCGCATCGGTAGACGCCGCATCAGTCCGCGTTCGCCCGCTGTTGCCGCGGTGCTCCAAGGCGCAGTGGTGACCAGGCCGAGGCGGACGGTGGAGCGGTCGGCCGGCGCGAACGCTCCGGCGTCGGGCAGCGGCACGACGACCAACCGCCGGTCAGGCGCCGACCGCGGCGAAGACGTCGTGGTCGGCGGCCGCCGTGCCGAGCCGCTCCAGGAGCGCCGCGGTGATGGGCGGGTCGACCTTCACCGTGATGCCCCAGAGGTAGAAGCCGTGCAGGATCCCGCGGCCGATGGCGCGCCATGCCTCGTCCCACTCCGGCGCCTGCACCCCGCCTGCCCGCAGCCGGTCAAGGTAGTGCGAGAGGAGGTCGCGTTCGCTGCGGCGGCGGTCCGCGACGGTCAGCGCGGACGCGATGTGATAGCCGACGTCGATGTACCAGGGGCCGCGCTGGACCAGCTGCCAGTCCAGGAAGGACGGGCGTCCCGCGCCGTCGAGGAAGAGGTTCCCGATGTGCGGATCACCGTGGATCACGGCCCACGGTGACGCGGCGGCGGTTTCGGCGGCCAACCTGCGGTAGGCCGCCACCAGGCGTTCGGCGTCGCGCGTCTCGTCGGGTACTCCGGCGCCGATCCAGCAGGCGAAGTTGGCGGAGATCTCGGGCAGGCCGCGTCCCCGGAGATAGCTGTCCAGCCGGCTCCGCAGCCATCCGACGTCCGCGAGGGAGGGATCGGCCCAGGTCGCCGCGTGCAGGGTGGCCAGCTGGTCGAGGCTGTCGGCGGCCTGGTCCGGCGTGTAGTCGCTCAGCCCGTCGAGGAAGACGCCGCCCTCGGCCACCACATCCTCGGTGATGACGATGTTCGCGTCGGTGCGCGTGTCGACGTCCGCGAAGACACTTCGCAGGGTGCGGATTCCGGCGCGGTCGGCGAGATCCCGGTAGAAGCTGGTCTCGGGCACCCCGGCGGGGCTCGCCGGCCGGCCGATCTCGCTGAAGTAGCCCTTGGCACACAGGTGGGGCGACAGGCCCTTCGGGACTCCGCCGGTGCAGTCGATGCGGAACCGGGCGTTGGTCGAGACCCGGCTGACCACCGGGCCGGGGGTGACCTCGACGATCTCGATCCCCGGGTAGCGGATCGCCAGCGCTTTGTTGAGCCATCCAGGGGAGAGCACCTCGTGGAGCTCGTCGGGTAAGGCGACCACGGATGCGGATTCGGAAGACACGGCTTTCCCCTCTTGTCAGGCACAGCGCCCTCTTGTCGGGCACAGCGCGCCCGCCCTGGTCAGGCAGGCTCTGAAACGGGTGCTGGGGCGGAGGCGGGTGGGGGCGCAGCCGGGGCCCGACGGCCGCCGGACCGGTGGAGGCGGCGGTCCGGCGGCGCGCCGGGCCCCGGCAGGCCCGGCGCCGGTCAGGCCCCGGCGACCTCGTAGCTCGTCGGGTATCCCTTGTCGTCAAGCGTGCTGATCAGGCCGCCCTGTACGCAGGAGGCGGGCGCTGTGGAGGCCGCCTTGCCGCCGCACTGGAACTTCTGCCCGCCCGAGCCGGGCAGCTCCTTCTCCGGCATCGTCTTCAGCGCGTTGATGATCGTCGCAGGGGTGACCTCACCGGTGAGGTCCTCCAGCGCCGTCTGCAGGCCCGCGACCGCCGTGAAGATGTTGATGCCGGCGATCTTGCTGGTGTCGATGTTCTTGCCGTAGGTGGCGGCGATCGCGTTGTACAGGCGGGTCGACGGGTTGTCCGTACCGACCGGGGCGATGGCGGAGATGCTGATGCCCTTGAGTTGGTCACCGGAGATGGCGGTCCGGGTCGAGTCGGTGACGCACTGGGCGATGGCACTGATCGGGCCGGTGAACCCGACCGCGTTCAGCCCGTTGAGAGCGCTGATGCAGAACGAGTCGTTGCCGAGGATGAACACCTCACCGTCGTCCTTCGCGATCTGCTGCATCTGCGGCGTCATGTCGGCGGTGCCGATCGGGACGGCGACCAGCTCGAACTCGATGCCCGCCTTCTTGTAGATCGCGGGCGCGCTGGCCTCGAGCGCTCCCTTCGCCGCCGGGACGTCGATCACGACGGCGGTGACCTTCTTGACACCCTCCTTCTGCGCCACCTTGAGCGGGAGCCCGATGGTGCCGAAGGTCGCGTCGGCGAACGAGAACGTGCTCTTGGCGTCGGCCAGCAGCGCGGTGGCGCTGGTGGAGTAGAGGATCACGGGTATGCCGGCGTCGTGCAGCGGCGTCCAGGCGCTCTCCTGGGCGGCGACGCCGCCGATGACCACCGCGGCGACGTCCTGCTCGATCATGCGGTTCGCGCAGTCGGCGGTTATGCCGGGATCGGCCTGGGACGCGCAGGTGACCAGCTCGATCGGCCGCCCCGCGATGCCGGAGCGGTGCTCGTTGAGGTAGGCCACGGTCGCCTTGCCGGCCTCGATCTCGACCGACTGGTCGACGGTCGCCGCCTTCCCGTCGGAGACGAGCCCGATCCGCACCGGCTCGCCGGCGGCCTTCGCCACCGGTCCCAGTACCTCGGTCGCGTTCGTGGCATCGCCGGTGCCGCTGGCGCCACCGGCTGTGTCGGAGCTGTCGCTGCCACAGGCCGCGACCAGCAGCAGGCAGGCGGCCAACCCGCCCGCCACAGCGCCTAACCGGACCGCGGCCGGCCGCGGTGCCACCACTCGCCGACGTGTTGTCCCTCGGCGGAAGCCGTTCTGCCGCATGGGCGGATTACCTCGTTTCGCTTGTCAGCGGTCGACGATCAGGACCGGCGGCCGGTTGTTTCGGGGATCGGGAGGTCGATCGATCGGGAGGTCGATCGATCGGTGGGTGCGATCGATCGGTGAGGTGCGATCGGTGAGGTGCGATCGGCTGGTTCCGATCGGCTGTTCCGATCGGCTGGGTGTGATCGGCCACGGCGCCGGGCCGTGCGGTTCGCGGCCCGGGTTCGCGAGTCCCGAGGTCCGCGACCTGCGATGCCGGCCGCCGGATGACTGTGAGGAGGATCGCAACACCTCCGAGAGAAGTCAACGTTCTACCCAAAACGAGATGGGGTCTTCCCAAGAGGCATGTCGTCGGCCTACATTCGGGTCGTTCAGCTGACGACGGCGCCTCGCCCGTCTGGTCGCGCCCCAGCCCTTGATCGCAAGCTCCTGATCGTGCGCAGGGGCCGGGCCGCTCTGCCCGCGCGGGACTTCCGCGTCACCCGCGGGGACGCGTCGTCTCGATCACGAACCCGGCCCGGCCGAACAGACCGACCGGCACGCCGACCGGTAGACCGAACGACCGAACGACCGACCGAACGACCGAACGAACGACCGAACGAACGACCGAACGAACGACCGACCGAACGAACGACCGACCGACCGACTGAACCGACTGAACCGACGCAGAGGAGGAGGTGCCGCGTGGCGAAGGGGGCCTTCGACGGCTTACGTGTCGTCGAGCTCGCCCAGTGGGTGTTCGTGCCCGTCGCCGGTGCGCTGCTGGCGGACTGGGGCGCCGATGTGATCCGGGTCGAGCGGCCCGAGGGCGACCCCTACCGTGCGCTGGCCACCCAGGGCATCGGCACCGATGGCGGCGGCGTGAACCTCTCGGTCGCCCTGGCCAACAGGGGCAAGCGCTCCGTCGCCCTCAACCTGCGCACCGAGGCCGGTCGGGCGTCGCTCGACCAGCTACTCGAGTCGGCAGACGTCTTCCTGACCAGCTTCCGGCCCGGCGCCCTGGAGCGTCTGGGCCTCGGCGCCGAGGAGCTCACCCGGCGCTTTCCCCGCCTCGTCTACGCCCGAGGGCACGGTTTCGGTGCCCGCGGCCCGGGGGCCGACCGGCCGGGGTACGACTCGTCGGCCTTCTGGGCGCAGGGCGGCATGGCGCATGTGCTGACGCCACCGGACCGCGATGCGCCGATCGGCCAGCGCGGCGCGATGGGCGACCGCAACGGCGCGATGGCCCTGGCCTTCGGGATCGCCACCGCGCTGCTGGGCCGGGAACGGACCGGTGAAGGGTCGGTCGTCGACGTCTCGCTGCTGGCCACCGCGATGTGGACGCTGTCCTCAGACGTGCTGGCGGCCCTCGCCGGCGGGCGGCCGCGGGCCGCCAGCGGGCGGGCGGGGTACGTCAACCCGCTCGTCGGGGCGTACCGGACCAGCGACGGGCGGCACATCCAGCTGGTCTTCCTGGAGGCCGACCGATACTGGGCCGACTTCTGCCGCCTCGTCGGGCGCGACGACCTCGCCGCCGACCCGCGCTTCGCGGACCTGCGGGCCAGGGCCGAGAACCGCGAGGCCTGCGTCGCCGAGCTGGAGGCCGAGTTCGCGAAGCGCTCGTTCGACGAGTGGAAGGAGCTGCTCGGACGGATCGACGCGCCGTGGGCTCCCGTGCAGGCCGTGGAGGAGCTGCTCACCGACCCGCAGGTGCTCGCCAACGACTACCTCGGGGAGGTCGTCGTCGAGGGCGGGCCCAGGTATTCGCTGCCGAACGTGCCCGTACAGCTCGACGGGGCGCCGCCGGCACTGCGCCGGGCCCCGGAGCACGGCGAGCACACGGAGACGGTGCTGCTCGACCTCGGCTACACCTGGGAACAGATCGTCGAGCTCAAGGACGCCGGGGTGATCCCGTGACGGCCCAGCCGCGGACGACCGAAGGTCAGCCGACCCGGCCGTTACCGGTTCCGGACGCGGTGTCGTCCGGCTACTGGGAGGCGGCGGCCGGGGGAGTGCTCACCGTGGCTCGCTGCGGACGTTGCCGTGCCCACGCGATCCCACCCGGCCAGGTCTGCCCGTCCTGCGGCAGCACCGACCCCGGCTACGGCTTCGAGCCGGTCAGCGGGCGGGGCCTGGTGCGGTCCTGGACCGTCGTCCGCCAGGCGTTCCTGCCCGGGTTCTCCGCCGACGTGCCGTTCGTCCTCGTCGACGTCGAGCTCGCCGAACAGCCTGAACTGCGCATGATCGGCCGGCTGCTGGACGGCCCCGCGGCCCCCGGGCTGCGGCTCGGCGCCCAGGTCACGGCGGCGTTCGAGGACGTCGCTGCGGGGGTGGCCGTACCGGCCTTCCAGCTCGCGGACGCGTCCGGGCGGCCTGGGGAGGCGTCATGAGCCGCCGGTTCGCGGCGCGCGGCCAGGTCGCGATCGTCGGCTACGCGCACAGCGACGTGTGGCGGCACGCGCCCCGGCCGCTCGGCGCCCTCGCCGTCGACACCGCGCGCGAGGCCATCGCCGACGCGGGACTCAAGCCCGACGACGTCGACGGATTCGTGACGGCGCCGCTGTTCCCGACCGCCGGTGCGCACGCCGTCGAGGACGGGGTCAGCACCGTGACGGCGCAGTGGCTCGCCGAGCATCTCGGCGTCACCCCCGCCTACACGTCGGGATTCTCGGGGATCGGGCAGCTTCCCGGGGCGCTGGGGCTGGCGGTGGGCGCCCTTTCCAGCGGCGCCGCCGACTACGTGCTTCTGCACCGGGCGCTGCACAACCCGCCGGGTCGCTACCACGGCAATCCCCTGCGGGAGGCGGCCGGCTCCGCGCAGTGGACGGCACCGCAGGGCTTCTTCGGCCCGTTGCCGATGATCGCGCTGCCCTACAACGAATACCTCCAGCGCTACGGCGCCAGCCAGGAGGCGATGGCGGCCGTTGTGACGGAGGCGCGCAAGAACGGCGCGCGGATCCCGTGGTCCTACTGGCGCGACAAGCCGCTGGGCGCGGAGGAGTACCTCGCCGCGCCGATGATCAGTGACCCGATCCGCCGCTTCGACTGCGACCTGCCGGTCGACGGGGTGGCGGCGTTCGTCCTGACCTCCGCCGAGCGGGCCCGGGACCTGCCGCACCGGCCGGTTCACATCGCCGGGATCGCCACCGCCGCGCCGCCGCGCCGCCGGCTGCCGCTGCACTGGCCGCTCGACGACATCATGGCCGCCGGCACCGGGCTGGCCGGGCGGCTCTGGGAGGCGGCCGGGATCGGGCCGGGCGAGGTCGACCTGCCGCAGCTCTACGACGGTTTCTCGCCGTTCGTCTACTTCTGGCTCGAAGCCCTGGGGCTGTGCCCGGTGGGGGAGGCGCACCGCTTCGTCCAGGACGGGCGCATCGACAGCGACCGCCCCGACGGGCTGCCGGTGCTCTCCGGTGGCGGCGCCATCGGGAACGGCCGGATGCACGGCGTCCCCCAGATGCTCGAGTGCTACCTGCAGTTGTCCGGCCGGGCCGGGCCGCGCCAGCGCGAACGGGCGACGGTCGGCGTTGCCTGCCAGTCCTCGCCCCACTTCGGCGGCGCGGTCGTCTACACCACCGAGCCCGCCTGAGAGGCAGCCCGAGACAGGGCCCGAGACAGGAAGGAGCGAGCACCGTGACGGAGATCCTCGCCGAACGCCGCTCGTACATCGCCGGACGCTGGGTCGACGGCGACGAGTCGTTCGACGTCGAGAACCCGGCCGACGAGTCGGTCGTGACGAGCGTGGCCGCGGCGTCGCCGGCCGATGTGGAGCGGGCCATCCTCGCCGCGCGGGACAGTTTCGACCAGGGCACCTGGGCCGAGACCCCGGTGGCGGAGCGGGCGAGGGTGCTGCGTGCCCTGCTCGACCACATCGAGACACTGCACGCGCCGCTGGTCGCCAGCATGGTGGCCGAGGCCGGTCAGCCGGTGCTCTTCGCCGAGTTCGCGCAGTACGCGGCCGGGATCACGCTCGCCCGCAACACCATCGACCTCTACCTGTCGATGCCGCACGAGCAGGCCAACCCCGTCCCGCTCGACGAGCTGGTGCGCGGCGGGCTCAAGGCGAGCGTGCGCCGCCACGAGCCGGTCGGGGTCGTCTCGGCGATCACCCCCTACAACGGGGCGATCATCATGGCGTTCCAGAAGCTGATCCCGGCGCTGATGGCCGGCAACTCGGTCGTGCTGCGCCCGAGCCCGCTCACGCCGATCTCGTCGCTGGCCTTCGGCGCGGCGGCGGAAGCGGTGGGCCTGCCGCCCGGCGTGCTCAGCGTCGTGATCGAGCAGGGCTCGGCCGGGGCCGAGCTGCTCACCAGCCACCCGGCGGTGGACATGGTGTCCTTCACCGGCTCCACCGCGGTCGGCCGGAGCATCCTCGCCCAGGCCGCGCCCACGGTGAAGCGGGTCGCCCTCGAGCTCGGCGGCAAGTCGGCGCAGATCTACCTGCCGGACGCGGTGGAGCGGGTCGCCGCCGGTGCGGCGGCGGTGGTGGCGATGACCGCCGGGCAGGCGTGCGTCGCGGCCACCCGCATCCTGGTGCCCGCCGATCGCAAGGACGAGGTGGTCCAGATCGTCGCGCAGGCCTACTCCGCGCTGACCGTCGGCCCGCCGTCCGATCAGAAGGCCACAATGGGCCCGCTCATCAACGCCGCCGCCCGCGAGCGCTGCGCCCGGATCATCGCGGCGGCCGAACAGCACGGCGGCAAGGTCGCCCTCGGCGGCGGCCGCCCGGCCGGGCTGGACCGCGGCTACTACGTCGAGCCGACCGTCCTCGACCTGCCGGACAACAGCAACCCGGCGGCGCAGGAGGAGATCTTCGGCCCGGTCGTGAGCGTGCTCGGCTACCGCGACCTCGACGACGCGGTGCGCATCGCCAACGACAGCCCCTACGGGCTGGCCGGCCAGGTCTACGGCGCCGATCTCGCGGCGGCGACCTCGGTCGCGCGCCGGCTGCGCACCGGCGCGGTGAACGTCAACGCCGGCATGTTCAGCGCGTACGCCCCGAGCGGCGGCTACAAGCAGAGCGGCCTGGGCCGCGAACGGGGACCGGACGGCATCCGGGCGTTCCAGGAGGTCAAGCACATCGCTGTGGGCGAGCTGCGCTAGCGGCTCGCCCGGAGGACGCGGGCCCGCCCGTCCCGCCTCGCTTCGCCCGGACCTGACCAAGAGCAAGAGCAGGAGGAGGAGACATGACCTCTGACCCGAACGGCCTGAACCTCGACTGGCTGATCTCGGTCGACGACCACGTTCTCGAACCGCCGCACCTGTGGGTGGAGCGCGTCCCCGCCAAGGACCGCGACCGCGCTCCGCACATGGAGATCGACGACAGGGGGATGGACTTCTGGGTCTACGACGGCAAGAAGTTCCCCAGCTCGGGCCTGTCCGCGGTGGCCGGCAAGTCGAAGGAGGAGTTCTCCCCGGAGCCCCTCGCCTACAGCGAGATGCGCCCTGGCTGTTACGACGCCGCCGAGCGCATCAAGGACATGGACCAGGCCGGCGTCCTCGCGTCGCTGTGCTTCCCGACGCTGCCCAGGTTCTGCGGGCAGCTGTTCTACGAGGCCTCCGACCGGGACTTCGGCCTGGTCTGCCTGAAGGCCTACAACGACTGGATGATCGAGGAATGGTGCGGCGCGGCCCCCGGCCGGTACATCCCGCTCGTCCTCATCCCGCTCTGGGACCCGGCCCTGGCCGTGAAGGAGCTGGAGCGCTGCGCCGCGAAGGGCGCGACGTCGTTCGCGTTCTCCGAGAACCCGGAGCCGCTCGGCCTGCCGACGATCCATGATCCGTCCGGCTATTGGGAGCCGGTGATGGCCGCGGCCAACGACCTGGAGATGGTCGTGTCGATGCACGTCGGCTCGTCCTCGCAGGTGCCGAAGATCGCCTCGAACACCCCGTTCATGGCGAACCTGACCTGGGGCGCCATGCGTACCTCGGGAACCATGCTGTCCTGGCTGTTCTCCGGCCTGTTCCAGCGATACCCGAACCTGAGGATCGCCCTGTCGGAGGGTGAGGTCGGCTGGATGCCGTACTACCTGGAGCGGGCCGCGCAGGTTGTCGACAAGCAGCGCTACTGGGTCCAGCGGGGCGCGACGTTCGGGGACCACGGTGCCGCGACCAGCGTCGACCTGGACACCTTCGACGTCCGCCAGACTTTCCGCGACCACGTCTTCGGCTGCTTCATCGAGGACCACCACGGCATCGCCAGCATCGCCGAGATCGGCGAGGACAACATCATGTGCGAGACGGACTACCCGCACTCCGACTCCACCTGGCCCAACTGCATCCAGACGGTCAAGAGCATCATCAGCCACCTCCCGGCGCAGACCCAGTACAAGCTGCTGCGGGGCAACGCCGAGCGGCTCTACCGCTTCACCCCCGCCGCGCCGCCCGTGCTCGCGGGGGTCTGAAAAGTGGCTCAGATCGGCGCGGTCACGGTCGTGATCGACCGAGGGCGCTGCATCGGCAGCGGGATGTGCGTGATGTACGCGCCGGCGACCTTCGAGCACGACGACGCGGCCAAGGCCGTGCTCGTCGAGCCGATCGGCGACTCCCCCGAGACCGTGGAGAACGCGGTGGACGCCTGCCCCACCGGGGCACTGGCGCTGGCTCCGGCACCAGCTCCGGCCTCGGCCCCGGTGGCGGCTGACGCCTCCCCATCAGAGAGGGAACAAACATGAGTTCCACCGCACTGCTCGACGGCAGGAGCGCGATCGTGACCGGCGCCGGCTCGGGTGTCGGGCGGGCGTCGGCCCTGCGTTTCGCCGAGGAGGGCGCCCGGGTCGTGTGCGCCGACATCGATCTCGGCTCGGCGAAGGAGACGGTCCAGCTGGTCGAAGCCGCCGGCGGCACCGCCGTGGCCGTGGCCTGCGACGTCTCCCAGGAGGACGACGTGGCGGCGGCGGTCGCGGCCGCCGTGGACAGCTTCGGCCGGCTCGACATCATGTTCAACAACGCGGGGATCCCGACGCCGCGGCTGGGGGCGGGCTTCACCGACCACACGGTCGCCGACTTCGACCGGCTGGTCGCGGTCAACCTGCGCGGGGTGTTCCTCGGCTCCCGCCAGGCCGTGCTGAGGTTCCGCGAGCAGGGCGACGGCGGGGTCATCGTCAACACCGGCTCGGTCGCCGGCCTCGTCTCCTGGGGCGGCTCCGTATACGGCGCCACCAAGGCCGGGGTGCACCAGCTGACGCGCGCCGTGGCCATCGAGGGGGCGCCGTACGGCATCCGCGCCAACGCCATCTGCCCGGCGGGCATGCCGGCGACGAACTTCATGGCCGCCGGCGGCCTGCCGTCCAGCCCGGAGCTGCTGGAGGCGACGTCCCGGCAGGTCGGTGCCTCGCATCCGCTCGGCCGCCCGATCACCGCCGAGGACTGCGCCGAGGCCGCGGTCTTCCTCGCCTCGGACCGCGCCGCCAACATCACCGGCGTGCTGCTGCCCATCGACGGCGGATACGTGGCCAGGTGACGGACCGATGACGATGACCCACCTTCTCGACCGTGACCGGGTTCGCCGGCTGTTCGACCTGCGTAGCAGCTACAACGCGATCGCCGGCGGCGACTTCACCGACGACCCCTACCCGGCGTGGCGGCGGCTGCGTGAGCAGGCGCCGGTGCACGAGGGCACCGTCCACGAGCTGACCGGCTATCAGGGCCAGGCCAGCTTCCACGGCCTGCCGGAGCCGGACCGCCCGCACTTCTCCACGTTCAGCTTCGCCGTCTGCGACGAGGTCTACCGCAACGAGGAGCTGTTCTCCTCGTCGACGAGCCTCGGCCTGGACGGCGACGTCGGGGTCGGCGCCAGCCTGCTGACGATGGGCGGGAACCGGCACCGCCGCTACCGCGCCCTCGTCCAGCCGTCGTTCGTGCCGGCGAAGGCCAAGTGGTGGATCAGCAGGTACATCGAGGAGACGGTCCAGCTGCTGATCGACAGTTTTGTGGACGACGGCCGTGCTGAGCTCAACGTCGACTTCTGCGCGGCCATCCCGGTGCTGACGATCACCAGCAGCTTCGGCGTCCCGGTCGAGGAGGCCCTGGACATCCGCGAGGCGCTGCACCAGCCGGCGAAGGTGATCCAGCATCTCGCGCCGATCGTCGCGGCCCGCCGCGAACAGCCGCAGGACGACCTGATCAGCATCCTCGTCGAGGCGGAGGTCACCGACGAGGACGGCGTCCGGCACCAGCTGACCGACGCCGAGATCTACACGTTCGCCGTCCTGCTGCTGCTCGCGGGTTCCGGGACGACCTGGAAGCAGATGGGCATCACGCTGACCGCCCTGCTGACCCGCCCCGAGGTCCTGGCCGCCGTCCGGGAGGACCGGTCGCTGCTGCGGCCGGCGATCGAGGAGGCCGTGCGCTGGACACCCACCGACCCGATGTTCTCCCGGTGGGTCACCGAGGACGTCGACTTCCACGGCGTGCATCTGCCCAAGGGGTCGGTGCTGCACCTGTGCATCGGAGCGGCGAACCGGGACCCGGCCCGGTGGGATCGCCCCGACGAGTTCGACCTGCACCGGCCGATGAAGCGCTCCCTGGGCTTCGGTGGCGGGCCGCACATCTGCCTGGGCATGCATGTCGCCCGCGCCGAGATGGCGGTCGGCATCGGCGCCCTGCTGGACCGGCTGCCGAACCTGCGGCTCGACCCGGACGTGGCGCCGCCGCGGCTGATCGGGATGTACGAGCGCGGAGCAACCGAGATCCCCGTGCTGTTCGGCTGACGACCGCTGTTCGGCTGACAACGCTGTTCGGCTGACACCGCCGGCAGCAGACCAGACCATCCGAGAGGCGATGCTCATGAGTTCACCGGGCTACCAGGCGCCCGACCTCGCTCTTGTCGGCGCCGAGCACGTCCGGCGCTACCGGGAGACCGGCGGCGAGGTCGGCTACGAGTGGAACGGAGTGCACACCCTGCTGCTCACCACCACCGGGCGGCGCAGCGGCCAGCCGCGCACCAGTGCGCTGATCTTCGCCCGGGACGGGGACGACTACCTGGTCGTGGCGTCCAAGGGCGGCGCGCCGGAGCATCCCGAGTGGTACCGGAACCTGCTCGCGAACCCAGCGGCGGAGATCCAGGTGCAGGCGGAGCGCTTCACGGTCCGCGCGGCGACGGCCTCCGACGCGGAGAAAGCACGGCTGTGGGAGATCGTGACGAAGGTGTGGCCGAACTACGACGCCTATCAGACGCGTACCGAGCGGCCCATTCCGGTGGTGGTCCTGTCACCGGTCTGAGCGCGGGTACTGTTCCTCCCATGGGCTGGGCTGAACGTGCCGCCGACCGGTCGCCGGTGGTGCATCGCTCCCGCTCCCGCAGCATCCAGCAGACGCGGGGCATCGTGGACGCCGCGCGCCGCCTGATCGCCGTCAAGGGATCCTCCTTCACGACCCAGGAGCTCGTGAAGGAGGCCGGCGTCGCGATGCAGACGTTCTACCGGCACTTCACGGGAAAGGACCAGCTGCTTCTCGCCGTCATCGAGGACGTCGTGGCGGAGAGCGCCGTGCGGTTCGAGGAGGCAGCGCGGGCCATTCCCGATCCGCTGTCGCGGCTGCGGTACTACCTGACGACCACCGTGGACGGCCTGTTCGAGGACATCGGCTGGTCCCGGTTCGTCACGTCCGAGCACTGGCGCCTGCGCGAGCGCTTCCCGAAGGAGATAGCGGACGCCGACCAGCCCTTCACCGACCTGATCGAACGGGAGCTGCGGGCGGCCCAGGACGCCGGCCTGCTGCCGCCGAGCGATGTGGGCCGGGATGCGGAGATGGTCGCCCGGGTCGTCATGTCCGTGTTCCACCACTACGCGTTCGCCCATGGGCGCTGGTCGCCGCAGGACATCGGTGACTATCTCTGGGAGTTCTGCCTGGGCGGGATCAGCCGCGCGGACAACCCCCGGCTGACCGCCACCACTGTCGCACCGGCGGCCTCGGCGGGCCTGGAAACCGGTGGCCATCCGGCCGAGGAACAGCAGAACACCACCCCGTAGCTGTCGGCCGTGTAGCTGTCGTCCGTGTAGCTGTCGTCCGAACGCCGGCCGAACGCCGGCCGCCCGGTCCACGCTCGCGCCGCCCGGTGCACGCCCATGCCCGGCGGCGCCGGGCCGCCGGGCCGCCCGGCCGCCCAGTCGCGGCTGGACACCGCCGAGCACACCTCCTGGACACCGCAGCGCACCCTCGCGGCGCGGTCCACCCCGATGAGGCTTTGCCGCGCCGTCTCACCCGGCGCCGCCGTTACCTGAGGAGATCAGATGTCTGCGCACCGGTGGCCCATCCGACCCGTGCCGAGCGAGGTCACCACCGAATGGCGGCGAGCCGGCCTGTGGGACGACACCACCCTCGGCGTGAAGATCGACAGGGCGCTGCGCAACCACCCCGAGCAGCGGTTCCACGTCCATTCGCTGGAGCGGCCCTGGGAGGGGACCTACGGCGAGCTGAGGGAG
Source organism: Parafrankia sp. EUN1f (assembly GCF_000177675.1). Lineage (GTDB taxonomy): Bacteria > Actinomycetota > Actinomycetes > Frankiales > Frankiaceae > Parafrankia. The sequence goes on from NZ_ADGX01000078.1 coordinate 19,037, forward strand.
CGCGCCCTGGCGGTCGCCGGCGGGTTGGCGGAGCGCGGAGTCCGCCCGGGCGACGCGGTCGCCTTCCAGCTTCCCAACTGGGCGGAGGCCGCCGTCGCCTTCTACGCCACCTCGTTCCTGGGCGCCGTCGTCGTGCCGATCGTGCACTTCTACGGCGTCAAGGAGGTGTCGTACATCCTGCGCCGGACCGAGGTGGTCGCGTTCGTCACCGCCGCGCGCTTCGGCCGGCGGGATTATCTGGCGGATCTCCCAGCCGTGGTCGACGCCGCGCCTTCGCTCAGGGTGGTCGCCGTGGTCGGCGGCAGCAGCCAGGGCGGTGAGGGTGGCGGTGCTGGTGACGGTGCCGGCGGTCGGGCGTTGCCGGCGGGTGTCATCCCCTTCGAGGGGCTCGAAACGGGGCCCACCCTGCCCGGCCCGGTCGACACCGATCCGGACGGGCCCGCGGTCGTCGCCTACACCTCGGGCACGACCTCGGACCCGAAGGGAGTCGTGCACTCCCACAACACGCTCGGCGCCGAGATCGTGCAGCTCGACGACATGAACGCCGGCGGCGGCCTGCCGTCCCTCGTCGGCGCCCCCGTCGGCCATTTCATGGGCATGCTCGGCGCGCTGCTCGTACCGGCCGTGAACGACATGCCGGTGCACCTGATCGACGTCTGGGACCCCGCCCGGGTGTTGTCCACGATGCTCACCTGGGGGCTGTCGGCCGGGTCCGGGTCCACCTTCTTCCTCACGAGCCTGCTGGACCACCCCGACCTGACCCCCGAGCACCTCAGCCTCATGCGGTACGTCGGCCTGGGCGGTTCCGCGGTGCCGGTGGCTGTCGCGGAGCGGGCGACGGCGGCGGGCATCTCCGTGCTGCGCAGCTACGGCGCGACCGAGCACCCGTCCATCACCGGTTCGAAGCACGACCATGACGCCTGGTCACGGCTGCGGACCGACGGCCGGCCGATGCCAGGCGTCGAGATCAGGCTGCTCGACGACGAAGGGCGCCCGGTCCCGCCCGGCTCACCAGGGGAGATCTGGTCGCGCGGGCCGGACTGCGCCGTCGGCTACACCGACCCCGGGATCACGGCCCGGGCCTTCGACGCCGACGGCTGGTACCGCACCGAGGACGTCGGGATCCTCGATGACGGCGGATGTCTCACCATCACGGACCGGAAGAAGGACATCATCATCCGCGGCGGCGAGAACATCAGCGCGGCGGAGGTCGAGGAGGTGCTCCTGCAGGTCATCCCCGGGCTCGCGGAGGCCGCGGTGATCTCGGTACCGGACATCCGCTTCGGGGAGAAGGTCGGCGCGGTCCTGCGGATGGCGCCGCAGGCATCCGCCCCTGACCTCGACACGGTGCGCGCGCTGCTTCTCGACGCCGGGCTCGGCCGCCAGAAGCTGCCCGAGTACCTGGACACCGTGGACGACTTCCCGCGCACCTCCACCGCGAAGATCATGAAGGCGGAGCTGCGGAGGAGGATCGCCGCCCGTTGGCCGATACCGGCGGCAGGCTGAACGTGTTGTGTGCCGGTGGTCCCCACGGGTAGGCCTGAGCTGTGGACGAAGAGGTCCGGCACTGCCCATCGTGCCTGGGACCGCGGTGGCCGGTGACGGAGCCGTGGACGGTCCTCGTCGATCTGTTGGAGGTGCTGCGCCGCAGGTTGCACATGGAGATCACCTGGCTTGGCCGGCTCGAGAGCGATGTGCTCGTCCTCCAGATCGCCAACGGCGATGCTGCTGCGCTTGGGGTGGGCCGGGCTCGAGCGTGCGCCGCGCCGGCTCCCTGTACGACCGGATCCTCTCCGGCGAGCTGCCGTCATTACTTCCCGATGTACGAGGTGACCCGCGCACGTCCGATCTGCCCGTGGTCAGGGAGCTCGGTATCGGTTCCTACGCCGCCACACCGATCGTCGACACCGAGGGTCAGGTGTACGGCCTCCTCGGAGGCCTCAGCCGGCAGCCGTGTCCCACGTTGCACCAGAGTGACGGTGGCTTCCTGCGCCTGCTCGCGTCGTTTCTCACCGAGTTCGTCATCGACCTGCGCCAGCAGTGGGAGTCCCGCAGCGCTGTCTGGCGCCAGATCCGTCGGCTGCTCGATCAGGGCGCGCCGGACGTGGTCTTCCAACCGGTCGTCGAGCTGGCGACCGGCCGAGTCGTCGGAGTCGAGGGACTGGCACGGTTCCTGACGGGACGGCATGGGCCCGAGGACCTGTTCGCCGCGGCCGGGATGGTCGGCCTGCGGCCGGAGCTCGAGATGGCGGCGGTCCGCAACACCCTGCGAGTGCTGCCCAGCGTGCCCGGCGGCGTGATCCTGACCGTGAACGCCTCGCCGGACACCGTGACCAGCGGCCTCATCGACGTGATCGTCGGGACCGGAGCACCGGAACGGGTGGCCGTCGAGATCACCGAGCACGACCATATCGGTGACAGCCAGGAGCTTCTGATGGCCACCGAGGCCCTTCGAGGGCACGGGACGCACATCGCGGTGGACGACGTCGGCAGCTGTTACTCAGGGCTGGAACAGCTTCTCCACCTGCGCCCCGAGGTCATCAAGATGGATCGCTTCATCACCCATCGCATCCATCTCGATCCGGCCCGCCGCGCCGTGGCCGCGGGACTCACCAAGGTCGCGGCTGAGATCGGCGGATCGGTGGTGGCCGAAGGCATCGAGTCGATCCCCGAGTTCGAGGCCGTTGCCGACGCCGGTATCCCCTATGGCCAGGGTTTCCTGCTCGGACGTCCCACCGCCGAGATCGGCGAGGCCTGCAGCGCCGGCGACAGGCTTCCCGCCGACGTGGTGGCGGGCCTGCCGCGCGGGCCTGTCTCCGCTGCGGGCGCGCCCCGTCTTTAGACCGGCCGCCTCAGTTCTTCAGACGGCCGCCTCAGTACGGATCCCGGATGCGCCGGTCGGCCCGGCATACCGACAGCTGTCGCACTGCTCGCGGCCATGCCTTCCGCCCGTATCGCTACCTATCCGCAGGACGGGCGTTCCGTAGTTTCACGGAGGACTTGGGGCAGCGCCGCCTGCATCGTGTGTCTGGCCGCTGCACCGCCCTGAAGGGGGCTGCCTGCCAGCAGGCGCGACACCATGCCCGCGCCGCCCTCCCGAAGGGATATGCCCGCATGCTCACACCGTTCGACGACTACCCCGTGCACCAGACCGCCCAACCGGTCGCGCACGTCGGTGGCGGGCATCCTGATCACTACGACCGCTTCTGGTTCAACGGCTACGACGAGCACATGTTCTTCGCGGTCGCGCTCGGGCTCTACCCGAACCGCGGGATCATCGACGCGGCCTTCAGCGTGGTCCGCGATGGTGTTCAGCGGTCCGTGTTCGCCTCCGGGCGTGTCCCGCTCGACCGGACCCGGACCAGCGTCGGCCCGATCGCCGTGGACGTCGTGGAGCCGATGCGGGTCAGCCGCATCCGGGTCGACGCGCCGGAGCACGGGCTGGTCGCCGACCTCACCGCCACCGCCCGCACGGCCGCCTACGAGGAACCGAGGGCCACCCGTAACGACGGGACCTACCCGCTGATGGACGTCACGCGGGCAACCCAGATGGTGAGCTGGAGCGGGCAGCTCACGGTCGGCGGGCAGTCCATCCAGCTGAACGCGACGGGCACAGGTGCCGCCGGTGCCGGTGCCGGTGCCGGCGGAGACGGGGACGGCGTCGTCGGGGACGGTGCCGTCGGCGTCGTCGGGACGAAGGACCGCTCGTGGGGCATCCGGGGCCTGGGCGATCCCATTCCCGGCGCGCCCCGCCGCATGAAGCCCCAGACGTTCTTCCTCTGGGCCCCGCTCAACTTCCCGGACCAGTGCCTGCACTACACGGTGATGGAGGACGAGAGCGGGCGGCCCTGGACCGAGACGGCGGCGGTGCTGCCCGTGCTCGGCGACGGCAGCCCGGTCTTCGGGCCGGAGACGGACCTCGGCATCCGACGGCTACGCGGGGTGCGGCATGACGTGCGGTGGGCGGCGGGACTGCGCCGTTCCGAAGGAGCCACCCTGGTTCTCGGGCCGGGCGAGGCGGTGGAGCTGGAACCGCTGCGCACCTTCCGCATGAAGGGCGTCGGCTACCTGCATCCGGTCTGGGGGCACGGCCGGTGGCACGGTGAGCTCGTCGTCGGTGCGGAGACGCACAAGGAATCCGAGCTGGACACCCTCGCTCCCGACTGCATCCACGTCCAGCAGGTGATGCGGGCCAGGTGGGGCGACCGGACCGGGCTGGGCGTGCTGGAACAGCTCGTCATCGGTCCGCACGCACCCAGCGGCTTCCGCAAGCTGTTCGACGGCGCCCCGGCGCGCCCGGAGGCCTGAGCCACCATGCCGACGAATCACGAGCCGAGTCACGAGCCGAGTCACGAGCCGAATCACGAGCCGAATCACGACGAGCCGAATCACCAGAGGAACGCCGGCGGCCAGGTGCCGGTCGTCGACGATCCGGCTGCGGTGACCCCGCAGTGGTTGACGGCGGCGCTGCGTGCCGGCGGCACCGAGACCGAGATCATCGCTGTCGGTCACGAGGCGATCGGTACCGGCCAGCTCGGCGCCAGTTACCGCTTCCACCTGCAGGCCCGCCCCGGGCAGGACGGGAGCGCACCGAGAACCGTCGTCATCAAGATGGCCGCCGGCGATCTCAGGGCCCGGTCGCTGATCGCCACGGCCTATCGGCAGGAGACGGGCTTCTACCGCGTGTTCGCCCCGTCGGCCCGGATCCGGGTGCCGCGCTGCTGGTATGCGGGCCTGGCCGACGACGGGCTCAGCTTCACCCTGGTCCTCGAGGACGCCCACCCCGCGAGCCCGGGACGACAGGTCCAGGGGTGCACGATCGACCAGGCGACCGCCGCCGTGCGCAACCTCGCCGGCCTGCACGCGCCGTTCTGGAACGACGACACCCTCACCGAACAGGCGACCTGGCTGCGGCGGACGAGTGAGACGACGCTGCGCTCCATGCGGGAGGTGCTCGTCAGCGCGGCCGACGCGTTCGTCGCCCGCTTCCGCGCCGATCTCTCCCTGGCGGACGCCGACGTCCTGCTCCGAACCGCCGACCAGATCGCGCGGTGGGGCCGGCAGATCCGGCACCGCACGTCGCTGATTCACGGCGACTACCGCCTCGACAACCTCCTGTTCACGGCCGACGGGCAGGTGGTGACGGTCGACTGGCAGACCCTCGAGGCCGGCTTTCCCGGCCGGGACCTCGCGTACTTCCTGTCGACGGCGCTCCCTGCCCCGCAGCGCCGTCGACAGGAGACGTCGCTGGTGACCGCGTACCACGAGCGGCTCCTGCAGCACGGCGTCACGGACTACCCGCTCGACGCCTGCTTCGAGGACTACCGCCTCGGCACCCTGCACGGACCGATGACGGCGATGATCGGCTGCGTGTACGCGCCGGGGAAGCCGACCGAGAGCTCGGACCAGATGTTCCTGTCGATGGCGACCAACTGCGCCGCCGCGATCCGCGAGCTGGGCACTCTGGACCTTCTCTGACGGACAGGTGTCGGGGCGGGACGTCGTTCTCCGTCCCGCCCCGACAGTTCAGTTCAGTTCGTCAGCGGTCCGTTGTGGAGGCGGGGCTGTCAGGCGAACGGGGTCGGCATGATGTGGACCGGCGTGAGCTCCACGTACGACCTGCCGGCGACGGACTGGCCGTTGATCGTGCCGGTGACGGTCGACGCGCCCTCCCAGTAGGACGACTGCGGAATACCCGGGATGAACAGTTCCTGGCCGGCGAGCCGGGGGGTGACCGTCAGCGTGCCGCCGGGGACGTTGACCGTCCACTTCGCCGGGTAGACGGCTCCGGTGTCGGGGCTGGTCCAGCTGCCCTGCGGGGTCTCGCTGATCGCCGTCGGCGCGAGGCTCGTGGTGGAGCCGTTGGCGTTGACCTTCGTTCCGACGACCTGGACGACCTGGCCGTACATGTCCTTGATGAAGTACAGCATGTACTGGGTGTTGTTCGTCAGCTGGATGCTGAACCAGTCCCAGTTGCCGATGCCGTTGTTGAAGTCACCCCACTGGTGGTCCTGCCAGCCGATGCCGGTGATGTACACCTTCACACCGTGGTCGGTGACCGTGCCCAGGGCCTTCAGGTTCGTCTGGGAGTAGTAGGCCGACTCGCCCCACGGGCCATAGGGGATGACGCCGGCGGTTCCGTGCAGGGCGGTGGGCGTCGCCTGGCGCAGCGTGATGTCGAGGGCGTAGCTGTTGTCGGAGAAGCTGCCGGTCAGGTGGTTGACGCCGTTCTTGCCGTCCGCGTGCAGCAGGCCGACGGTGTTGTTGTAGCCGCCGCCGGCCGGCACGACGTCGGCCTGCGTCGCCACCGTCATGATGTCCTGCTTGAAGGTCTTGCGGGTGAGGTCGGTGATGGCGAACTGGCCGTTGTAGTCAGCGGTCGCCGGCTCGGTTCCCCGCGCGTCCGAGCGGATGATCGTGTGCTCGAACCCGTACTCGTGGTACTTGCCGAAGGTGTCGAAGCCCTGCAGGTGCCCGGTGAAGTACCACCATTCCATGGACGAGTCCGGGTGCGCCGCCTCGTCCGCCGGCAGTACGACCGCGGGCATCGCGGCGGTCGCGCTCTGGCTGTTCAGCACGAGCAGGAGCGGAGTGCACAGGGCGCCGAGGACAAGCCCTAATCGCCTGCGCTGACGGCGCCCGGGCGATAATTTGGTCAGTTTCATTTACTGCCTCCCTGGAGGGTGGTGAAAAGGGGAGCGAAAGGTCATGTCGCCCCTGGCGAGGCTGCATGCGGTCTCGCCCGCCGGCGGATGTCATTCTTTCCCCGCCGGCGCGGAGCGTGGGGATCAGGATGCCGAGGGCGATGCGGGAAGTCCTCCGTGAAACTACGGACGACCCCGCACGGCTGATAGGTAGTTCGCGGTGAGTTGACGCCCCTGCCGGCGGGCCCGAGGATGACCCATGCCCGTACGGCCGCTGAATCCCGCACTGCCCGGGGAACGCACCAGTTTCGTGGGCCGGGGACCGGAGCTCACGGAGCTTCGGCGCCTGCTCGGGCGGCACCGGCTGGTGACGGTCACCGGCCCCGGAGGAGTGGGCAAGTCGCGGCTGGCCCTGCGCGCGGCGGCGAAGGCCCAGCGGGCGTACCCGGGCGGTGTCCACGCCGTGGAGCTCGACGGGCTCCACGACCCCGACCTGCTGGCTCCCACGGTCGCGGCGGCGCTCGACTGCCGGCCGCGTGACGATGTGTCCGCCATGGAGGCGCTGAGCGAGCACCTCGCGTCCAGGCAGCTGCTGCTGGTCCTGGACAACTGCGAACATCTCGTGGCGGCCTGTGCCCACCTGGCTGACGAGCTGATGGGCCGGTGCCCCGATCTGCGCCTCGCCGTGACCAGCCGGGAGTCCCTGCGGATCCCGGGCGAGGCCACCTACCTGGTGAAGCCGTTCGACGTCGCGCAGGAGAATGCGCCCGGCCGCGCCGCCGATCGGGACGCGATGATGCTGTTCCTGGACCGGGCCCAGTCGGTCCGGTCCGATTTCGAGCTCACCGACGACAACCGGGCCGCGGTCTGGGAGATCTGCCGCCGGCTGGAGGGCATGCCCCTGCCCATCGAGCTCGCCGCGATGCGAACCCGGGCGCTGTCACCGGCGGAGATCCTCGCCCATCTCGCCGCCGGCACCGAGATCCTCCGCCAGGACGGCCGGGGCGTCACCACCGTCCGGCAGAGCTCCCCGCAGGCCTGCGCCGGCTGGAGCTACGAACTGTGCACCGGGCCGGAACGGCAGTTGTGGGCTCGCCTGTCGGTGTTCGCCGGCGGCTTCGACCTCGACGCGGCCGCAGGTGTCGGCGGAGGCGGCGGGCTCGCCGAACCTCCCCTGGACCTGGTCTTCACCCTGGTCGACAAATCCGTCCTGACGTTCGAACCGGGACCGGAACGCGGCCGCCTCCGGCTGCCGGAGATGTACCGGAAGTACGGGCAGGACAGACTCGCGGAGCAGGGTGAGACGGAGGCGTTGCGGCGCCGGCACCGGGACTGGTTCTCCGCCGTCGTGAGCCAGGCCAGGGACGAGGGCGCCGGCGCCGGGTGGTCGCGGTGGCTGAGCCGATTGCGTCGGGACCACGCGAACCTCGACCGGGCCCTCGGCTACTGTGCCGCCGCGGGAGACGGCGACGCCGGGTTGGAGCTGGCCAGCTCGCTGCACCGCTACTGGGTGGCCGACGGCCGGTTCGCCGAGGGCCAGCGATGGCTGACCACCTTCGTCGACCAGACCGAAGGCGAGGGACCGGGCCGTCTGCAGGCCCTGCACACCGCGGGCTGGCTGGCCGCCATGCGCGGTGACATCACCTCCGCCGAACGGCTCCGGCTCGACGCCGCGCGACTGTCCGCCCGCGAGGGCAAAGGCGGCGGCCAGGCGCTCATCACCCAGCTCGACGGGCTCGGCGCGCTCTACTCCGGCCGACCCGGAGCGATCGAGGCGCTGAAACCCGCGTTGGCGCAGTTCCGCCGGGACGGCGAGCTCGACCATCTGCAGGAGACGCTGTCCCTGCTCATGCTCGCGGTCGCGTTCGGCGCCGACTCCGGCGACGCGGAGGACTACCACCGCGAATGGACCACCATCGCGGCCGCACTGGACGAACCTCGGCTGCGCTCGTACGCCGACTGGGCCTACTCGATCGCCACCTGGAAGGCCGGTGACGCCCGGCGCGCCCGCGAGATCGCCCGGGCAACGCTCGCCGACGGGCACGGCAGCCTCGACAGGCTGGGCATCGTCCTGCTGCTGGAGGCCGCGGCCTGGTTCGAGAGCAGCCTCGACGAGCACGCCACCGCCGCCCTGCTGTTCGGCGCCGCGGACAGTCTGTGGAAGCGGATGGGCACGTCGACCACCGCCCTGCCCGGGCTGTTCCGCTGCCGCCAGCGGGCCGAAGCCACCGCCCGGCGGTCGCTGGGCCGCCGGGCGTTCGAAACCGCCTGGGCGCGCGGCGCTGTGCTGGAGCTGGAGGAGGCCTGTGCCCACGCCGTCAGCGGCCGGAGCCCCATCGTCGCGGTGCCAGCCGTCAGCAGCGGCAGTGCCCCGACCGTGACCGCCCCGCTGACAGCACGGGAACGCCAGGTGGCCGACCTGCTGGCCCGCGGCCTGAGCAACCGGGAGATCGCGGACACCCTGAAGGTCTCGCCCCGCACCGCCGAGGCGCACGTCCAGCAGATCCTCAACAAGCTCGGCCTCCCCACCCGCGCCCGGGTCGCCGCCTGGCTCGCCGAAAACCGCCTGTGAGGAGCACCCCCGCCTGGAAGCATGAGCGCTGGGGGCGTGATCGGAGGCCTCGCGCGCCGGACCGGGTTCCGCTCGGCCTGGCGCGTCAGCCTGGCGCGGAGGCGTAGCGGGCGGTGCCGTCGGCGACGGCGGCGTGGACGGCGCGGGCCAGCCGTGCCCCCCACTGGGAACGCGGGCCGCAGTACTCGGCCTGCGTCCTCCGGCTCGCGTCCGCGCCTTGTGAGCTGTCCGTGGTGCCTGGACTGTCCGTGGTTCCTGGGCTGTCCGTGGTGCCTGGGCCGTCCGTGGTGCCTGGGCCGTCCGTGGTGCCTGGACCCTCCGGGCAGCAGACCACGATGGCGTCCGACGCGGTGCCGGTGCCGGGCATGCCGGCTTCCAGCAGCGCCTGGCTTTTGGCCTCGGTGGCCGTGATGACAGCGTTGACCATCGCGGCGTCGCTCAGCCGCACAGGCAGCATGCAGACCAGGTTGACCGTGCCGGGACGCCATCTGGCCGACGGCAGCGACAGGCCGTCCGGTGCGGCGGCCCAGGTCGGGTACGACAGCCCGACCGTCGCGTCGCAGCGGACACCGCCGTCGCAGGAGCTGGTCATCTGCCGGGTGTTCGCGGCGGTCATCAGCCCGGCACCGGCTCCCGCCGCCAGGCCGAGCCCGGCGGCGATCTCACTGAGATGGACGGCAGGGTCGTCGCGACGGTAGTTCAGCGCCACCTCGGCGTTGATGACCCACTGGCCGCGCGCGAGCCCGCCGCCGAGCACCGCGCTGGAAAGCATTCGCACCGGCGCGGCGAACTTCCAGACGAGTACGGGACGCCGTTGCCCGGCGCCGCCGTCGTGGTGCTCGTACTGGTCGAGCCGCACCGCCAAGGCCGGATGGGCCGGCGCCTCGGGTGCCTCCGCCGTGCTGGTGAGGTCGACGCTCACTGTGGCCGCACTGCTGACGCACTCACCGGCGCCGACGAACCGGTGCGGGAGCCGGACCGACCTCGCCGAGCGGGGCGGCCAGCCTGTGGGTTCTGTTTCTCATCGTCATCATCGGCTCCTCGCCACACCTTAGCGAGATCGAGCCGTCGCCTACGGCCGAGTCCGAGTCCGAGTCCGGGGCCAGCGGCACCGCGGTCCACGGTCCGCGGTCCGCGGTCCGCGATGCCGCCCATCTTTTACGAACGTATAGCATTGTGGGCTGGGGCTTGAGACGGCACTGAGAGGTTCCAGATGACGACACCCCGCCGGGTTGGCACGGAGACGTCGAAGACGCGCGCGGCGCTGTTGGACAGCGCGGAGCGTCTCATGCTCGGCGAGGGGTACGCGGCGGTCACCTACCGTGGCGTGGCAGCCCGGGCCGGGGTGACCTCCGGCCTCGTCCAATACTATTTTCCGACGCTGGACGATCTTTTCCTCGCGCTGGTCCGGCGCCGGACGGAGCAGACCCTGAGCACGCTGGTCGAGGCGCTGCAGGCGGATCAGCCGCTACGCGCCCTCTGGGAGTTCTCGAACAACCGGACGGCCGGAGCCCTGATCGCGGAGCTGACGGCACTGGCGAACCACCGCAAGATAATCAGGGCCGAGATGGCGGCGGTCGGTGAGAAGGTCCGTGCGCTGACGCTCGAGGCGCTGGCCAGATCGTCGAACGACTACACGGTTCCGCTGGAGAACATCCCGCCCGAGGTGCTCGTCTTCCTGGTCACCAGCAGCCCGCGGGCGATAATCACCGAGCAGTCGGTGGGCATGTCGACGTCCCATGCCGAGACGCTCGAGTTCGTCGAGCGTTACCTCGACAGGGTCGAGCCCCGCCATTCGGACAGCTAGCCCCGACGGTGTTCGCTTTCACGTCGCTGTGGGGGTGGACGCCGGTTTCAGGTCGTCGTCGAAGTCGAGTTGCAGCGCGCCCATCATGAACGCGGAGATCTCGTAGGCGCCGACGGTGAGAATGACATCCAGGAGCTGCTGTGTGTCGAGCTCGGCCGCGAGGGCCGTCCAGGTCGGGTCGGTGATCGTGCCGTCGGCGATCAGTTCGTCGACGGCACGCAGCAGCGCGGCGTCGAGGGGCTCCCAGAACGGGGCGTCGGGCCCGAGGGCGATACGGCCGATCTCCCCCTCGGTGAGGCCGGCGTCCAGGCCGACGGGAACGTTCTGGGCCCAGACGTAGCCACACCGGCGGACGGCCGCCACCCTGATGACGAGCAGGTGCCGCTGCCGCGAGGTGAGGGTGGTGCCCCGCATGACGTGGCCGTTGAGGGTGAACAGCGCCCGCGCGAGCTCCGGATGATGGGCGAACGTTCCCAGTGAGTTGAGCGCCCTGGGGCGGCCCTCCCGGTAGGTGGCCGGGTGGCGAGGCTCGGGCGGGGTCATCGCGGCCAGCGCGTCCCGCATCCGCGCCGGCCACTGCCGGGGCGGGATGGGCTCGACTCGTGCCATTCTCAGGGCTCCTTCCGGCTTGTCGCTCCGTCGCTTCGCCGCTCGCCGCTTTTGCCGGCTACCAGCGCGCGGGTGCGGGGGAGTCGAGGCGGAGCGGTCGCTGGTAGGCCAGGTCGTGCTGGTCCCGGGTGCCCTTCAGGTAGCCCTGCCGTTGGAACGCCGGCGTCTGCAGCGCCGAGGCGTCGGCCGTGAGCATGAGCTCGACGGTCGACCGCCGCAGGCTGATCTTCCAGGTGCCGTCGCGTCGTTCGAGGCGGTCGAGGTAGCGGCCGTTGATCAGGGTCGCGGTCCGGCCGTCGGGGCTGAGCAGGGTGACCAGCACGTAGCTTTCGGCGTGCGCGACGTCTCCGTCGATCTCGCAGCTGTGGGTCGTGATGTTGTGCAGGTGCTGCTGGGAGGTGGCCGCGTGCACCGTGTTCGCCCAGGCGCCGTACTCCGGCCCGGGGTTGATCTTCGCGCCGTGCTCGTCGACGCCGTCCGGGTGATAGGTGCCCGCGATCAGGTCGAGGTCGTGGCGGTCGCAGCCACGGGCGTGGTCGGCGATGCAGTCGATGATCGCCGCGCGGTCGGTCAGGTACTGGACCTGACGGCGGAGGCCGTCGAGCCCGCCGTGCTCGTCGTGCTCGTCGTGCTCGTCGTCGGGCATGCGCGCTCCTTCGATGGCCGGATTCGCTGGCGGGCTTCCGGCGGGATGCGGGCCCTCGGCCCTGCACATCGGGACCATACACATGTATAAAAGGACGCGTCCACGATTTTGAGAGCGTGATTCTCTTGCGCTCGCGGGCTCGGATGAGGCCGCGGGCCCGCGAGCGCGCTCGGCCCGGCCCGAGGAGGCAGCCATGCGTATCGGTCTGACCGGAGGTGCGTCGACGCCCGACAAGATCGTCAAGCAGGCCCGCCAGGCGGAGCAGGACGGGTTCCACGCGCTCTGGTACGCCAGCGTCGTCACCGGCGACCCGCTCGTCGCGATGGCGCTGGCCGGGCGGGAGACGTCCAGGATCGAGCTGGGGACCGCCGTGCTGCAGACCTACCCGTGCCATCCGCTGCTGCAGGCGAACCGGGCCGCCTCGGTCGTCGCGACCATGGGCCGGCCCGGATTCACGCTCGGCATCGGGCCCTCGCACGAATCGGTCGTCCGCGACGCGTACGGGATGTCCTACGACCATCCGGGGCGCAGCACCGAGGAGTACCTGACGATCCTCGGCCCGCTCCTGCGCGGCGAGGACGTCGACTTCCAGGGGCAGGACTGGTCAACCCACAGCGCGGGACGGATGACGCCGCTCACCCATCCGGTGCCGGTCCTGCTCGCCGCCCTGTCACCGCGCCTGCTGCGCATCGCCGGTGAGCACGCCGACGGCGTGGTGCTGTGGATGGCACCGCCGAAGGCCATCGAGACGCACATCGTGCCCCGGCTGTCCGCCGCGGCCTCGGCTGCCGGGCGCCCGGCGCCCCGCGTCGTCGCGGGCCTGCCCGTGGCTGTCCATGATGACCGGGCCGAGGCCCGGACGGCCACCGCGGCGACCGCCGCCGGGTATGCGGGCATGCCGAACTACCAGCGCATTCTCGCTCTCGGTGGCGCCGACACCCCCAGCGACGCCGCCATCGTGGGTGACGAGGCCTCCGTCCGTGCGCAGCTCGAAGCGCTGATCAGCGCCGGCGCCACCGAGGTCTGGGTGAACATCGTCCCGGTCGGAGACACCAGGGAGGCGAGGGTCGCCTCCCTGCGCCGCACCACCAGCCTGCTGCAGGAGCTCCTCGACTAGTGGCTGCTGCCTGGCAGGAGTTGACGACCGTGGTCGTTCTGATTTCTGGTTCTGGAGCCCGACGCAGAATCCCGAGCCTCGGGCTCCTGTTGCCGCCACTGCTCCCGAGCAAGAAGTGAGGATTTTGGCTGCTGCGGCAACCGAAATCCTCTTTGCTTGCGAGTTGTCAAGTGGCCTCGTGTCGCGTTTTGCATCTATTGGTGTGAATCGCTGGCGCTGGGTGACGGCGCGTGATCCCCGATGGGCGGCCGTGCGGTGCGTGGACGCGGATCGCCAGGCCAATGTCGGTGGCCCGGATCCGCTACTTCTCGTCGCGGGCCGACCAGTGGTGGGCCGAAGCGCTGTGCGTCGTAGCGTCGTGAGCTCCGACGTCTCGGGCCGGGCGCGGCCGTGGGTCGGGTGTGGCTGTGGGCCGGGTGTGGCTGTGGGTCGGGCGGACGTATCGTCACGAACGGTTGCCGCGTCGGTACCCTTCCTGGCAGGCTGCAAATTGTCGTATGCAAATTGCGCATCCGGCCTCCCGGTGGAGTTGAATCCGTCAGGATGAGTACCGACCCAGGGCAGGGAAGGTGAGGCGGCCGCCATGGCGACCAACGCTGTCGTTGCACGCAGGCGACTTGCGCTGAGCCTCCGGGAACGGCGGCTGCGGGCCGGGCTGACCCTGGAGGAGATGGCCCGCCGGATGGAGTGCTCGCCAGCAAAGATCAGTCGGATGGAGACCGGGCGCACCGGCGTGCGCGTCGCCGACCTGCGAATGATCGCCGACGTGCTCGGGCTCGGGCCGGCCGACCACGAGGCGATGATCGAGCTGGTGCGCCAGGCCCGGGGCCGGGAGTGGTGGCATGAGTTCGCCGACATCGTCCCCGACGGGTCGGCCACGCTCTTCGGCCTCGAGGACGGCGCGCCGGCCATCAGCCAGCACAGCACGTCGATCGTGCCCGGCCTGCTGCAGACCCCCGAGTACGCCCGCGCACTGATCTCCTCGGTGGAGGGGATCACCGCCGACCTGGTTGAGCGGCGCCTGGCGCTGCGGCTGCGCCGCCAGCACCTGCTGGACCGTCCACAGCCCCCGCGGCTGGACATCGTCCTGGACGAGGCTGTGCTGTGCCGGGTGATCGGTGGCGCCGAGGTGATGGCTGGCCAGTGCCGCCATCTGCTCGCGCGTGCCGCGGCCCCGCATGTGGTCGTCCGGGTGGTTCCGTTCGACGCCGCCACGCACGCCGCGGAGGGCGTCGGTTTCATCATCTTCGAGTTCGACGGCGAGGAGGACGTGATGACTCCGGTCGTCTTCGCCGAGCAGCTGAGCCGGAGCACCTTGATCGATGATCCTGATGAGGCGGGCGGCTACCAGACGGCGCTCGCCGGCGCGCGCAGCGCCGCGCTGACGCCGGAGCGCTCCCTCGAGCTGATCGCCGCGCGGGCCGCCGGGCTGCGCTGACCTGCTGGGAGCGCCGACCCGCTGGGAGCGCTGACCCGCTGGTCTGTGCCGGCCTGCACAGACCAGTACGGACCTGCGCTGACCTGCGGCCTGCGCTGACCCGCCGGGCGCTACCTGGGCTCGCCGCCGTCCCTCTCCCCGTGTGGGACGGCGGCGAGCCTTGCGTCCGGCCGGACGTCTCGGTGGCGGTTAGCCAGATGGCCGACCAGGCGGAAGCCTTGCGCAACTTGCGAGATGCAACTTGCAAGATGCAGTATTGCGGATGCGTCCACCGATCTCAACGAAATGCCGGTCGTGGCCGGATGAACCGTGCGACCGGCCGGGTCGGCGGGCCCTCGGGTGACTCAGATCAACGGCAGCTCGAACTCGCCGTTACGAACGCCGAGCAGGAACGCCTCCCACTCCTCGGGAGTGAAGCGCAGGACCGGCCCGTCGAGGTCCTTCGAGTCGCGCACGCCGACACCGCCCGGCCCGAGCTGCACGTCCACACAGGTGTCCGCGGCGCCCTGACAGAAGCTGCTGCGCAGCCAGGCACGGTCGGCGGAGGCAGAGGCGGAGGCTGGGGCGGAGGTGACGGGATGCGACGCACTGTCCAGGTGCGCGGGGCGGTACATGAACACTCCTGGATGGAAGGCCGGGACGATCGGCCGAGGCGGAGCGTGTCTCGCGGGCTCCGGACCACTGTCGGTGGACATTACGATCACACCTTTTTGTGGCCTGTTCCGAAAGGCTGCGCTGGCGCAGTGTCCGGTCACAGTGTCCGGTCAGCGCAACCAGGCCGGTGGGCGGCGATAGGCCGCGAACGCGGGCGGTGCGAGGTAGCCGGCCTGGACGAGGACGTAGAGGTAGTCGGGGTTGGTCAGCCCCACCCGGCGGTGCAGGCCCAGCCGTACCGCCCGCTCGTGGACGTGCCGGAGCCGTTCCCGTACCGCGCTCTCGCCGATACCGAGGCGGCGGGCGGCGGCGTCGAGCTGCATGGGCTGTGCGGGTAGCCGCGGCGGCCACTGCAACAGCTCGTTGAAGACCAGCCGCACCGCCTCCTCCTGCGGGCCGGACAGCGGAAGCGGAGGCTCGGGGCTGACGGTCCAGGTGGTCGTGGGCGGATGGGCCCGCGGGCCCTGGGCCGTAACCGTTGCGGTGTCCGCTTCCAGCAGCAGCCAGTGATGGGCCGGATCACTGGTGTCGGGCCCCTGGCGCTTCGCCCCGCCGAGCAGGCGGATGGCGAGCCGCGGCCAGCGCAGGAACTGGCGCCCGGTGATGCGCTGCGGCGCCTGGCCCCAGGGGTGCAGCATCGCGCCGTTGAGGTTGAGCACGTTGATGTCCCAGCCGTCCTCGGCGGCCGTCACCTCGATCGCCTTTCGGGAGATCCCGCGGTTGAGGACCTCGACGCCGAGCCTGAGCTCGCCCTCGCGGCCGACGACGAGTGTTCTGCCGACCTCGACGGACAGCCCGACGGGCACACACGACCGGCCGGGCTCGTACTCGTAGGCCAGGATCCACCGCTCACCCGCGCTCATCGTGCCGATACCCCGCTCTCCCGACTCCGTTTCCGTGGTTGCCGCGCGAACGGTATTTTTTCGATCCACCGCCTCGCCGGACGCGGCGGGTGCGCCCGCGATGGCGGGATGATGCTGGGGTGTAGTGACTCCGCCGGTGGGAGCGTCAGGAGATCCCGACAGCTGTCGCCGATGCGTGGTTCTGCGGGCGGGCGACAGCCTCAGAAGATCGCCGGTGTCCGCAGATCGCCGGTGTCCGCCGGTGATCGAGGTGGAACCGCTCGGGTGCCCTGAGGCCGGTCGGGTCACACCTGGTAGGTGGTGACGGATTGTCCGCCCCCGGCCTGCTTGGCCTTGTACATGGACATATCCGCGGCGTTCAGCAGGCGGTCCGGATTGGTGCGGCCCGTATCCGATATGGCGACTCCCGCGCTGGCGGTCACCGTGTGGAGGACTCCTTCCACCGAGATCGCCTCGCCCAGGCGGGCGATGACCCGGTGGGCCAGCCGCTCCATCTGACCGCCGTCGCGCACCTCGGTACAGACGATGGCGAACTCGTCCCCGCCCAGCCGGCCGACGAGATCGGTGGGCCGGACGGCGGCCGACAGGCGTCTGGCGACGGTGCGCAGAACGGCGTCCCCGGCTGTGTGGCCGTGGTTGTCATTGATCGTTTTGAAGCCGTCGAGGTCGAGGAATATCACCGCGACGGAACGGCCCTGGCCGCGGGAGGGATCGAGGGCCTGGCCGAGGTGGTCGAGGAGCGCTGCGCGGTTGGCCAGCCCGGTCAGATCGTCGTGCTGGGACCGGTACCGCAGCTGGCGTTCCGCGGCCAGCCGCGCGGTGGCGGAGACCAGGACGTCCGCGATGGCCCGAACATGTTGTTCGTCGTCCGCGTCGTCCGCGTCGTACATACCGTCCGCGGATGCGCCGGCGGTGTCGGTGTGGCTGTCGGTGTTGGTGTCGGTGTCGGGCCTCTGCACCACGACGACCCGTGCCGACCGGCGACCCTGCCCCGCGCCCGCCACCAGTGTCTGCCAGCCTGGGACGACGGACGAGTACCGGATGTCGCCGGCCGCGGGGATGTCACTCGTTCCGGCGAGGTGGGCGGCCACGAGGCTGGCCCAGCCGGGGGGTGGGCCCAGCGCCGGTTCGGGCACCGTGCAGGCCACCGGGGCCGTACCGCCGACATCCCACAGTGAGACGTGAGCATTCAGCGAACCGGCGAGCGTTCGCACTGCCAGGCGCCACAGTGCGGCCGAGTCGGCGGTCTCAAGAGCCTGATGGGCGAACCGCGCGACGACAGCCTGTCGGGCGCGGGACCGCTCGCGGGCCGTGACATACACGCCGACCCCGACCATCCGGGTCACCTTGCCGTGGGCGTCCAGCAACGGGGTGAGGTTGACGTCGACCTGGCCGCCGACGGCGGCGGTGGCGGTGCATGCGACGACGTGGCCGGACTGCGCGTCGCGCAGAAGCTCGATGAGCTCCGTCTCGTCGGCGAAGACCTCGAAGACGGAGGAGACCGTCGACTGCGCCAGCCCGGCGACAGCTCCCGGGGCGATACCGCCGCCGCCGATCAGCACGCGCCCGGCGGCGTCCAGCAACGCGAAGCTGACCGGGCTGTGGGTGAGGATCGTCCGCACCTGCTCGCGCAGCGGGTCGCCGTCGACGCGGTCCTGGAGAAAGCACGCACAGTCAGCGCACCCGGGTCCTGACGTCAGTCTGGTCATCACGACCGGCACCGCGGAGCCGTCCGGCCGCCGGATCACCATGGCGTGGCGGTCCGGCGAGGAGTGCTGATCCCCAGGGAGCAGTTCGTCCCACTCGTCGAAGGACAGCAGGGACGTCAGCGGGGTGCCGAGCAGTGCGCGCCGGTCTCGGTCGAACAGGGCGACCGCGCGGTTGTTGAGATAGGAGATGCGGTCGTCCGGCGGGGTGACCACCACGACGCCGGCCGGCAGGTCGTCGACCAGCTTGCGCCATCGCACTGTTCCTCCCTCCGCCCCGTCCGGTTTCCCATCCACCCGGACCTACCCAGGGCGACGCGGGAGCTATCGCGCCGCTGGGGACTGCCCGCCCGGTGTGTGCTGGTCAGGGACCGGGCGGACACCGGACGTGTCAGGACAGGGGCTGCACCTGCCCGCAGATCGGGCCGTCTCCGACGACCTCGAAGTTCTGCCCGAGGGAGTCCACCCGAACAAGGTTCAGGCAGGCGCTCGGCAGCGTGTAGTCGGTCAGGTTCACGGCCGGGCGCATCAGGCCGCCCGCGTCGTACCGCAGGACTGAGCGCAGCGCGCCGATGAACCCGTCTCGGGTCGGGCAGGCGCTGGCCGCGTTCAGACCGCGCAGCTGCAGCTCGAACGGCGGTGGGGCTGCGTTTACGCCCGGGGGCTTGCGAACAGACCTGCGTCAGGCGCAAGACACCGGGCCGCGACCTAGGAGGTTCCGCCGATGATGGCTTTTGGGTCGCGGAGGCCCTGTGACCTGGGCCGTCGGAGTGCCCCGGATCGTGGGAGCGCGCCGGATCGTCACAGCGGCCTGAGCCGTCGGAGCGGTCGGGTCCGGTCGGCCCTGCTGCTGGCCGCGGGGCTCGGGGCGGGTTTCGCCGGCGGGCGCATCACTCGTGCGCGTGGCCCGGTGGGACGAGCGCCTGGTGGAGCGCCGGCCTCGGTCGGGGCCGGCGCCGAGCCGACCGATCCCGTGTCGCCGCTGCGCTTCGGGGATCAGCCCGATCTGCTGGCCACCGAGGATGCCGCGAGCCCGCCGTTCGAAGGACTGTCCGCCAACACCCGTTTCGCCAACGAGGTCCTCGGCGCGGACATGTCAGACTGAAGGTCATGCGGGCGGTGGTGCAGACGGTCAGCCGCGCGTCGGTCACCGTCGACGGCGATGTCGTCGGCTCGGTGGAGAACGGCCTGCTGGTTCTCGTCGGCGTCACCCACACCGATGTCACGGCAACAGCCGAGAAGCTCGCGAGCAGAATCCACAATCTGCGGGTTCTGGATGGCGGACGGTCAGCCGCGCAGATCGACGCGCCCATACTGGTCGTCAGCCAGTTCACTCTCTACGCCGACACCAGCCGCGGCCGGCGTCCAGGCTGGCAGGATGCCGCGCCGGCGCCGATCGCCGAGCCGTTGGTCATGGCCGTCGTCGAGAGGCTGCGAGCCTTGGGCGCCCGGGTCGAGACGGGTCGTTTCCGCGAGCACATGCTGGTCGAAAGCGTGAATGTCGGCCCGCAGACGATCATTCTCGATGTCGACGGCACGTGAGCGCGATGTGCCGGGGCGGGGGTCCGTGACGGCCGGTCCGTGACGGTCGGTCCGGCCTGGTCTCGTGTCCCGCCCCGACTGCTCGGGAACTACAGGCCGAGCGCGTCCTTGATCAGGTCGAAGACGAAGCCGCGCTGGAACATGGTGTAGGTGGGGGTCATCTCAACGTATGACTGGCCGGTGACGGCCTGGCCGTTGATGGTGCCGGTGACGCTGGAGGCACCTTCCCAGTACGAGCCGTTCGACAGACCCGGGATGGACAGCTCCTGGTCGAGAAGCTTGGGCGTGATGGTCAGCGTTCCGCCGGGTACGGTGACGGTCCATTTCGAGTCGTAGGTGTACCCCGTGTGTGGGCTGGTCCAGGTGCCCAACGGGGTTTCACCGACCTGGGTCGGGTTGAGCTTGACGGTGCTGCCGTCGGCCTTGACGAGGGTGCCGACCGTCTCGACGATCTGCTCGTTCTCGTCCTTGATGAAGTACAGCATGTACTGGGTGTTGTTCGACAGCTGGATGGCGAACCAGTCCCAGCCGCCGGTGCCGGGGGCGAAGTCGCCCCACTGGTGATCCTGCCAGGCTATACCGGTCACGTTTACCAGCACGCCGTGGTCCCACAGCGTCCCCTTGACCTTCAGGTTGGTCTGCGAGTAATACGCCGACTCGCCGAACGGGCCGTAGGGAATCACCCCGGCGTCACCGTGCAACGCGGTCGGGGTGGACTGCGTCAGCGTGAGGTTGATCGACGAGTAGCTGAGGTCCGAGAAGCCGGCGAAGAGGTGGTTCACACCGTTCTTGCCGTCCATGTGCGTCGTGCCGACGGTGTTGTTGAAACCGCCGCCGCTGGGCACGACGTCCGGCTGCAGGCCCACCATGGACATGTTCTGCGTGAACGTGCCACGGGTGATGTCGCTGATCGCGAGGTGCCCGTTGTAGGCGGCCGCGACCGGCTCGGTCGCGAGGGCGTCGAGGCGGATGTGCGTGACTTCGAACCCGTACTCGTGCTTCTTGCCGAAGACGTCGGTGCCCTGGAGGTGGCCGGTGAAGTACCACCACTCCATGGTGGTGTCAGGGTGCGCGGCCTCGTCGATCGGCAGCGATACCGGCGGCATGGTGGCGGATGCGGAGGGGGCGGCCACGAGGAGTAGAAGCGGAGTGCACAGGGCGCCGACGGTGACCATCAGGCGCCTACCTCGACGGCGGCCCGACCATAATCCGCTGATTTTCATCAACTTGCCTCCCAAAACGCTGGCTGGTGGTAGAGGCGCGCGACTGTGCGGCGACTCCGCGCATCCGTCGACCTGAGGGAAGAGCCTGAGCCGGCGACGAGGCCTGGCTATTCCTTAAGATCTCCTGGATTCCGGTCAGCTTCGATGAGAAGGCCGATGACCCGCATCCGTAGAACTACGTGGATGTCCACGTGCGCCCGCGGAGGTGAAGGCGTTGCCCGGCGAGCGCGTACCTGAGGAGGACGTACCGGAGGTGGCGTAACCGGGACGTGCCTAACCAGGGCGTACCGACCGGGAGCTTCCGTTCTTCTCCTGACGGCGGCGCTTCGAGTGGTACATGGCGGTGTCGGCCTGGTGCAGGATCTGCTCGGCGCTCGTGGGCTGCCCGTCGGCCAGGGCGAGGCCGATGCTGATCTGGATCTGTTCGGTGTGGCCCGAGAGCGCCACCGGTTTGGCCATGGCCGCCATGATGCGTCGTGCGCACTGCTCGCCGGCGAGGCGCGGGCTGGCGTTGGAGTCGGCGAGCAGGACGGCGAACTCGTCGCCACCGAGACGGGCGGCGAGGTCGTCCTGGCGTACGGCGGTGTGCAGACGGGCCGCCACCGTGCGCAGGAGCTGGTCGCCGGCGTGGTGGCCGTGCGTGTCGTTGACGGTCTTGAAATGGTCGATGTCGCAGAAGAGGACGACGACCGGCCGGCCGCGGTCCCGGTGGGCGGTGACCGCGTGTTCGAGTTCCCGGGTGAACAGGGCGCGGTTGGCGAGCCCGGTCAGTCCGTCATGGTCCGCCTGATATTGGAGGCGATGGTGCGCCAGCTTCACGTCGGCGACGAGCCGGCGGTTCTCGGTGACGCTGACGATCTGCCGGAGGCTGACCAGCGTGGCGAGTCCGATCGCCAGGTACAGAGGGAGGCCGCGTAACGCCCCGTTGCGCACAGCGGTCGCCAGCACGAGGGCAGCGGCGACGCTGAGCGGCAGGTAGGGCAGATAGGCGTGCAGCCAGGGCCGGATGTCGGGTCGCCGGTGGC
>NZ_ADGX01000077.1 GCF_000177675.1 Parafrankia sp. EUN1f
GCGGCGGACCGCAGCCCGTCCAGCGGCAGCAGCAGCCCGGTCGCTCTCGACACCGCGCTGAGCAACGCCTCCGTCGCCGCCGGGTAGGTCGCCTGAGCCAGATAGTGCGGGACGTGTGCCGCGAAGCCCATTGCGTCGGCCCCGGCCCGGCCGAGCTCGTACTCCAGCAGGTGCCCGGCGCTGCCGGGTACCGAGACCCGGCGGATCCACGGGTCGTTGCCGACCAGCAGCTCCTTGCGGGTCGCGTGCGCTGTGACGCCACACGGCCGGGTGTGCGGAACCGCCATCGGGATCGCGTTGAGCCCGACCGACATCTGGACCCCGAGATCCTTCATGATCGCCCGAACGGCGCTGGTGAACCGCTTCCAGTGCAGGTCGGGCTCCGGACCGGAGAGCAGCAGGAAGGGCGTGCCCGCCTCGTCGTGCAGCAGCTCGATGGCCAGCACCGGATCCTCGTAGCTCTCCCAGTGGTCCTCGTAGAAGACCATCGGTGGCCGCCTGGAGCGGTAGTCCATGAGCTGGTCGACGTCGAAGGTGACGATCCGCTCGTGGTCGAGAGTCGTCGTGAGGTGCTCGCTGGCCAGACCCACCGCGCCGCCGGCGTCGACGACGCCTGTCATCGCCTCGATCAGGATGGGGCGGCCCAGGTCGTCCAGCTCGCTTCTGATCTCATAGAGGTCTCTGGGGTCAAGCATCGGTCGAGCCCTCCCTCACCGATCTGGTCCGCGGGATCCGCGTCCGCTCCTTCCGATTAGAAGGTCGCCGTGGCCGCTCCGCATTCCGGCCACTCGGAGCCGACATCGCCCGAGCCGACACAGGTCGAGCGTGCGGTGCTCGTACCCGCGGTGCTCCGGAAGACATGATCGAGAATATCAGTGCGAAGTCTAGCCGCGGCGGGACCAGACGCGCGCGGACGAAACCAGCCCCGTGGGCTGGCCCGCTGCCCCGGCTCCTCCTCGTCCGTGCTCCTGACCGGGGCGCCCGAGCAGTGAGCCGCTCGTGATCCGCAGGTCGCCGATCAGGCCAGCCAGGCGTAGCCGCAGCCGGGGCATGCCCGGGCGGGTCGGGACCACGGCCAGGTCCACGTGGCGGTCGCCGAGCGCGACGAGGCCACTCACGTCGACGCCGACACCGTCGGGAACGCTGATGGTCAGATCCCCGACCAGTGAGACGAAGCACAGGTCGACGGTGGCCTCCGCGAGAATCCGCTCGTCCAGCAGCGCCCCGCGCAGATCGAGGGCCCAGTTGCCGAGGCCGTTGACGATCACGGTCCGGCGGGCCAGCCGCCACCGCCCGAAACGGCGGCCGTCACCGAGAAGGGTCACCATCCGCGTGGTAGGGGCCTGCGGTGCACGCCGGGCTTCCGCACCCTCGGGGTGTCCCGCGCGCAGATCGGCCTCGGCTCGTTCGAGCTCGGTGCTGGTACGAGCCGCCCAGGCCCGGTTGGTCCGCTCGCTGAGCTCGCCGAAGGTAAGCCGTCCGTCGGCGCACGCCGCCCGGAGCCGGTCGGCGCATGCCCGGCGCTGCGCGTTGGTGACCGGTGCGGGACCGGAGCCGGGGCCGGGCGCGTGGCCAGGGGCAGGGGAGGCGGCTGGCATGTCCTGACGGTAGCGGGGCGGCTGGCCGCAGGGGTGCTGGAGCCACGGCACCGCGGTGTCGGCAGCAGGACCAGCGCCCGGCGGCGGCCGGCGCCGGCAGGTGCCATCCCCTGGAGTCGGCCGGCGGCGGGTGCCAGCGGCTGGAGTCAGTAGATGCAGGCGGCTGCTGCGGTCACCGGCGCTTCCTGCGCCCCGGACGCCGTCGGGGAGGGGTTCGTCGGGGTCGCCCCGCCGGTCGGGGTCGCTCCGCCGGTCGCGGCAACGCTCGACCCGAAGGCGGCGGCCCTGGCCCAGCTCACGGTCCCGGCGGGTGTGGTTGTGCCGGTCAGCGCCGTGGGCCAGGGCTGGGGCCAGCCACCGGAGTCCGGCTGGCCGTTCGACCCGGTGGCAGCAGGAGTGACCGTGGCCTGGGGCTGGGACGAGGTCTCCGCATTCGGGTCGGACCCGACCGTCGCGCCAGCGGTGTCAGGGGTGGGGGTGGCGGTGGCCTGCGGCGGCGCCGACGAGGTGACCGTTGCCCGGGGCCGAGCGGAGGCCGCCGGCGCCGAGCCGGCCGCGGCGGCAGTCGCACTCGGTGTGATCTCGGCGCTCAGATCAAGCGGGTCGACGGGATCGTCGGACGGTTCGAACAGCGTTGTGCTGCCGGTGATGTCGCGGAAGAACTGCCTCATCGCGGTGGCGTCGTAGAGGAAGTAGAAGACGGGGCTGTTGATCTGCCCGGTGATCGGTACGGTGGAGAAGGTCACCGCGCCCGTGGTCATGCCGCGCATCCGCTCGGCGAGCTCGCGCAGCTCGGGGAATCCGGTTTCGTCGTCCAGCAGCGCCGACTGGGTCACCGCGCCGAGGAACGAGGTCAGCCGGGACGGGCTCAGCAGCACGTTCTCGCTCAGCACCGTGCGGAACATGGCCGCGAGAAAGGCCTGCTGACGGCGGATTCGGGACAGGTCCCCGTCGGCGAACCCGTGCCGTTGCCGAACGAACGCCAGCGCGTTCTCACCGGAGAGATGGTTCATCCCGACCTGCCCGACGAATCCGGAGCTGGGATCGTTCAGGTTCGTTGACCGGACGGTCCGGCCGTTGTCCAGCGTATGTCTTTCGACAAAGGTCGACGCGTTGAGGCAGACGTCGATTCCGCCGATCGCGGCGGTCATCTGCTGGAAGCCGTTGAAGTCCAGTTCGGCGTAGTGGTCGATGCGCACGCCGGCGACCTGTTCGAGGGTCGCCACGAGCAGTGCGGGGCCGCCCGCGCTGAAGGCCGCGTTCACCTTGTCGGTGCGCGCGCGGTGCCGGTCGCCGTCGTCATCCGTCCAGGCGGGGATGGGTACCCGCAGGTCACGGGGAATCGACACGATCTGGGTCGTGCCGTCGGACGCCAGGTGGGCGATCATCATCGTGTCCGACCGGGCGCCGCCGACCTTCGCCGCGTCCGACCCGGTGCGGATGTCGGAACCGACAAGCAGCCAGGTCTCGGAACCGACGGGTGCCGACGGTGGCCGGGTGACGGTCATGTCGGCGGGTGGCGCGATGGTCTCGCGGTCGATCCGGCGGTCGTAGAACGTCACGACGAGCCAACCGGTGGCGGTGATGGCGATGACCACCAGCGACAGCAGCGAGGTCAGGACGAGCAGGGCGCGCCGCAGCGGGCCGCGCGGGGCGGGGCGGACGATGCCGTCGACGCCGAGCTGGTTCGCTCGCCGAGGCCGGCGGATCCGCCGGAGGGGGCCCGGCCAGGCTGCGGTGCCGACGGTTCCGATGGTTCCTGTAGTTCCTGTAGTTCCTGTGGTTCCGTTGGCTCTGGTCGTCTCGGCAGGAGGCCGGCCTCGTCGGTCTCGGCTTTCGGTGCGACTACCGGCGCGGTGGTCAGCGGTTCGTCGAGGACCGCGTCATCCAGAGCCACATCGTCGGGGAATGCGTCGTCCAGAGCCGCGTCGCTCCGCAACGCGCCGTCGAGGGCCGCGTCGTCGGGGACGATCCGCTCGCCTTCCGTGGCCACCGGTGCCATCGGGCTGGATGGATCTCCGACAGGCCGCGTGCCGGCCTCCTCCATCTCGCCCCTCTCACCACACCGGGAGCCAGCTGATGCCGGCAAATGCAGACAATAAGTCAATGAATAGCAATGCTGCTCGTCTGCAACGGTGATGTGATGGTCGCCGCGGGCTGAACCAGGACAACAAGTCTATGTGGCGGACGTATTGGACTGTGCGGTTCGTCCACCAAGGTGCACGGAACGTCGTGCGAGCCAGCCCGAATCCGGACCCGTCCGATCCGGCACGTGATGTGGGCTGATCCGGTCGGCCGCTCAGGGCCGGACGGCCACCAGATGCAGCGAGATCGGATCGGTCTCGACCAGCCCGGTGCTGGGGGTGGGCGTGCGCGAGAGGTGGAATCCGGCGGCGACCAGCCGGCGCTGCGCGGTGTGCTCGTCGTAGTGCCAGCGGTTCTGCGGGTCGGCCGGTCCACGGCGCCGCGGGTGCCGACCGCGGCGCCTGTCGGCCGGTCGGTGCCCGTCGTTCAGCCGCTGCCAGGCGACCAGTTCGTCGGCGTCGATCTCACCGCGCACATAGCGGTCCACTGCCTGGCGGAGATCCGGGAGTACGAGGTGGAGGGTGCCACCGGGACGCAGGATGCGGGCGCACTCCGCCAGCACCCTGCCGGCGACGCGCGGCGGCAGCTCCTGCACGACGTGCGCGCAGAGGATGTGATCAACCGAGCTGTCGGCCAACGGCAGTCGCCGGCCCGGCCGGTGCCGGACGACAACCGCCGTCCGGCTGGCCTCCCACTGCCGGCGGACGGCCCAGCCACGGCCGCGGCCTCGTCCAGGCCGGCCTGGGCGTGCGGGCCTGCGCGGGAGGTGACGGGTGAGCGTGGCTGCCAGCCGTGGCCACCGGACCGCCCGCCAGGCGGCCGTGCCCGTCCGGCGCAGCAGGCTCAGCGTTCGCGAGGCGCGTAGCGCGCGGTGCAGGGCGCGGGCCCACCCCAGCGCGGGATACGCGCCGACCAGCCCGGGCGAGTAGGACGGGTCGAGGTTCACGAAGTCCGCGAGCACCAGGTGCGACGAGGTGATGTTCACCCAGATCTCGCCGTGGCTGTTGCGGAGGTGGCGTAGGCGTCGGTCGCGCCCGGGCAGCGTGGTGACCTGTCCTGTTGCGGCGGTCCACCGACCTGTTCCCACCGTTCTCCGTCCCGCTCCGCGCGGGCGGTCGGTTCGAGACCTTGCATACCCGCAGAGTTTGCGCTCAGGTGCAGAGAGTAGTGCCATCCTGGTCTGTGTCCGGCATCTCCGCTCGGCGCGCCTCGGGTGTCGCTGACCCGCGCGGGTGGTGATGGGTGATGCGGGTCGTGATGTGCGGTCTCTGGTGTCTGGTGCCGGCTGGTCTCGGCGCGTCACCACCTCGGATGGCGATCAATTGACTACCTAGAGTCATACTTGCCTGGCGTTGGCTGGTTGGCAGCCAACCGGCGGAGACCAAAACGGCCGGAGACCGACCATCCGGCGTGTCGCCCCTGGCGGGACCACGGTCGGAGGAGGAGGAGTGGATGCGCGTACTGGTTCTCGGTGGCGACGGAATGCTCGGCGGCGAGCTGGTGCGCAGGCTCGTCCGCGACCACGACGTCACCGCGACTGTCCGGGCGCACGCTCCGAGCTCGCCGTCGCCGGCCGACCGGGTCCTGTGCGGAGTGGACGTGCGCCACCCGGAGAGCCTGGTCGACGTGTTCGCGGCGACGCGCCCCGACGCGGTCGTGAACGCGGTCGGCCTGACCGCCCGGCGGGTGGGTGAACAAGGCGTGCAACCGGCGATCGAGGTCAATGCACTGTTCCCACACCGGCTCGCCCGGCTGTGCGGCGCCGCGGGTGCGAGGCTCGTGCATGTCTCCACGGACTGTGTGTTCTCCGGGCGGCTGGGCGAGTACCACGAGGACGACGTCCCGGATCCGGTCGACGCCCACGGGACGACCAAGCTGCTCGGTGAGCTGACCGAGCCGGGCACACTCACGCTGCGGACGTCGGTGCTGGGGCTGGAGACGGCCGCCGTTCCCGCCGGCCTGGTCGAGTGGTTCCTGTCCGCCACCGGCCGGATCCCGGGGTATCGCCGGGTCGTCTACAGCGGCGTCACCACCGCGGAGTTCGCCCGTTTCGTGCATCTCGCCCTGGTCGGGCATCCGGACCTGAGCGGGGTCTGGCACCTCGCCTCCGAGCCCATCACCAAGTTCGACCTGCTCACGATGCTGGCTGACCGGCTCGGCCGACACAACCTGGAGATCGTTCCGAGCGACGACGAGGTGCGCAACCGGGCTCTCTCTGCACGTCGGCTGTGGTCGGTGACGGGCTACCGGCCGCCGGCCTGGGCGGCGATGGTGGACGAGCTGGCGACCGCGATCGAGCGGCGCGAGATCGAGGGGGGCTCCAGACGCGGTTCCTCGCACGTCGCGGACGTGCCCGGAGTGCGCCGGGCGGCATCAGCCGGCCGCCTGACGCCGACGTCGCTGCCGACGGCGACGTCGGCCCCTGCTCCTGCTCCTGCTCCTGCCCCTGTCTCTGCTCCTGCCCCTGCTCCTGCACCGGCCGAGGCATCGGCGGTGGCGGGCGCGTCGGCGTCGAACGGAGTGCGCGCCGACGCCTGAACCGTGGACCGAGCCAGTAGATCTTCTCCGGTGACAGTGGACTTCTCCGGTAGAGAGGAGAACGACGTGTCGAGAACGACGGGTGGCACCGACAACGGGGACGGCGAGGAGCCGGCCCGGACGGGCTTCCTCCGGGGGCTGCTCCCCGGTGGGAGGTCGCAGCGCCAGCGCGGTGCGGCGGCGTCGGGTTCCGTGTGGTCGGACCCGCTGCGCTCCGCTCCGGACGGTGCGGTCGCGCCTGCGGACGCGGATGTGGATGCGGGCGCCCCGGAATCCCCCGATTCCCCGGCCCGAGGCGGCACAGGTGCCCGGGGTGTCCTGGAGGGACTGAACGCCCTGGACGACGTGGGTGTGCTGAATGATTCGGCCGGGCGCAGTGATTCGGCCGGGCGCGATGACTCGGCTGGGCTGGGTGGTGCGGCCGAGCCGGGGACCCAGCTGCCGCACCGGATTCCGGTGGCCAGGTCCGGGCCGCGCCCAGGCGGCCTGGTGGGCACGGCGGACGGTGCGGGCGGGGACGGCACTGTCAGCCGGTCCGGTCCGACCGTGCCGACGGCGCCGTCGACCCCGTTCACCCCCGCCGGCCCGGCCGGTCCGGCGGCGCCGACCGTCCCGACCGTTCCCAGCCGCCGACTGTCCCCGGACCGGGACCGGGACCGGCAGGCCGCCCAGCGGCAGGCCTCGGCGGCCCGCGCGACCGTCCCCCAGCACGGGCTGCGTACGGAGATCGTGGGCGAGCCGTCAGCCGCGCCGACGGTGCGCCGCGGCCCCGCCGAGCATCGGCCGCGGGTCATGATCCTGGTCGGGACCAGGCCTGAGCTCGTCAAGCTCAGCAGGGTGATGGTCGCCCTCGAACGGGTGGTCGACCTATGCCTGGTCCATTCGGGGCAGAACTACGACTACGAGCTCAACCAGGTCTTCTTCGACGAGCTGGGCATCCGCAAACCGGACCACTTCCTGGACGCCGTCGGAGCGAGCCCGGCGGAGACCATCGGCCGGGTCATCGCCCGCGCTGACGCGGTCTTCGCGGACGAGTCCCCCGACGCCCTGCTGCTCTACGGCGACTCCAACACCACGCTGGCGGTGATCGCGGCGCGGCGGCGGCACATCCCGGTGTTCCACATGGCGGCGGGCAACCGCAGTTTCGACGACCGCGTGCCCGAGGAGATCAACCGCCGGCTCGTCGACCATCTCAGCGATGTCAACCTCGCCTCGACGGAGCATGCCCGCCGGAACCTGCTGGCGGAAGGCCTGCCGACGCAGCGGATCTTCGTCACCGGCTCGCCGATGAAGGAGGTACTGAACGCCTACCTGCCGCTGGTCGAGGCCTCCGAGGCGCTCACGACGCTGGGCGTGACACCGGGCCACTACCTGGTCGTCAGCGCGCACCGGGAGGAGAACGTCGACCGTCCCGAGCTGCTCGCCGGCCTGCTGGAGACGCTGAACGGGCTGGCCGCCCGCTACCGGGTGCCGGTCATCGTTTCCACCCATCCACGGACCAGGGCGCGCCTCGACGCGCTGGAGGCGACGGGGCGGGCGCCGTCGGTCGACGGTCTCGTCCGGTTCTGCCGGCCCTTCGGGTTCGCGGACTACATCGCGTTGCAGCGGGCCGCGCTGTGTGTGGTCTCCGACAGCGGGACGGTGACGGAGGAGGCGTCCCTGCTCGGCTTCCCCGCGGTGGTGATCCGCGAGGCCCACGAACATCCGGAGGGGGTCGACACCGGTGCGGTGGTCTCCTGCCTGCCCCGCCCCGACCGCGTCCTCGCCGCCGTCGGCCTGGCCACCGGCGAGGCCAGGGGCAGCCGGATGAACAGCCCCGTCGCCGCCTATGACGTGGACGACGTGTCCCGGCGGGTCGTGCGGATCATCATCAGCCACATCGACTACGTCCGTCGGACGGTCTGGTACGAGCGGCCGGCAGCCGGCGCCGACGAGCCCACCTCCGGCGGGACCCCGCTCGTCTCGCCCTGAGTCGGTCCGGAGCAGCCGCTCCGGGGCAGCCGCTCCGGAGCAGCCGCTCGCAGGCTCGCAGGCTCCGGCGGGGTGGTGTCAGGCGGTGCTTGTCACGCGGTGGCGGGTGCGGGAGCCGGGACGCGCGCCGCGGAGCCGGCCCAGGCCGTCTCGGTGGCCGGGGCCCGTTCGCCCATCGCCAGCCAGAGCTGGATGGTGACGATCCACATGATCGTCGCGCCGGCCATGTGCAGGCCGACGAGCAGCGCCGGGATGCCGAGGAAGTACTGGGTGAACCCGATCGCGGCCTGGGCGACGACAGTGAGCAGCAGGGCGTATGCGCTGCGCCGGGCCTCGGCGGGGACGGGAGCGAGCCGCACCGCGAAGATCATGGCGAGGGTGAGGCCGCTGAGGACCATCGCGCCGTCGGCGTGGAGCTGCGCGACGTTGACGATGTCGAAGCCGAACCGCTTGGTGTCCTCGCTGTCGCCGCTGTGCGGGCCGGTGCCGGTGACGACGGTGCCCAGGGCGAGGACGCCCGCGGCGACCACGACCACGACCCGCGCCAGCCAGGCGAGCTCCGGCCGGACGGCCAGCGGGGTCGGCCCGTCGGCCTGCCGGGCCCGGCGGTGCAGGGCGACGGCGTTGAACAGCAGCACCATCGACAGCAGGAAGTGCGCGGCCACCGTCGCCGGATGCAGCTTGACCAGGACGGTGATGCCACCGAGCACCGCCTGGCCGAGGAAGCCCAGCCACAGCCCGAGCGAGAGCAGCAGCAGATCGCGCCGCTTCTCCTGGAGCAGGCGCGCCGCGATGGGCAGGGCCAGCACGACGAGGCCGACCACGATGCTGATAAGCCGGTTGCCGAACTCGATCGCGCCGTTGATCGCGTAGGCCGAGTGGGGGGTGAACGAGCCGTCACCACACTGCGGCCAGGTCGGGCAACCGAGCCCGGAGCCGGTCAACCGCACGGCACCGCCGGTGACGACGATCGCCGCGAGCAGGACGACGCTGGCCAGTGTGAGGCGCCGGAACGTGCGCAGCCCGATCACCGGGAGCCGGCCGGTGCCCGCTGCCCGGGCCGCACGGCTCGCCCGGGGCTGGTGGGTGCCGGCCGGGCTGGCGTCGCCGCCGGCGCGGGGCTTGCTCCGACGAGTGGTAGAAGATGGCATCGCGGCCATAGTAATCCGCCGGGTGCCGGCCGACGGGGTGTGCGCCGCCACTGCCGGGGTGCCACCCGCCTTACTCCCAGCGGAAGAACCTGGCAGCCAGCCCAAGGGCACCGACGGACCACGCCGCCAGCACGATCAGGTTGCCGGCGCCGGGCCCGGCGCCCTCGGCGAGCACCGCGCGCAGCCCGTCGGACAGCGCCGCGGTCGGCAGCCCCTCGGCCACCACCCGCATCCAGCCGGGCAGCTCCTCGAGGGGGAACACGACCCCGCCGATCAGCAGCAGCAGCAGGTACACCCCGTTGGCCGCGGCGAGTGTCGCCTCGGCCCGCAGCGTGCCGGCCATCAGCAGTCCCAGCCCGGAGAAGGCTGCCGTCCCGAGCAGGACCAGCAGGACGACCCAGCCGGCACCCGCCGCCGAGCCGTGCGGCTCCCAGCCGACCGCGAACCCGACCGCGACGAGCAGGACCAGCTGGACGATCTCCACCGCGAGCACGGCCAGCGTCTTGCCGGCGAGCAGGATCGACCGCGGCAGCGGAGATGCCCCGAGCCGCTTGAGGACGCCGTAGGAGCGCTCGAATCCGGTGGCGATCGCCTGCCCGGTGAACGCGGTCGACATCACGGCCAGTGCCAGCACGCCGGGAACGAGGAAGTCCACCGAGCGCTGCGCGGCCTGCGAGGTGGGCAGGACGTCCACGGCCGCGAAGAAGACGAGCAGCCCGATCGGGATGATCAGGGTGAGCAGCACGGACTCGCCGCGGCGCAGGGTGAGGGTCAGCTCGAGCCGGGTCTGCGCGGCCAGCATCCGCCCGCGGGACGCGGCTCCGGGCGCCGGGCGGAGATCCAGCACGGGGGCCGGTGTGGCCTCGATGACACTCATCTCACTCCAGCTCCGTCCCGGTCAGGTCCAGGAAGACGTCCTCCAGGGTGCGCTGCTCGACGCGCAGGTCCTCGGCGAGCACACCGTTGCTGGCGCACCACGCGGTGACCGCGGCGAGCAGTTGCGGGTCGACGGTGCCCTGCACCAGGTAGTGGCCGGGCGGGTTCTCCCAGCCGGTCGTGCCGTCGGGCAGGGCGAGCAGCAGGCGCGCGACGTCGAGGCCGCCCGGGGCGCGGAAGCGGAGCTGGCCCTCGGCGCCGCCGCGGGTGAGCTCGGCGGGCGAACCGGCCGCGACGACCCGGCCCCGGTTCACGATCACGACCTGGTCGGCGAGGCGCTCGGCCTCGTCCATGGCGTGGGTGGTGAGCACCACCGTGACGCCGGACAGGCGCAGCTCCTCGATGAGTTCCCAGGTGTCACGGCGGCCCTGGACGTCGAGACCAGCGGTGGGCTCGTCGAGGAAGACCAGCTCCGGGCGGCCGACGACGGCCATCGCGAGCGAGAGCCGCTGCTGCTGGCCGCCGGAGAGCCGGCGGAACGGCGTGCCCGCCACCTCCGCCAGCCCGAGCCGTTCCATCAGCGCGCCGGTGTCGAGCGGGTGGGCATGGTGCGCGGCGATCAGGCGCAGCATCTCGCCGGCGCGGGCACCCGGGTACATCCCGCCGGCCTGCAGCATCACGCCGACCCGCGGGCGCAGCGCGGCCGCGTCGCGCACCGGGTGCAGCCCGAGCACGCGGACGCCGCCGCTGTCGGCGGAGCGGAAGCCCTCGCAGATCTCGATGGTGGTCGTCTTGCCCGCGCCGTTCGGCCCGAGGACCGCCGTCACGGACCCGGCCGAGACGCCCAGCGACAGCCCGTCGACCGCGCGTACCTCGGTCGGCGGGGGGATGCCCTCATCACGCTTGGTCGTGTCGTCCGGCACGCGGTCGTGGGCGTCGTGGGCGGCCCGGGCACGGCCGCGGGACCGGCCACGCCTCGAGGGGGCTGGTGACCCGGCCGGCGCCTGCGCCGCACCCGCTTTCAGGTACCGCGGACGTGCCTGCCCCGCGCCCGACGCACCCGCTGCCCGCCGGTAGGTCTTGACCAGCTCGGTCAGCTCGACTGCCAGGACCTCGGTCACGCCGCTGATCCTACGGACTGCGCGGGGGTGCTCGGCGTGAGCCGATCGCTTCAGTGACGGGGCTGGGAGCGTGCCGGCCGGACCACGGGCGACCGCCGGCGCACGGTGGTGGGTGCCGCGTCGTCGGGCTCGATCAACGTGCCCCAGGCACCGAGGCGTTCGTAGAGGACGGCCGGGGTGGTGCTGTACAGGCGGGACAGCGACTGCAGGTCCGATCGCCGCAGGCGGAGCACATCGCGGGAACTGTCCGACCGCAGCACCTGCACGATCGCGATCCACCGGCGCAGCGGGCCGGTTCGCGTCGGCGGCAGCTTCCGCAGCCTGCGCAGATCGATGACGAGCGGGGGCAGGTCGTCGGTCTCCCGGCGTTCGACCGGCGGCGGGACCAGCAGGGTGGCCGGCACGTCATAGAGCTCCGCGAGCTCGACGAGCCGGTGCACCCGCAGGGTGCGGCTGCCGCGTTCATAGGCGCCGAGGGTCCCGGCGGTCCACCGGCCTTCGGTACGTTCCTGGACGTCGAGGAGGGACAGGCCACGTCGGTTGCGGGCCGCCCGCAGGCGGCGGCCGAGTTCCAGGGCGTAGTCCGCGTCGGTCACGGTCTCCGTCCGGGGGTTAGGTGCGCGGCGAGGAGACGCCAACCGCCCCCTGTTACAAGGTTGGCAAAAATCGCGTCGCCGGACAGCCGCTTTTCTCAATTCGGCGCGATCTACCGTTGTCTTTAAGTGGTCCTGCGGCGTTGTCCGGGTGTGGGACATGATGGTCCGTCGTGTGGGAACTCGGTTAAACGCGGGCGGATCGCCCGTCCGCCCACCAGCTCATGGCCCGCCCGCGGGCCGGCCAGGTCAGTCGCGGGCCGGGCGGGGCGGGGCCGGGCGGGGCCGGTCAGTCGCGGTCCCAGCCCCGGGAGCGCTCGACGGCGCGCAGCCACTGGCCGTACAGCTCCTCGCGCCGGTCGGCGCTCATGGACGGCCGGTACCTGACCGCGGTGCGCCGCCGGGCGTCGAGCTCGTCGCGCCCCGAGTACAGGCCGGTCGCCAGCCCCGCGAGGTAGCCCGAGCCGAGCGCGGTCGTCTCGGTGTTCTCCGGGACGTCCACCTCGATCCCGAGGATGTCGGCCTGGAACTGCATCAGCCACGGATTGCTTGCCGCGCCGCCGTCCGCCCGCAGCTCGGTGACGGTCACGCCGGCGCCGGCGGCCATCTCCTCGACGACGTCCCTGGTCCGGTAGGCGATGGCCTCGAGCACCGCCCGGGCCAGGTGCGCCCGGCCGGTGGCCCGGGTGAGGCCGATGATCATCCCGCGGGCCCGCGGATCCCAGTACGGTGCGCCGAGCCCGGCGAGCGCGGGGACGAAGTAGACGCCGTCGTTGCTCTCCAGCGACGCGGCCAGCGGCGCGGTCTGGGCACTGTCGGAGATCACGCCGAGGGAGTCCCGCAGCCACTGCACCGCGGACCCGGTCGACAGGATCGCACCCTCCAGCGCGTACGCCGGTGGCTCACCGTCGAGCCCGAAGGCGACGGTGCGCAGCAGGGAGGACTGCGGGGGCGGCAGCGCCGGGCCCGTGTTCACCAGCACGAACGACCCGGTGCCGTAGGTGTTCTTGGCCTGTCCGGGGTCGAAGCAGCCCTGGGCGAACAGCGCCGCCTGCTGGTCACCGACGACCGCGGCGATCGGCACCTCGACGCCGAGGAAGACCTCGGGGTCGGTGTGGGCGTAGACCTTCGAGCTGGGCACGATCCGCGGCAGCGGCTCGGGCGGCACGTCCAGCAGCTCGAGCAGCTCGGGTGACCAGTCGCCGCGGGCCAGGTCGAAAAGCATCGTGCGGGAGGCGTTGGTGACGTCGGTGATGTGGGCCCGACCGCCCGTCAGGCGCCAGACGAGCCAGGAGTCGACCGTCCCGAACGCGACCCGGCCCGCCGCGGCCTCCCGCCGGGCGCCCGGCACGTGGTCGAGCACCCAGGCGGCCTTCGTCCCGGAGAAGTACGGGTCGAGCACCAGGCCGGTGCGTTCCTGGACGAGCTCGCCGTGACCGGCCGCGGCCAGGCGCTCGCAGGCCCCCGCCGTGCGCCGGTCCTGCCAGACGATGGCCGGGTACAGCGGCCGCCCGGTGCTGCGCTCCCACAGCACGGTGGTCTCGCGCTGGTTGGTGATGCCGATCGCGGCCAGGTCGGACGGACGCCGCCCCGCGTCGGCCAGCGCGTCGGCGACCGCCGCGACGACGCTGCCCAGCAGCTCCTGGGGGTCCTGCTCGACCCAGCCGGGGCGGGGGAAGGAGACACCGACCGGGCGGTGGCCGCGGCCGACGACGCTGGCCTCACCGTCGAGCAGGCAGACCGTGGTGCCGCTGGTCCCCTGGTCCACTGCCGCCACGAGCATCGCCGCGCTCCTTCGAGGCCGAGGCCGAGGCCGGTGACCGTCGCGGACGGCCCGACCACGCCGGACGACCACGGTAGACGACGGATCAGCAGACGACCGATCAGGGACGGATCGGCAGACGACCGATCAGGAGAGTGAGGCGAGGTCGACGGCGCCGGCCGGTGCGGTGATCGAGACCTTGGTGCCGTAGTCGGAGAACTCCATGCGGCCCTGCTCGCCGTCCAGCATGTCCAGGCGCAGCGGGACGGGGTCGCCGGTGTTGGCTGCCCACAGGCGGGTTCCCTCCGCGCTGCCGGCCGCGACCGCGCGGCGGCCCGCGACGTCCTCGGTGGTGACCTTGCCGTCCAGCGCCGCCACGTACTCGCCGATGGCCATGGCGAACCCCTCGATCGTGAAGAGGCGGTACTGCTCGGCGTCCTCCGCCGGGAGCCGGACCCAGCGGTCGGCCAGCAGGTCCGCCGCGTCACCTTCGCCGATCGACTCGTAGTAGGCGCGGCTGCCCTTCGTGTAGGTGTCGTCCGCGACCTTCACGATCTCGGTGACGACGGAGCCGGAGGTCATGGTGCCCCGGGCCGACGAGCCTGACAACACCAGGTCGTAGCGGGTCGACCCCTCGGCGGACGGGTCCTGGGCGGTGCCGACGACGTGCACGCTGTCGGCGGAGTTCAACGCCTCGACGGACCGCGTTCCCACCTCGGCCGCGGACGCGTCCTGCAGGCCGTTGGTCTCCTCGCCGCCGCAGGCCGCGAGGGCCAGGACCATCGCCGCTACGACGGCCATGACCCGGCCGGCGGCTCGCCGGGTAACGAGGCCGGGCCCGCTCGTGCCCACCCGAAGTGGGGCTGGTCGCTGTGGGGCAGGTCGCAGTGCCGCCGACCCGGCTGGCCCGGCCGGCCGCCGGGTGGCGGGTCGTGAGGCCGCCGGTCGCGGGGCGGTTGGCCGCGGCGCGCTGTCAAGGTCGCCGCCGCGGTCATCGGGGTCACGGTCGCGGTCAATAGCGCGAATCGTCCGCATCTGCAGGTCGCCCTCCTGTGCCGTGGCGTGCCAGGCGAAGTCTCCCATCCCCCGGATGGGCCGGTTCTGGGTGGGTACCGGGTGATCGGTTCCGTTGCGATGGAGACGCCCTGTCAGCTCTTGGTGATCCGGCGTCATGAAGGGCGTCGCGAGGGTGACGGGTGATCTGGGGCTCCTCGGTTCGACCGCGTCACGGAAATAGGGCACACTGGTGTTGTGAAATCCGAGCAGGAGGCCCCTACGGGTGCGGCGTCCACGGGCGTGACCGACGGTCGCACCCGTGATCGTGTCGTGCGCCTTCTGCTCGAGCGCGGCCCGTCGACGGCCGCCGATCTCTCGCAGGAGCTCGGCCTGTCACCCGCGGCCGTCCGCCGGCACCTGGACGCGATGACCTCGGACGGCACCATCACGACCGCCTCGGCCGTGGCCCGTGGCCCACGCGGGCGGGGTCGTCCGGCCAGGCGCTACGCGCTGACCGAGGCCGGGCACCGGGCTGGGCCGACGGCCTACTCCGATCTCGCGGCCAACGCGCTGAGCTTCCTCGCGAAGGCCTGCGGCCCGGACGCGGTGGCCGAGTTCGCCCGGGCTCGCGGGGTCGATCTGGAACGCCAGATCCGCGACGAGGTCGTCGCGGTCCCGCCGGCGGAACGCCCGGAGGCGATCGCCGCGGCCATGACCCAGGCCGGGTACACCGCCAGCGTCTCCGAGCTGCCGTCAGGCACCCAGATCTGTCAGCATCACTGCCCCGTCCAGCACGTGGCCGAGCAGTTCCCGGCCCTGTGCGAGGCCGAGACGGCGATGCTGTCGCGCCTGCTCGACACCCACGTGCAGCGGCTGGCGACGATCGCCCATGGCGACGGCGTCTGCACCACGCACATCCCGGTGATCCCCGTGGAGGCGATCACGGTGCTCCCCCCATCGTCAGCGGGGGGCGCCGCGGCCGCCGAGCCCGGTCCGGCGCCGGCCAGGTCAGCACAGGGTGCATCGCCCGACATGGCCCCGTCCGGGCAGACATCACAACCATCCAATATTTCGGAAGGTTCTCTATGACCACCTCTGCCGAGACCGCCCTTGAGGGCCTTGGCTCCTACCGGTTCGGCTGGGCAGACACGGACGCCTACGCCGTCGACGTGGAACGCGGCCTCTCCGAAGCAGTCGTGCGCAGCATCTCGGCAAAGAAGAGCGAGCAGTCCTGGATGACGGATCTGCGGCTCAAGGGGCTGAAGCTGTTCGAGCGCAAGCCCATGCCGACCTGGGGCGCGGACCTGTCCGGCATCGACTTCGACAACATCAAGTACTTCGTCCGCTCGACGGAGAAGCAGGCCGCCGACTGGGACGAGCTGCCCGAGGACATCCGCGCCACCTATGACCGGCTCGGCATCCCCGAGGCGGAGAAGCAGCGCCTGATCGCCGGTGTGGCGGCGCAGTACGAGTCCGAGGTCGTATACCACAAGATCCGTGAGGACCTCGAGGAGCAGGGTGTCATCTTCCTCGACACCGACTCGGGCCTGCGCGAGCACCCGGAGATCTTCCAGGAGTACTTCGGTTCGGTGATCCCGGTCGGCGACAACAAGTTCGCCGCGCTGAACACCGCCGTGTGGTCCGGTGGCTCCTTCATCTACGTGCCGCCGGGCGTGCAGGTGGAGATCCCGCTGCAGGCCTACTTCCGGATCAACACCGAGAACATGGGCCAGTTCGAGCGGACGCTGATCATCGTCGACGAGGGTGCGTACGTCCACTACGTCGAGGGCTGCACCGCGCCGGTCTACTCGTCCGACTCGCTGCACTCGGCGGTGGTCGAGATCGTCGTGAAGAAGAACGCGCGCTGCCGTTACACGACCATCCAGAACTGGTCGAACAACGTCTACAACCTGGTGACCAAGCGGGCCGCGTGCCACGAGGGCGCCACCATGGAGTGGATCGACGGCAACATCGGCTCCAAGGTGACGATGAAGTACCCGGCCGTGTGGATGCTCGGCGAGCAGGCCCACGGTGAGGTGCTCTCCGTCGCCTTCGCAGGTGAGGGCCAGCACCAGGACGCCGGCGCCAAGATGGTGCACGCCGCGCCGCGCACGTCGTCCACCATCGTGTCGAAGTCCGTCGCCCGCGGCGGCGGCCGGACCTCGTACCGTGGCCTGGTCCAGATCAACGAGGGCTCGCACTCCGCGAAGTCGACCGTGAAGTGCGACGCGCTTCTGGTCGACACGGTCAGCCGCTCCGACACCTACCCGTATGTCGACGTCCGTGAGGACGACGCCTCCATCGGGCACGAGGCCAGCGTCTCCAAGGTCGGCGAGGACCAGCTCTTCTACCTGATGAGCCGTGGTCTGTCCGAGGAGGAGGCCATGGCGATGGTGGTGCGTGGCTTCATCGAGCCGATCGCGCGCGAGCTGCCCATGGAGTACGCCCTCGAACTCAACCGGCTCATCGAGCTCCAGATGGAAGGCGCAGTCGGCTGATGGCCGTCATCGATGCCACGGGACGCCCTCCCGCGCAGGCTGGTGCGTCTCCGCGTCCGGTCCGGTCCCGTGACCCCGAGGACCACGCAGTACCCGGCGGCCGTGAGGAGGCGTGGCGGTTCACCCCGCTGCGCCGCCTGCGCGGCCTGCTGAACGGCCCGCCCGCCGACAGCACGATCGACGTGAAGGTCTCCGCGCCGGAAGGCGTGGAGATCGAGCGGCTGGCGCCGACCGACTCCCGGATCGGCCGCGTGCTCACCCCGGCCGACCGCCCGGCGGCGTTCGCCATGGCCCGGTCCGACGGCGGCCTGTCCGTCACCGTCCCGGCCGAGGCGGCGCTGACCGAGCCGGTCGTCATCCGGCTGGGTGGCAACGGCGGGGTCAGCTATGAGCACGTGCTCGTCGAGCTGGGCCCGTTCGCCACCGCGACCGTCGTGCTCGACCACGTCGGCAGCGCCACCTTCGCCGGCAACGTCGAGGTGTACATCGGCCACGGCGCCGCGCTGACGTTCGTCACCGTCCAGGACTGGGCCGACGACTCCGTCCACCTGGGGGCGCACGCCTACTCGGTGGGGCGCGACGCCCGCCTGCGCTCGTTCACCGTGACCCTCGGCGGCGACTTGGTGCGGCTCAACCCGACGGTGGAGTACCGCGGGCCCGGCGGTGACGCCGAGCTCTACGGTCTGTTCTTCACCGAGGCCGGCCAGCACCAGGAGCACCGCCTGTACGTCGACCACCAGGCGCGGAACTGCCGCAGCCGGGTCGCCTACAAGGGCGCGCTGCAGGGCGACGGGGCGCACGCGGTGTGGATCGGCGACGTGATGATCGGCGCCGACGCCGTCGGCACCGACACCTACGAGCTGAACCGCAACCTGGTGCTCACCGACGGCGCGCGCGCCGACTCGGTGCCCAACCTGGAGATCCTCACCGGCGAGGTCGTCGGCGCGGGTCACGCGAGTGCCACCGGCCGGTTCGACGACGAGTCGCTGTTCTACCTGATGTCGCGCGGCATCCCCGCCGACGAGGCGCGCCGGCTCGTGGTCCGGGGCTTCTTCGCCGAGATCGTGGACCGGATCGACATCCCGGAGCTGCGTGAGCGCATCATGGCGAGGGTCGAGGCGGAGCTGGCGGCGGTGGGCGTATGACCCCGTCGAACAGCACCACCGGTACCACCGCCAGCACCGCGGGCCCGACTGGCGCCGCTGATGCCGGCGGTTCTGGCTGGCGGCGCGTTTGCGCCGCCTCCGACCTGGCCGACGAGTCCGCGCTCGGCGTGGAGATCGACGGCCAGCCGGTGTGCGTCGTCCGGTCGGGCGGCCGGTTCTACGCCGTGCGGGACGAGTGCACGCACGCCGAGGTGATGCTCTCCGAGGGCGAGGTCGAGAACGGCCTCATCGAATGCTGGTTGCACGGCTCCCAGTTCGACCTGACCACGGGTGAGCCGACCAGCCTGCCGGCGATCGAACCGGTGCCCACCTACCCAGTGACCATCGACGGCGACGACGTCCTCGTCGACCTTCACACGAACCCGAAGCGAGGGTGACGACAGCGGTGTCTGTTCTCGAGATCCGCAACCTGCACGTGTCGGTCGAGACCGACACGGACGGCCCGCGCGAGATCCTGCGCGGCGTCGACCTCACCGTCCGCAAGGGCGAGACCCACGCGATCATGGGGCCGAACGGCTCCGGCAAGTCCACGCTCTCCTACTCGATCGCCGGCCACCCGAAGTACACCGTCACCGAGGGCACCGTCACCCTCGACGGCGAGGACGTCCTGTCGATGTCCGTCGACGCGCGGGCGCGGGCCGGGATCTTCCTGGCGATGCAGTACCCGGTCGAGGTGCCCGGCGTCTCGGTGTCGAACTTCCTGCGCTCGTCGGCGACTGCGGTGCGCGGCGAGGCGCCGAAGCTGCGGCTGTGGGTGAAGGAGGTCAAGGAGGCGATGGCCGGGCTGGAGATGGACCCGGCGTTCGCCGAGCGCAGCGTCAACGAGGGCTTCTCCGGCGGTGAGAAGAAGCGCCACGAGATCCTGCAGATGGCGCTGCTCGCGCCGAAGATCGCCATCCTCGACGAGACCGACTCCGGCCTGGACGTCGACGCGCTGCGCATCGTCTCCGGTGGCATCGAGGCGGTGCGGGCCAAGGGGGAGACGGGCATCCTGCTCATCACCCACTACACCCGCATCCTGCGGTACGTGAAGCCCGAGTTCGTGCACGTCATGGCGGGCGGGCGGATCGTCGACGCGGGTGGCCCGGAGCTCGCGGCCAAGCTGGAGGAGTCCGGCTACGACCGGTACGTCAAGGCCACGGACGTCATCGCGCAGCCGGCGGCGGTGTCATGACGATCATCGAGACCCGCCAGCCGGGTACCGTCGCGGCGAGCACCTCGGGCTTCGACGTCGAGCGGGTCCGTCGCGACTTCCCGATCCTGGCCCGCACCGTGCACGACGGGCTGCCGCTGGTCTACCTCGACAGCGCCGCGACGTCGCAGAAGCCGCTGGCCGTCCTCGACGCCGAGCGGGCCTACTACGAGCGGCACAACGCCAACGTCCACCGCGGCATCCACGTGCTCGCGGAGGAGGCCACCGCCCTCTACGAGCAGGCGCGGGACAAGATCGCCGCGTTCGTCGGCGCGACCGACCGCCGCGAGATCGTGTTCACGAAGAACTCGTCCGAGGCGCTGAACCTCGTCGCCTACGCGATGAGCAACGCGGTGTCGGGTGGGGCGGAGGCGGCACGGTTCCGCCTCGGCCCCGGCGACGAGGTCGTCATCACCGAGATGGAGCACCACTCCAACCTGGTGCCGTGGCAGATGCTGTGCGCGCGCACCGGCGCGACGCTGCGCTGGATCGGGCTGACCGAGGACGGCCGGCTCGACGTGGCCCACCTCGACGAGATCATCACCGAGCGGGCGAAGGTCGTCTCCTTCGTGCACCAGTCCAACATCCTGGGCACGGTGAACCCGGTCGAGAAGATCGTCGCCCGGGCCCGTGAGGTCGGTGCGCTCACCGTGCTCGACGGCTCGCAGTCGGTGCCGCACATGCCGATCGACGTCGTCGAGCTCGGGGTGGACTTCCTCGCCTTCACCGGGCACAAGATGTGCGGGCCCACCGGCATCGGTGTGCTGTGGGGCCGGCGCGAGCTGCTCGAGGTCATGCCCCCGTTCCTCGGCGGCGGCGAGATGATCGAGGTCGTCACCATGGAGGCCTCGACCTACGCGGCCCCGCCGCACCGCTTCGAGGCCGGCACGCCGATGATCTCCCAGGCGGTCGGGCTCGGCGCGGCGGTCGACTACCTGACCGGGCTGGGCATGGACGCCATCGCCGCGCACGAGCACGAGGTCACCGCCTACGCCATCGACGCGCTGTCGGCCGTGCCGGGCCTGCGGATCATCGGCCCGCCGACGGCGCAGGACCGCGGTGGGGCGATCTCGTTCGTCCTGCGTGACTCCGACGACCGCCCGCTGCACCCGCACGACGTCGGTCAGATCCTCGACGAGCAGGGCATCGCCGTGCGGGTCGGGCACCACTGCGCCCGGCCGGTCTGCCTGCGCTACGGCGTGCCCGCGACGACCCGGGCGTCCTTCCACCTCTACTCGACGACCGCCGAGGTCGACGCCCTGGTGGAAGGCCTGGACCAGGTCAGGAGGTTCTTCCTGAGGTGAAGCTCGACTCGATGTACCAGGAGATCATCCTGGACCACTACCGCAACCCGCACCACCGTGGACTGCGCGACCCGTTCGACGCCGAGGTGCACCACGTCAACCCGACCTGTGGGGACGAGGTGACCCTGCGGGTCCGCGTCGCCGACGGTGTCGTGGCGGACGTCTCCTATGAGAGCGAGGGCTGCTCGATCAGCCAGGCCTCGGCCAGCGTGATGGCCGACCTGGTGATCGGGAAGTCGGTGGCGGCGGCGCTGGAGCTCGAACGTGAGTTCCTGGCCCTGATGCAGTCGCGCGGCACCCAGGAAGGTGACGAGGACGTCCTGGAGGACGCGGTGGCGTTCTCGGGTGTGTCCAAGTACCCCGCCCGGGTGAAGTGCGCGCTGCTGTCCTGGATGGCCTGGAAGGATGCGACCGCGCAGGCCACCGGCGCCGTCCAGGCCGCCGTCCCCGAGCAGGAGAAGTAGCCATGAGTGATTCCGTCGCCACCGCCGAGGAGACCGCGGACGCGGTTTCCGCGGGCGCGGTGTCCGCCAGCGAGGCGCCCGTGAGCGAGGCGCCCGCGGCCGCAGAGTCGGCGCAGGCACCTGCGGCAGCGCAGGCCGCCGAGCGGGACCTGGTCGTGGAGAAGGCGTCGTTCGACGACGTCGAGGAGGCCATGCGCGACGTCGTCGACCCCGAGCTGGGGATCAACGTCGTCGATCTCGGCCTCGTCTACGGCATCGACATCGCCGACGACAACACCGTCACCCTTGATATGACGCTGACCTCGGCGGCCTGTCCGCTGACCGACGTCATCGAGGACCAGACCCGTTCGGCCCTGGTCGACGGGCCGGACAACCTGGTCAACGACGTCCGGATCAACTGGGTCTGGATGCCGCCGTGGGGCCCGGACAAGATCACGGACGACGGTCGCGAGCAGTTGCGGGCGCTCGGCTTCAACGTCTGATCTCCCTGCCGGTGTGATCCAGCCGTCCTCCCGTCGATGACAGGGGACGGCTGGATCGGTTAACTCTTTTGACGTGTAGCTACTGGCGGCCTCACGCCCTTGTAGGCTCCGGGATGACCGGAAATCGGCGTAACCAGAGCACCTGTCCGGTTGCCGAACGGCCGGTCCCTGCCGGGTCGGATCCATCCCGGATCCGGGCGTACGAGGGGAAGCCGGGCCGAAAAATGCGCAGCCCGCGGGTGCTGGGTCTTGTTT
This sequence comes from Parafrankia sp. EUN1f, assembly GCF_000177675.1. Lineage (GTDB taxonomy): Bacteria > Actinomycetota > Actinomycetes > Frankiales > Frankiaceae > Parafrankia. The sequence continues at coordinate 22,053 of NZ_ADGX01000077.1, forward strand.
TGGCAGGTGGCGCGGGGCGGCGGCTGGCGCCGTTGACCGCTGACCGGGCGAAGCCGGCTGTGCCTTTCGGTGGCATCTACCGTCTGGTCGACTTTGTGCTGTCGAACCTGGTCAACGCCGGATATCTGCGCATCGCGGTGCTGACCCAGTACAAAAGCCACAGCCTGGACCGGCACATCACCACCACCTGGCGGATGAGCAACCTGCTCGGCAACTACGTGACCCCGGTGCCGGCGCAGCAGCGCCTCGGCCCGCAGTGGTACGCCGGCAGCGCCGACGCCATCCACCAGTCGCTCAACCTGGTCCACGACGAGGCACCCGACATCGTCGTCGTCTTCGGCGCCGATCACGTCTACCGGATGGACCCGCGCCAGATGGTCGCCCAGCACCTGGAGACCGGGGCCGGTGTCACCGTCGCGGGCCTGCGGGTTCCCCGCTCGGAGGGCAGCGAGTTCGGGGTGATCAGCACGGCGCCGGACGGGCTCACCGTCACCGAGTTCCTGGAGAAGCCGGCGAACCCGCCGGGGCTGCCGGGCAGCCCGGACGAGATCTTCGCCTCCATGGGCAACTACGTGTTCACCACCGACGTGCTGATCGACGTCCTGCGCGCCGACGCCGCGAACCCCGACAGCCTGCACGACATGGGTGGGAACATCGTCCCGATGCTGGTCGAGCGGGGCATGGCCGCGGTGTACGACTTCGCCTCCAACGAGGTGCCCGGGGCGCTCGCCCGCGATCGCGGCTACTGGCGCGACGTCGGCACGCTCGACTCCTACTACGAGGCGCACATGGATCTGTGCGCGCTCGACCCGGTGTTCAACCTGTACAACCGCGACTGGCCGATCTACACCAACGTCCCGCCCGTCCCGCCGGCGAAGTTCGTCCACGACGCGCCCGGGCGGGTGGGTGTCGCCATCGACAGCGTCGTCAGCAACGGTGTGATCGTGTCCGGTGGGACCGTGCGGCGCTCGGTGCTGTCACCCGGCGTCCGGGTGAACTCCTGGGCGTCGGTGGAGAACGCGGTCGTGATGGACAACACGGTCATCGGCCGGCGCGCCGTGGTCCGGGACGCGATCCTCGACAAGAACGTCGTCGTACCTCCGGGTGCGAGTGTCGGGGTCGACAAGAAGCACGATCTGGATCGTGGCTACCAGGTCAGTGCGGGTGGCGTGACCGTCGTCGGCAAGGGCGTCACGATCGCCGACTGACCGGCGTCCCGTCGTCCCGTCGTCCCGTCGAAACCTGTGATACCTGCCGAGCCTGCGGAGGATCGAGAAGCGGATGCGCGTCGCGCTGCTCACCCGGGAGTTCCCGCCGAACGTCTACGGCGGTGCCGGGGTACACGTCGAGTACCTCGCCCGCGAGCTGGCCCGGCTGGTGGAGCTGACCGTCCACTACGAGGGTGACCCGCTCCCGTCCGCTGCCGGGGGCGGCAGCGGCACGGCCGCGGTGCGGGCGCACCGGCCCTGGCCCGCCCTCGACGGGGCGAACGACGCGCTGCGGATCGCCTCGATGGACCTGTCGATGGCCGCGGCGGTCAACCGGGCCGGCGGTGCCGATGTCGTGCACTCCCACACCTGGTACACCAACCTCGCGGGGCACCTGATCTCGCTGGTCGAGGGCATCGGGCACGTGATGACCGCGCACTCGCTCGAACCACGCCGGCCTTGGAAGGCCGAACAGCTCGGCGGCGGGTACGCGCTGTCGTCCTGGTGCGAGCGGATCGCGATCGAGTCCGCGGCGGCCGTCGTGGCGGTCAGCGACGGCATGCGCACCGACATCCTCGACGCCTACCCCGCGGTCGATCCGGCGCGCGTCCACGTCATCCGCAACGGCATCGACACCGACGAGTACGCCCCCGACCCGCGCACCGACGTCCTCGAGCGGTACGGCGTGGACCCCGACCGCCCGTATGTCGTCTTCGTCGGCCGGATCACCCGGCAGAAGGGCCTGCCGGTCCTGCTGCGCGCCGCCGCGGCGATCGACCCTGCCGCCCAGCTGGTGCTCTGCGCCGGCGCCCCGGACACCGAGGACCTGCACCGCGAGGTCACCGAGCTGGTCGACGGCCTGCGCGCCAGCCGCGGCGGCGTGGTCTGGCTGTCGGGGATGCTCGCGAAGCCCGAGGTCATCCAGCTGCTCTCGCACGCCACCGTGTTCGTCTGCCCGTCGGTATACGAGCCGCTGGGCATCGTCAATCTGGAGGCGATGGCCTGCGCCACCGCGGTGGTCGCCTCCCGGGTCGGCGGCATCCCGGAGGTCGTCGCGGACGGTTCGACGGGTCTGCTCGTCCCGCCGGACGACCCCACGGCGCTGGCGGGGGCCGTCAACGAGGTGCTCGCGGACCCCGCCCGCGCCGCCGCGATGGGCCGGGCGGGCCGGGAGCGGGCCGTCGCCGAGTTCGGCTGGGCCGCGGTGGCCGAGCGGACCGCCCGCCTCTACGCCGAGGTCGCGGCCCGACCAGGCTGAGCCGCAGCCTGACCCGACCGGGACGACAGCGGGCCGCCACACCCGAGCATCGACTACCCAGCGTGACGTAAAGTCTGCTTACTGTGAGTGGTTCGCAGGCTGGCGAGTGGGGGGCCGGTGCGCTGGAACGGTGGCGACGCTGATCACCCGGATCACCCGGATCACCCGGATTCCGTGGATTCTGCGGATCATACGGACAGCCCCGGGAGCGGCACGTCCGGCGCCCGGCTGGCGCTGGACGGGGTCGGACGGCGCTACGGGGCCGGTGAGTCGGCGGTCACCGCGCTGGCCGGGGTGAGCCTGCGGGTGGAGGGCGCCGCCTTCATCGTCATCCTCGGTCCGTCGGGCTGTGGGAAGACGACACTGCTCAACCTCGTCGGCGCCCTCGACACCCCCACCTACGGCACGGTGACGCTGGACGGGGCCGACCTGGCCGGTGCCTCCCGCCGCCGCCGCCGCGAGGTCCGGCGCCGGACCGTGAGCTTCGTGTTCCAGTCGTTCAACCTGTTCCCGGCGCTGACCGCGGGGGAGAACGTCCGCTTCGGCGCCGACGCGGCCGGTCGCGGCCAGGCCCGGGAGACCACCGAGCGGCTGCTGGCCGAGGTGGGCCTGGGGCATCGAGCCGACCATTTTCCCCACCAGCTCTCCGGCGGTGAGCAGCAGCGGGTGGCCATCGCGCGCGCCCTGGCGACCGGCAACCCGATCCTGCTCGCCGACGAGCCCACCGGTGAGCTGGACTTCGGTACCGGTGTGCAGATCCTCGCCCTGCTGCGGGCACAGGCCGACGCGGGCCGCACGGTCCTGGTGGTCACGCACAACCGGGAGATCGCCCGGGTCGCCGACCGGGTGGTCGAGCTGTCCAGTGGCCACATCGTGGCTGACGGCCCGCCGCCCGACGGGTCCATCCCCGTGTCCGACCTGCGCTGGTAGGCGGGCCTGCCGTGGGGGTCGGATCGACGGGGGACCGGTCGGCGGCGGTCGGGTCGGTGGCGCTGTGGGTGCGCTGGTCGTGGCGGGACCTGCGCCAGCGCTGGCTGCTGGTGCTCGCGCTGGCCGTCACGATCGGTCTCGGCACCGGCCTGTACGCGGGGCTGTCCAGCTCCTCGCAGTGGCGGCGGCAGTCCTACGACGCCAGTTTCGCCCAGCTCCACGTCCACGACGTGCGCGCGCACCTGGACGCCGGGAGCACGGTCGAGCAGGGCCGGCTCGCCGGTCTCGTCCGCTCCCTGCCGAGCGCGCCGGATGTGGCCGGCGTCGTCGAGCGGCTGATCTTCCCGACGGAGGTCGAGGTCGCCGCCGGCGGGCAGGACGTCCTCGCGCGTGGCGAGGTCGTCGGGACCGACCTGACCGCGTCGCCGCCGGTCGACTCCGTCGGGGTCGAGGATGGCCACGGGCTCGGCGCGGCCGCGGGCGGCGCGTCCGCGTCCGCGGCCGCGGAGGGGCGACCCGTCGGCGTGCTGGATCGCACGTTCGGGCGGGCGAACCACCTGCCGGCGACCGGAACCGTCCGGATCAGCGGCGGCACCGAGGTCACCTATGTCGGGCAGGGCCAGTCGCCCGAGTACTTCGTCCTGCCGGGGGAGCAGCCGGGCCTGATCACCCAGACCGGGTTCGCCGCGCTGTTCACCTCGCTCCCGACCGCGCAGCGGCTGGCCGGCCTGCCGGGTCGGGTCAACGACGTGGTGCTCACCGTCCGCCCGGGCACCGACGTCGACGCCGTGCGGGCGCAACTGTCCGCAGCGCTGGCCGCGAGCTTCCCGGACGTCAGCGCCACAGTCACGAACCGGGACGAACTGGCGTCCTACCAGCTCCTCTACGACGCGATCGACAGCGACCAGCGCCTGTGGGACGTGCTGGCCGTCCTCGTGCTGGCCGGTGCGGTCTTCGCCGCGTTCAACCTGATCGGCCGGGCGGTCGACGCCCAACGCCGGGAGATCGGCATCGCCATGGCGCTCGGCGTGCGTCCCGGCCTGCTCGCGCTGCGGCCGCTGCTGCTCGGCGTGCAGGTGGCGGTGCTCGGTGTCGTCGCCGGCCTCGGCGTCGGCCTCCTGGTCGCCGCCGCCATGGGCTCGCTGATGCGTGACATCGGCCCGCTGCCCGACTGGCACACCGACTTCCAGCCCTCCATCTTCGCCCGCGCCGCGGTCATCGGGCTGCTGCTTCCCCTGCTCGCCGCCGTCGGGCCGGTCCTGCGGGTGGTGCGCTCCGAGCCGGTCGACGCGATCCGGGTCAGCGCGGTCGCCGGCCGCTCCAGCGCGCTGGTGCGGGCCGCGCGGCGGCTGCCGTCCCCCGGCGGGAGCATTCGGCGGATGCCGGTGCGCAACCTGGCCCGTACCCCGCGCCGGACGCTGCTGACCGCCCTGGGCATCGCGGCGGCCATCACCGCCCTGGTCGTGTTCACCGGTCAGCTCGACACGTTCAACCGGACGACCGACAGCGCCGAGGCGGAGCTGACCACCGGCGCCGCGGACCGGCTGCGGGTGACGCTGCCCGCGGTGGAACCGGTGGACGGGCCGACCGTCGCCGCCGTCCGCCGCCTGCCCGCGGTCGCGGAGGTCGACACCGGCCTGGCCCTGCCGGGGCAGCTCCTGCCCGCCGGCGCGGGTGCGGGTACGGGTACGGGTACGGGCGCTGGTGCCGGCGTGAACGTGCTCACCTACATCTTCGCCTACGACGACGCGATGTGGACCCCTCGAGTGACCCACGGCAGGCCCACCGGCGGACTGCTCATCGCCCAGAAGGCCGCCGAGGACCTGGGTGTCGAGCCCGGGGACACGCTGACCCTGCGCCATCCGGCCCGGGCCGACGGCGGGCTGCGGACCGTCGACACGCCGCTGCGGGTGGCCGGCATCCACGCGTTCCCGGTGCGTTCGGTGGTGTTCCTCGACAGCGGGTCCGCCGGTGCGTTCAACCTCACCGGTGCGACGAACTCGCTGATGGTCCGACCCGCGCCCGGCTACGACGAGAAGGCGGCGACCCGGGCGGTCCTCGCCGTCCCGGGCGTGGGCGCCGTCGTGCCGGCCACGGCGAGTACCGAGGAGATCCGCTCGCTGTTGCGCAACTTCGTCGGCATCCTGCGGATCGCCGAGCTCGTCGTGCTCCTGCTCGCCCTGCTCATCGCCTACAACGCGATGACGATCGCGATGGAGGAGCGCCGCCGCGAGCACGCGACCATGCTGGCGTTCGGCCTGCCGGAGCGCACCGTGCTCGGCCTGACCGTGGCCGAGAGCGCGCTGGTCGGCCTGCTCGGGACGCTGCTGGGCCTGCTCGCCGGCTACTGGGCGCTTCGGTACACGGTCGAGGTGCTGGTCGCCGAGACCCTGCCCGACCTCGGGATCCCGGCGACCCTGTCCGCGCGCACGGTGGCCACCAGCCTGCTGCTCGGGGTGCTGACGGTGGCGGCGGCCCCCTGCTGGCCGCGCGGCGCGTGCGCCGGATGGACGTCCCGGCCGCGCTGCGCGTCGTCGACTAGACCGCGGCCGCGGGCCGCCGTCCAGACTGGCTTTGCCATCTGACAAGAGCTGAGGATTCTGGCGTGCTGACGACCAGAATCCTCAGCTCTTCGGGCCAACGTCAGCCCTGGACCCGTGGGCGAACCCCCTGGGCGGTTTTCACCCGGTCGGGCCGCAGGACCAGCTCCACGCCGATCAGCTCGATCCGGGCGGCACCGTCGTCGTCGACGACCGCGACATCGCAGAAGGTGACGCTGTCGCCGTTCATCCCCGCCGCCAGCACGACCGCGCGGGCCGGCCGGGTCAGCAGGCCGGGCTGGTGGATGCGGCACTCCCGGACGGCCACCGGCAGGGCGCCGCCGAGCACCCGCCACGCCCAGACACCCGCGAGCTGCATCCCGCCGTCCAGGGCCGCGACGTCGAGATACCAGTCGGCGCCGCCGCCCCAGTCCAGCGCGTCGACCCCGACGACGACGGCCTCGGCGCCCTGTTCGGACATGGCCGTCATCTGGGTGATGGCCCGGAAACGGGGGCCGTGGAAGAGGGCGTCCTCGGCGTAGATGCGGGTCTGGTCGTGATCCCCGCCGCCGGGGATCAGCCCGTCCGGAGTCGGCCAGGAACCGTCGGTGGAGCCGGCCGCCCCGGACGGCCCGCGTCCGCGGTCGGGCTGGTGGGTCAGCCGCGCGGAGTACCGGGGCGCGCCGTCATCGCCGTACAGCCGCAGGACCAGCTCCGGCGGGCCGGGCGTGCCCGCCCGGTCGGGTGCGCCGGCCGCTTCGGTCGTGTCGGCGCGGACCAGCAGGTGGTGGCCCTGGTCGGCCAGGTGGGGGAGCGAGGCCTTGCGCAGCACCCGCAGATCCCGCAGGAGCAGGCCGGACTCGACGTCGCGGGTGCTGGCCCGTGCCCCCCGCGCCAGCCAGTCGAGCGCCAGCGCCAGCGGCGCCACCGCCGTGCCGGCCGGGCTGTGGTCCGACAGCCAGGAATGGGTCTGCCGGCGCACGGTGACCTGCCCCAGCAGCCCGGCCCTCGCCCAGCCGTCACCGTCGGCCGTGTCGCCGGACCGGTCGAGGCCCTCCAGATGATCAACGGTGGTGGCGTTCGGGCCCGACGCGGCGATCATGATCCGGGGATCCGGCCGGTGCCGGGCGATCTCGTCGGCGAAGGCGGCGGCGCCCCGGGCGACCGGGATGGCCGCGACACCGGCCTGGGCGAAGACGCCGGCGAGCAGCGGGTCGACCATGCCCCCGGCCCACGGCCCCCAGGCGATCGACCGGACCACCCGATCGCCGTGATCGCCGTGATCGCCGTGATCGCCGTGATCGCCGTGATCGCCGTGATCGCCGTGATCGCCGTGATCGCCGCGATCGCCCGCCCGGCCGTCGCCGGGGCGCGCGGCATCCCCGCCCGCCGCGAGCACCGAGGCCACCTGATCCACAGTGGCGTTGGCCATCGCGTAGTCGCACTGGCCGGCGTTCCCGAACCAGCCGGTCACCGAGGAGAACAGGCAGATCAGGTCGAGTGGGTCGTCCCGCAGCTGGGTGAGCATGGTCAGCAGGCCACCGGCCTTGGTGGCGAGAACCCGGTGGAACGCCTCGTCCGACTTGTCGGCGATGAGCTTGTCCGCGAGTGTTCCGGCGCCGTGGACGAACGCGGTCACCGGCCCCCACTCCCGCCGGATCTCGCCGAGCGCCGCCGAGACCGCGTCGGCGTCGCGCACGTCGGCGACCAGGTAGCGGGCGGGGACACCGAGCTCCGTGAGCGCGGCGAGGGTGGCACGCACCTCGCGGACGGCGAGCACCTCGCGCGCCTCGGCGCGGATCCGCGCCGGTCCCACCTCCGGACCGCGCTGGGACGCCAACAGCTTGATCAGCCCGGCCTCGTCCGTCGCCGCCGCCAGGCCCGCCGGCTCGTCCGTCAGCCTGGTGCGACCCAGCAGCGCCAGCCGCGGGCGGTAGCGCCGCGCCAGTTCCAGCATGGCGGCGGCGGTGATCCCGCGAGCCCCGCCGGTGGCGACCACCACCGAGTCGGGGCCGAGGCGCAGCCCCGCCCGCGGGCTCTCCCCGGTCCGGTCTGCCCCGGACGTCGCGAGCGGGGCCGGCACCGTGCGCGCGGCGACGCGGATGCCGTCGGCCGACAGCCCGACATCCCGTTCGGCGCCGCCCGAGAGCAGCTCCCGCGCGATGGCGGCGGCCACCTGGCCGGCGTCCCGCCCACCCCGCTCACAGTCGATGGCCTTCACCGACGCCTCCGGCCACTCGGTGCCCGCGGCGCGGGCCAACGCGGCCAGACCGCCGAGCCAGGCCCGGTCGCCGTGGCGGCCGGACAGCCCGAAGTCGCCACCGGTGTCCTGGACGGTCACGAGGACGCCGGCGCGGGCCGCGGCGGTGGCGGCAGCCGCGCGCACCCAGCGGAAGGACGCCTCCTGAACCGCCAGCGCCGCCACCGCTGCCGGCTGTGCCGGGTTGGTGGAATCGAGCTCGGCCAGCGCGCCGAGCAGGATCAGGCCGCCGGTCTCGGCGGGCAACGCCCCGTCCGGGGGCAGCTCACTGCCCCGGGGCAACGTGCCGTCCGGCTTCGGCTGGTCGCCGCCCCGGACCGTCGCGTCGAGGCCGGCTGCCCGCAGCCGTTGCGCCAGCGGCTCGGCCACCCCGCTGCCGCCGTCGACGATCACCAGGGGTCCCAGGCCCAGTCCCGGCAGCGCCAGCCCGGGGGCCGGTGCCCGGACGAGCGCCTCGACCGTGGCGGTCAGGCCGGCCGCGTCGTCGGATCCGCCGCCTTGAAAGGGGGCCTCACCCCCGGCGGCGGGTGCGGCCGGGTCGTCGGGGGCCGGCTGCCGCCCGTTCGACTGCCCCACCTGGGCGTTCTGGCCGCCGGCCGCCTCGTTCGTCGTCGGGCCGGTTCCGGCCGCGGCTCCGGCTTCGCCCCCCGCTCCACCCCCGGCAGCCTCGTCGATGTGCCGGCGGATCAGCTCCACCACGTCGCGCAGTGTCCGGGCCGCGCCCAGCTCGGCGATGTTGTCGCCCTCGCTCATGTCGAGCACCGCGTCGCCCGCGTGCTGGCGCAGCGCGGACAGGATTTCGATCTTCTTCAGTGAGTCGATGCCGAGGTCGTTCTCCATCTCCATGTCCAGCGAGAGCACCGAGACCGGATAGCCGGTCCGCTCGGCCACGGTGTCGATCAGCAGCCGCGCGATCTCCTCGGGGTCCGGTGCCGCCGTGGGCGGCGCGGGCTCGCTGGTTTCCGGTGGCCGCACCGCCGCACCCGGTGCCGCGCTCGTCGGGGTGGCGGGCGGCGCGCCGATGGGCGCGGGGCTGGGTGCTTCCTGGGCAGGGGCGGCCGGCCCCGGGGCTACCTGGGCAGGGGCCGCGACGGGTGTCGAGGCGGGGACGGAGGCGGAGGGCGCCGGTGGGTCGGACGGAGCCTCGGTGTACAGGACGTCCCCGGCAACCGCTTCGTCCTGCCCGGCGAGCAACCAGGTGAAGGCCGTGCCCGACATGCGCAGGAACTCCAGGTGCGCCTCGGTCATGAGCTGCGCAAAGGCGGTGTGCGCCTCGGTGGTCCGCCGGTGCACCTCGGCGAGTGCGGCCGGCCAGGCCGATCCCGACATGTCGACGGTCCCGGGCATCGGCGTCGCCCGGGGCACCGCCATGGGCTCAGACGTCGAAACGGGCTCCGGCAGTGGTCTCGCGTCCGGCGGTGCCATGGCCTCCGGCGGTGCCATCGGCTCCGGAGACGCCATACTCTCGGGCGGTGCCGCGCTCGCGGGCGGTGCCATCGTCTCGGGCAGTGCCATCGTTTCGGGCGGTGCCATCGTCTCCGGAGACGCCGTGGTCTGCCGCGGTGCCATGGCCTGCGGCGATGGCGTCGGCTCCGCCGGGGCGGGGACGGCTGCGGCGGCGTGACCGGTGCCGGCGAGGACAGGCCGCGCGTCGGACGGTGCCCGTTGCCGGTCCCGGCCGGTGGCACCGTGACGGAGCTGGCGGAGGCCTGGGCCTCGCGTGGCCCGGTCTGCATGCCCAGATGCCCGTAGTTCGCTCCGTCGATCTCCATCGTCATCACCGGCCTCCGGGTCGGCGTCGCGGGTCGCGGTGCGTCCGTGACCGGACGCAGGTCGAGGGGCACGCCGTGCACCGCCAGCAGGCCCAGCGCGGACTGGAGCGAGGCGTCACCGTCCTGCCCGGGGCGGTCCAGGCTGACGGCCACATGCTCACGGCCATCGAGGATCTGCCCGACCAGCCCGGTCAGCGTGGAACCGGGGCCGACCTCGACGAACACCCGCGCCCCGGACGCGTACAGGGCCTCGATCTCGTCGAGGAACAGCACGGGTGAGGTGAGCTGCTCGGCGATCCGGTCGCGGATCAGCTCCGGGTCGCCGGGGTGCGGCCTTCCGTCGAGCCCGGCGTGCACCGGGATCCGCGGCGGGTGCATCGGCACGTCGTCGAGGAATCGTCGCAGCGGGTCGCGGGCCGCGCGGACCAGCGGGCAGTGGAAGGCCGTGGCCGTGTCCAGCCAACGGGTGGTGACACCGTCGGCGGCGAGCCGTTCGCGCATGGCCTCCAGGCACTCGCCGGAGCCGGAGAGGACGACCTGGCGGGGGGCGTTGTGGTTCGTCAGCCACACCTCGGAGAGCCCGGCCCCGTCGATCACGGAGATCACCTCGTCGCGCGTGGCCGACACGGCGAGCATCCGGCCCGGTGTCGTCGCGATGGTCCGGCGCATCAGCTCACCGCGGAAGTGGGCGAGCCGGATGAGCTGGTCCGCGTCGAAGACCCCGGCCGCGTGCAGGGCGGTGAGCTCACCGAAGCTGTGCCCGGCCACCGCGGCCGGCCCGACGCCGTAGGACGCCAGCACCGCGAGCAGGGCCAGGGAGTGGGCGGCGATGGCGGGCTGCGCGGCCGCGGTCAGCGCGTCCCGGTGCGCCGCGCGGTCGGCGGCGGTGAACGCCGGTGGCGGGAAGACGATCCGCCGCAGCGTGTCCGATCCGTTCGCCGATCCGTTCGCCGCGCTGCCGCCGGCCGCGCTGCCGTTCACGGGGTCGCCGTTCGCCGGTTCGCCGATCTTCAGGTCGCCGAACCGGTCCCAGACCGCCTTCGCGGCCGGGTAACGCACGGCCACGTCCACGCCCATCCCGCTGAACTGGCTGCCCTGGCCGGGGAAGAGGAAGACCGGCCGCGCGGATGGTGGAGCGCCTGCGGCGTAGTGCACGCCCCGCGGGTTGGTGAAGGACTGCCCTGGCCGCTGGGCGATCAGGTTCGCCGCCTGGTCGAGCGCCTCGGTGAGGCACTCGGCGGTGTTCGCGACCACCGCGAGCCGGGCGGGGTGGCGAGGGTCGAAGTCCGCGGCACGCTCGCGGGCGACCTCGGCCGGCGGGCGCGCCTCGACCGCGCGGACGGCCCGCAGGAGGTCTTCCGGGGTGTCGGCGGAGAACAGGATCAGCTCGCTGCCGGGACCGGGCCAGGAGCGGTGCGTGGACGTCGACACCGTGGAACGAGACGACTCGGTGGAACGGGACGACTCGGTGGAACGGGACGACTCGGTGGAACGGGACGACTCGGTGGAACGGGACGACTCGGTGGAACGGGGCGACCCGGGCGCGCCGCCATCCGGCCGGTCGACCGGATCCGGGGCCTCCTCGACCGCGATGTGGAAGTTGATGCCCCCGAAGCCGAAGCTCGAGACCGAGCCACGGCGCGGATAGGCGGCTGTGCGCAGCCACGGCCGGCTGACGGTGTTCAGGTAGAACGGCCCGGACTCGAGATCAAGGTCGGCGTTCGGCTCGCCGACCTTGATGGTCGGGGGGAGAACCCGGTGGTGCAGGGCGAGCACGACCTTGAGCAGGCCGGCCGCTCCGGCCGCCGATTTCGTGTGCCCGATCTGCGACTTCACCGACCCCAGCGCGCACCAGCGCCGATCGGGACGCCCGCTCGCCCCGAACACCTCGGACAGCGCGTTCACCTCGATCCGATCTCCGACCGGTGTGCCCGTGCCGTGTGCCTCGACCAGCTCGACCGTGTCCGGCCCGTACCCGGCGTCGGCGTAGGCGGCCCGCACGGCGCGGACCTGGCCGCCGATCGCCGGCGCGTAGATCGCCTGGCCCTGGCCGTCGGAGGAGGAGCCGATGCCCCGGATGACCGCGTAGATCCGGTCACCGTCACTTTGCGCGTCGGCGAGCCGCTTGAGCGCGACCATGCCGACGCCTTCGCCGAGCAGCGTCCCGTCCGCCGCGGCGGAGAACGGCCGGCAGTCCTCGGACGGGGACAGCGCCGGCGTCTTGGAGAAGCTGACGAAGGTGGTCGGGTTGTTCAGCGCGTCCACCCCACCGGCGATGATCATGTCGGCCCGGCCCAGGACCAGCTCGTTCACGCCGGCGGAGACCGCCGCCAGCGAACTCGCGCAGGCCGCGTCGACGGTGTAGTTCACCGCGTGCAGGTCAAGCTTGTTCGCGACCCGGCCGGCGACGATGTTGCCCAGTCCGCCCGGCAGGGTGGCCTCCTGCCACTGCGGATAGTCCCGGACCATGCGCTGGCAGATCCGCTCCGCCTCCTCGGGCGGGTAGCCCAGCTCGCGCAGGGTCCGCAGCCATGTGGGCCGGCCCAGCCGGGTGGAGACCTCGGTCAGCAGCTCCAGGTTCCCGCTGCCGAGAATGATCCCGATGCCGCCGCGGTCGGCGGATTCGTACCGGTCGCCCAGGGCGTCGCGAAGGGTCTGGTCGGCCACCAGCAGCGCGAAGAGCTGGGCCGTGTCCGTCGCGGGGATGATGTTGGGCGGTATGCCGAACCGGGTCGGGTCGAAGGCCACGGTGGGCAGGAAGGACCCGCGACGGACGTAGGTCTTGTCCGGGGTGGTCGGGTCCGGGTCGTAGTAGTCGTCAACCAGCCAGTGGGAGGGCGGAACCGTCGTGATCAGGTCCTCGCCGCGGATGATCGAGGTCCAGAAGCCCGCGGCGTCGGTCGATCCCGGCATGATGGCCCCGACGCCGACCACCGCGATCGGGGGCTGTGGGGCGCGTTCGGCGTCCGACATCTGGTCATCCTCCTTGTCCGCCGGCCTGTCGCCGTCTGTTCCGTTCCCACCGTCTGGTCGCGAACGTCGGCCTATCGCGGTTCGAGGGGGCGCGGGGCGAACCGCGCGACCGGCATCGGGAGCCCACAGGCACGCAGCTGCTGGAAACGGGTGTGCACGGCGGCGCCCTCGAGCAGGTTGAGCGCGATCTGGACGACGGACCGGTTGGCCGGATCGGCCAGGTGGCTGCCGCGGACCCAGTCGTTGAAGGCGCCCATCGCCGGCCCGCACCAGATCTGGTAGTCGGCGCGCCGGTCGGTGTCGCCGGCGAGCGCCCACCGACCGGAGCTGCCCAGGTACCACCGGAACACCAGGGCCATCCGGTGTTTCGGATCGTGCGAGGCGCGGTCGAGCTGGCCGGGATCGCGTTGCTGCCAGTAGTCGCGGGTGCGTGCCCACACGTCGTCGAACGTGGCGCCGAAGACATCCCGCTCCAGCCTGGCCCGGGCCGGGCCGTCGATCGCCTCCAGCGACGGGTACTGGCGATAGGCGTCGTAGAGCGCACCGGCCCTGGCCGCGTACATCGTGCCGCGGCGCAGCACCTGGACCTTCGCGCCGAGCTCGAACATGTCCGCCGCCGGGGCCATCGCCACGTCGGCGATGCCGGCCGACGCCAGCATCGCCTGCGCCGGCCCGGACTGCCCGGACTCGGCGCTCACCTGGTTCACCGACCCGGTGAGCACGTAGGCCGCTCCGAGCGCGAATGCCGCCGCGACCGCCTGGGGCGTGCCGAGCCCGCCGGCCGCGCCCACCCGGATCGGCTCGCGGTAGCCGAAACGCGCCACGACCTGGTCCCGGGTGGCCTGCACCGCGGGCAGCAGCACGCCCAGCGGGCGCCCGTCGGTATGCCCGCCGCTGTCGGCCTCGACGGTGATGTCCTGCGCGATCGGGATCCCGGCGGCCAGCTCCGCCTCCTCGGCGGTGATCTCGCCGCGGGCGGCCAGCGTTCGCAGCACCGACGCGGGTGCGGGCGACATGAACTGCTCGGCCACCTCCGGCCGGGAGATCTTGGCGAAGATCCTGCGGGCGCGAACCACCCTCCCGTCCGGGGCCCGCCGCAGCCCGTCCACCGCGCAGCGGACCACGGCCGGCGTGATCGTCATGAACGCCGACGCGCAGATGCGGGGAACCGGGTGCCGCAGCAGGATCGCCGCGGTGGCCTCCTCCAGCGCCGGGATGCCGGGCGAGTGCAGCAGGTTCACGCCCCAGTTCGACCGGCCGGCCAGATCCCGGGCCAGGGTGCGGACGGCGTCCTCGATCCGGTCGGGAGCCAGCCCGCCCGAGCCGAAGAACCCCAGCATCTGTGCCCGGGCCATCGCCGTGACCAGGCCGGTGGTGGCGATTCCGGTGGCCATCTCGCCGGCGATGTAGGGGAAACGCACCTGGTGCGCCTCGGTGAACGAGCGGTCACCCAGCCATTCCGGGTACAGCGGCGGCAGCGTCGCGACGACCGTGGGCCCGGATCCGCGGCCGGGGCCGACCCGGCCGCCGACTCCGAGTCCGAGTCCGGTTCCCCGGCCGGGCACCGACAGCAGGTGCGCGGGCTCGCGTACCAGGCGTGCGGCCGCCGCCAGCTCCGGCCCGGTGAACGCGGCCGGCTGGGTTCCCGGCTGCCAGGTCGGCGGGCCGTACGAGGGCCGGCCGACCGGTGCCGCGCCGCGGATGCCGGGCCGTGCCACGCCGCGGGTCCCGAGTCGCGGCGCGCCGCGGGTCCCGACCGGGGCCGTGCCACGTGCGCCGACTCGTGCCACGCCGATCGTCGGTCGCCCGGTCGTCGGCCGTCCCGTCGTCGGTCGCCCGGTCGTCGGTCGCCCGGTCGTCGGTCGGTCGGTCATCGGGCGCCCTCCGGGGCGAGGGCGGCGCGCAGGCGCTCGGACAGCGCCTGGTCGAGGTCCTGGTCCCCCAGGGCGTCGCGAGTCTTCGGGGCGGTCGCGGCGCCGATCGCGGACAGCAGGTAGTCCCGGTCGACCCGGGTGTCGGACGTCCGTTCACCCAGCGTGGTCCGCGCCCGGGTGTCGTCGAAGACATGGCGGTGTTCCAGGTACCTGGGGAACCCCGGGATCCGGTAGATCAGCTCCTCGAGCGCGGTCGGATCCCGCGGATAGTCGGCGACCAGCTGCATCCGCAGCGCGAGCTGGCTCTCCAGCAGCTCGCACAGGGTCGAGACCGGCAGGTTCTCGCCGTGCACGATGTGAAACGTGCTCACCCCGCGCGGGCGGACCCGCTGTGCGATCCGGGCCATGTCCCGCGCGGCGTCCTCGACCGGCATCATGTTCCAGCTGGCACGCGGATTGCCCACGATGCGGATGGTCTGCACACGGCCCGGCCCCTGCGGGCCGGTTCCGAGCCCCCGGTCGACGGCCAGTGCGGCGACCGTCACGATCGCCCGGGTGACGGCCGTCAGCGTCTGCTCAGGCAGGTCGGGGCGCGGCGGCTGGTCCGTGACGAGGATGCTCGGCCGGTACACGACGGCCGGGCGATCGGCTTCGGCCGACCATTCGTGGACGAGCACCTCGGCGTCGTACTTCGTGTGCTCGTAGTCGGTCTCGAAGCCGTCCGCGGGCAGGGCCAGGTCGTCCTCGTAGATGACGGGATCGGATCTGCGGCCCACCACGAACGCGGTGCTCACATGGTGGACGACCGGCCGGCGCGCGCCGGCGGCCGCCAGCTCCAGGACGTGCCGGGTGCCGTCGACGTTCACCCGCCGCAGATCCGCGAGCTCGCCGCTGAGGCTGGTGGACGCGGCGGAGTGCCACAGGACGTCGATCTGGCCGGCCAGCTCCCCGAAGGCGGTCTCGGTCAGCCCCAGCCGCGGCCGTGCGACGTCGACGTCGACGACCCGGACCCGGCGCAGCAGCTCCTCGGTCCGGCGCGGTCCGGCGCCGGTGGCCGTCAGGAAACAGGAGAGCCGGTCGATCGCCGCCGTGGATCCCGTGTGGGCGAGCAGGATCAGCGGCTCGTCATGATCGCGATCGAGCAGCGCCCGGACGAGACGGAGGCCGAGGAACCCGGTCGGGCCCGTTACCGCGGTTGCCATTGCGCATCACGTCCCCTGACCAGCCGGGATACGGACGTGTCTCCCGGTGATCCGTGCGGGCGCGCAGCGGTATCCGTGCGCGGCCGAGGAAACGGGGCAGCTCCCCCCGACCCGGGATCAGAAGCCGGGAACACTCTTGCCGAGGGGAGATACCCAACTGGCGGGTGTGTAACAATATGGTCTCTCTCGGTGACCACATGTTCGCGGACGTCCGCCCGGCCGGGTCCGGAGCGGGCCGACGGGCCGGGCGGTTGGCCGCGGCGCTCAGCTCTGCCAGGCGGTCTCCGTGACCGGGGAGCGCCCGATGAGCGGGCGCCACCAGGACTCGTTGTCGCGGTACCAGCCGATCGTCGCCTTCATCCCGTCCGCGAAACTGATCCGGGGCTCCCACCCGAGCGCGGTGCGCAGCTTGCTGGAGTCGAGCAGATAGCGGCGGTCGTGGGAGGGGCGGTCGGGCACGATGGTCTTCAGTGACGCCGGCAGGCCCAGCTCACCGAGGATCATGTCCGCGATGGTCTCGATGTCGGCCTCGATGCCGCTGCCGACGTGGTACGTCTCGCCGACCGTGCCGCGTTCGAGCACCGCCTCGATGGCCCGGCAGTGGTCGATCACGTGCAGCCACTCGCGCCGGTTCTTCGTCGAGGCGTAGAGCGGCAGCGACTCGCCCTGCAGCGCCCGGGTCACGAACAGCGGGATGACCTTCTCCGGGAACTGGAAGGGCCCGTAGTTGTTCGAGCAGTTCGTGATCGTGATCGGCAGCCCGTAGGTGTACCCGTAGGCGCGTACGGCATGGTCCGACCCCGCCTTGGCGGCGTTGTAGGGCGTCCGCGGCAGGTAGGGCGAGTCCTCGGTGAACGCGCCCGGGTCGTCGAGATCCATGTCGCCGTAGACCTCGCAGGTGGAGATCTGGTGGAAGCGCGCGACACCGACCGTGCGCGCCGCCTCCAGCAGCGCCTGCGTGCCCATCACGTTGGTCGAGAAGAAGTCCCCGGGACGGATGATCGCGAGGCTGTTGTGCGACTCGGCGGCGAAGTTCACGACGACGTCGACCCGGTGCTCACGCAGCAGGGACTCGATCCGGTCGCGGTCGCGGATGTCGCCGTGGACGAAGGTGATCCCCGCCTCGATGTCCGCGAGGTTCTCCCGGCAGCCGGCGTAGGTCAGCGCGTCGAGCGCGACCACGCGGTCGCCCGGGTGCGTGCCCAGCCAGTACCGGACGAAGTTGGACCCGATGAATCCGGCAGCTCCGGTCACCAGCAGAGTCGTCATCCGTTCGCCTTTCGCCGCGTCATTCGGTGCATCGTCGCATCGGTCGCAGGTACATACTCGCCTACGCCCGGCGCCGGCCGGCGGTGAGGCCCACCCGGCGTCGCCCGACGGCCGACGGGTGCTCGGCGGCCGGCACGCGGCCGGCACGCAGCCCGAGGTCAGCTGACGGGCAGCCGGCACGCAGTCCGCGGTCAGCTGACGGGCAGCCGGCGGGCAGTCGGCGGACCAGCACCGAAGCGCCGTGTGCTGAAGATCGTCTGACCAGCGACGATGCCGTCATGCGGCGGTAACACGGAACCCCTACGCTGCAGCCCGTGGCCGACCTGTTCGAGGGGTATGCGGCGGAGGTCGTTGCGGCGGCTGCGTGGGACGAGGTCTTCGACCCGACCCACCGCCCCCGGGATGTGTACTCCGCCCTGCACGACGCGCTCCAGCCGCTGAGCAGCGCCGACCTTGCTGCCCGCAAGGTGGCGTTGGACCGGGCCTTCCGGGACGCCGGCATCACCTTCAACCTCTTCGGGGAGGAACGCCCGTTCCCCCTGGACCTGGTACCCCGGCTGCTCTCCGGGGACGAGTGGGAGGTCATCGAACGCGGTGTCGTGCAGCGGGTGCGCGCCCTGGAGGCGTTCCTCGCGGACGTCTACGGGCCCGCCGAGGTGCTCGCGGACGGCATCGTGCCCCGCCGGCTCGTGCTGTCGAGCTCGCACTTCCACCGCGCGGCGCACGGCGTCGACCCGCCGAACGGTGTCCGTGCCCACGTCAGCGGTATCGACCTCGTCCGCGACGAGAACGGGGACTTCCGGGTCCTGGAGGACAACGTCCGCGTCCCGTCCGGAGTGAGCTACGTCATCGAGAACCGGCGGGCGATGACCCGGGTCTTCCCGGAGCTGTTCGCGACGCACCGGGTGCGTCCGGTGGCCGACTACGCCACGCATCTGCTGCACGCCCTGCGTGCGGCGGCTCCGCCCGAGGTCGCCGACCCGACCGTCGTCGTGCTCACCCCCGGGGTCTACAACGCGGCCTACTTCGAGCACGCGCTGCTGGCCCGGCAGATGGGTGTCGAGCTGGTCGAGGGCCGGGACCTGTCGGTGCGCAACAACCGGGTCACGATGCGCACCACCGAGGGTGAGCAGCCCGTGCACGTGATCTACCGGCGGGTCGACGACGACTGGCTCGACCCGCTGCACTTCCGCCCGGAGTCGATGGTCGGGTGCGCCGGCCTGCTGAACGTGGCCAGGGCCGGCAACGTGACGATCGCCAACGCGGTCGGCAACGGCGTCGCCGACGACAAGCTGATGTACACCTATGTCCCGGACCTCATCCGCTACTACCTGGGTGAGGAGCCGGTCCTGCGCAACATCGACACCTTCCGGCTCGAGGAGCCCGACCAGCGGGCGCACGTACTGGACAACCTCGACGCGCTGGTGGTCAAGCCGGTGGACGGCTCCGGCGGCAAGGGAATCGTCATCGGGCCGCAGGCGACCGAGGCGGAGCTCGCCGAGCTGCGGGCCCGGGTGCTGGGCGACCCGCGCGGCTGGATCGCCCAGCCGGTCGTGAAGCTCTCCACCTCGCCGACGCTCGCCGGCGACCGGCTCGGCCCCCGGCACGTCGACCTGCGCCCGTTCGCCGTCAACGACGGGAACCGGATCTGGGTGCTGCCCGGCGGCCTGACCCGGGTCGCGCTGCCCCGCGGCAGCCTGGTCGTGAACTCCAGCCAGGGCGGGGGCTCCAAGGACACCTGGGTGCTCGCCCCGGAACGGCTC
>NZ_ADGX01000076.1 GCF_000177675.1 Parafrankia sp. EUN1f
GAGGGTGATCCGGTAGCTGGCGACCGGCTCCGGCAGGTCCTCCCAGGCGTGTACGAGGTCGGCGTCGGCGGGAGCAGGTCGAGGACGGCCGTGGTGCGGCGGACGGTCAGCTCCATGTCGGCCTCGTACTCCAGCCGAATCCCGCCTGCGTACACGATGGTGACCGTCTGGGCGCTGCGCACTGGGCGCCAGTCGCCGGCGTAGTTGATGCGGTCGCCGGGGCGGATCTGGTCCGCGCGGACGGGGATCTCGCGCTCAGCCACGGCCGGTCTTTTCGCTGGCGGCCGGCGGAGATGGATAGCACGCGGATTGCACAAAGGGCGCCAGCCATGACCAAACGACACCTGTCGGGACCGGACAAGAGTTGAGCGAAACCCCAGGTAGGCAAACTGTGGCCGTCTGGGCCAGGCTGGACCTTACGAACCCAATCGAACTGCTAATGCGGTTTGGGTCTACAGCCCATCCGGGGTTCAAATCCCCGAGCCTCCGCTCTCGCGGGTCGGGCCCGTCCGTTGCGGACGGGCTTCTGACCAGGTACTACTCCTTCACCCTCTGACATCGCACTGTGTGGTGTGGTGTGCTTCCGCGGGCGCAGTTCGGGTAGAACGTGCATGCCGCGCAGGGCGCGGGGGCCTGGTGCCGAGCGGATGACCAGGAGGCGGCATGGCCAGTACACCCACGAGCACTGTGCCGGCGCGGGTCCGGCTCTCCCGCGCACCGGGATGGCGCATGCCCGACAACGCGGTGAAGGTTGACCGGACCACCCGGTGGGGCAATCCGTTCGATCATCGTCTGCGCGGCAGGGCAGATGCCATCCGCCGGTACACCGCGTGGATCGGCGGAGAAGGGCCGGACGAAATGCCCGCCGGAAAGCGGGTCGGGATGGTCTCTCGGACGTGGGTGCTGGAGCACCTCCCGGCACTCGCCGGCCACCCGCTGGCCTGCTGGTGCCCGCTGGACGAACCGTGCCACGCCGATGTGCTTGCCCGCCTCGCCGCCGAGCGTGAGCGGCCGTAACAACGCCTGCCAGCCTGCCAGCCTGCCAGCCTGCCAGCCTGCCAGCCTGGCAGACGGGCCGGGTTCAGGATGACGTCCAGCGTCGTAGGTCGTCGGGGGTGTCGAGGTCGGCTGGATCGCCGGGGGCCGGCACCTCGTCCAGGAGTTCGGGGTGGGCCGCGAGGAATCGGCGGGCGCCCTCGTCCGGGCCGGCGAGGGCGATGGCGGCGCGCCACAGGTCGGGTGCCATGACGATCGGGTGGCCGCGGCGCTGCCCGTACCTGGCGATGGTGACCCGCCCGGGTTTCCAGGCGGCGAGGGCCGCGCGGACTGCGCGACCACCGATGCCCGGGGTGTCGACGAGGAGCACGGCGACCGCGTCCGCGGGAGGGTGGCCGGGGGCGTCCGCCTGCTCCAGCGCTAACGCGAGTGAGCTGCGAAGACCCTGCTCGGGGGCCGGATTCACGACCAGTTCGGCGTTCGGTGCGGTGGTTCCGGAGCGGACCACCGCGATGATTCGGTCGCACCCCGCCTCGCCTGCGGCGTTGATCGCCCGGTCCAGGAGGCGAACGCCGCCGACTGTGATTGTGGCCTTCGGCGTGCCCATCCGACTGCCGCTACCCGCCGCGAGCACGGCCGCGACCAGATGGGTGGTTCTCGGCTGAGCCGGGAGGGCGGCATCATGATCAGCCATATCGGCAGACTAGTGTGCCCTGGCCGGCCACGCTCGCCGCATCCTCCGGCGCCTGCCTGGGCCCGCACCTGGGCTCGGACCGTCACGTTGCGTGATTGCCGCGGGATGTCTCGCGCGAATTCGGGCATCTTGTCGCGGTGCGGCATACGGTCGATGAGCCGGGCACACCTATGGGTGGCGGGTCTGGTCCCTGGGACTCCACGACGACGAGCTGAGGCGATCTCGATGCGCGACGTGCTCACTGACCTCCGGACCTGGTGGGAGGCGGGGGAGACGTCCGGGCTCGCGACCGTTGTCGGCACCTGGCGGTCCGCGCCTCGCCAGCCGGGCGCGACGATGGCGGTGGGCCCGGACGGTGCCGCGGTCGGCAGCGTGTCCGGTGGATGTGTCGAAGGCGCCGTGTACGAGCTTGCCGAGCAGTGTCGTGCGACGTCCGTGCCCGTTCTGCAGCGCTACGGGGTCAGTGACGACGATGCCTTCTCGGTCGGCCTCACCTGCGGTGGGATCATCGACGTCTTCGTGGAGCCGGTGAACCGGCGATCGTTTCCCGAGCTGGGTGATGTGCTCGCCGACGTGCGGGCGGGTCGTCCGGTGGCGGTCGCGACGCTGGTGAGCGGGCCGCCTGGTGCTCCGGTCGGCGCGCATCTGATCGTGCGGCCGGAATCGGTCGAGGGCACGCTCGGTGGCGAGCGGTTCGACGAGGCGGTGCGGGACGACGCCCGGGGCCTGTTGGATCAGGGTGGTACGGGCGTCCTGCGGTACGGACCGCACGGGGAGCGGCGCGGCGATGACGCCGCCGTGTTCGTGTCGTCGTTCGCGCCGAAACCGCGAATGATCGTGTTCGGTGCGATCGATTTCGCCGCGGCGCTGACCCGGATCGGGGCCTTCCTCGGTTTCCGGGTGACCGTCTGTGATGCGCGCGCGACCTTCGCGACGAACAAGCGTTTTCCCGACGCCGACGAGGTGGTCGTCGACTGGCCGCACCGGTATCTCGCGGCGACCCCGGCGGACGCGCGCACGGTGGTGTGCGTTCTCACGCATGATCCGAAGTTCGACGTACCGCTGCTGGAGGTGGCGCTCAACAAGCCGCTCGCCTACCTCGGGGTGATGGGATCCCGGCGGACCCACGAGGACCGGGTTCGACGACTGCGGGAGATCGGTTTCTCCGACGCGGATCTCCGCCGGCTGCACGCGCCGATCGGCCTCGATATCGGTGGCCGTACTCCGGAGGAGACCGCGATCTCCATAGCCGCGGAGATCATCGCCACCCGCCAGGGCGGAACGGGAGGCCAGCTGCGTGCGTTGAGCGGGCCGATCCACCACGAGCAGCACATTCGGGTGGCTCGCTGAGGCGCGTGCGGTGCCGCTGAGCAGGGCAGATCGGGTTGGTCGAGAGCAGGCGTCGCGATTTCTCCTGATTCGGTCACCTGATTCCTGCTAGTCTCCGGCCGTGCTGTTCGCCTTACGATTCGACTTCCGTAATCCGGAGCTAGCCGGGACATCCATGGCCGACCGCTACGCGGCGGCCCTCGACATGGCCGAGTGGGCTGATCAGCTCGGTTGCGTGACGATCGCGGTCTCGGAACACCACGGCTCGTCCGATGGCTATCTGCCCAGCCCGATCCCGATGCTGGCGGCGATGGCGGCCCGGACGAAGAATGTTCGCTTCATGATCGCGGCCCTGGTGGCCCCGTTCTATGACCCACTGCGGCTGGCTGAGGACATGATTGTTCTCGACAACATCAGCAGAGGTCGCGTGGACCTGGTGGTCGGGGCCGGGTACGTCCGCGAGGAATTCGAGATGTACGACGTCCCGATGAACGAGCGCGGAAAGCGTGTGACCGAGACGGTGCGGACGTTGAAGGCGGCTTTCAGCGGAGAGCCCTTCGAATACCGTGGCCGCACCGTTCATATCACTCCCGCGCCGCATCGGCCGGGTGGCCCGGGGCTGATACTCGGTGGGAACAGCGAGGCGGCGGCGCGGCGGGCGGCGCGCATTGCCGACGGATTCATTCCGGCGGTTCCGGAGGTCTGGGAGTTCTACCGCGACGAGGTGCAGAAGCTCGGGCGGCCGGATCCAGGACCGTGCCCGATCAGCGCGAACAAGGTGGTGGCGCTCGCAGCGGACGCCGAGGACGGCTGGCGGCGGATGGCGCCGTTCTTCCTGCACGAGACGAACTCCTACGGTGCCTGGCAGGCGCAGCAGGGCATCGCGTCGCCCTTTCACACGAAATCGGGCGTGGAGCAGCTGCGGGTTGAGGGGCAGTACCGGGTGCTGACCCCGGATCAACTTGTCGCCGAGCAGAAAGATGCGCCGTTTCCGTTTGTTCAGTTCCACCCGATGTGCGGTGGGATGCCGCCGGAGGTCGCCTGGTCGAGCCTGCGGCTCTTCGAGCACGAGGTTCTACCTAGGTTCGCCTGACGTTTCCGCTACCCGGCCGGTACCCCTGAGGCTGGGTCCCGGGCCCGCCTTCGGTCGTGGGCTCGGCTTCGCCCCCCGGGCTCGGCGGGGTGGCCCCGGATTCGGCGGGGTGCCCCGGACCCGGCTGGCGCCGATGGTTCGGCACCGGCCGGGTGCCACCCGGGCTCCCTGCGCCGCGGCTGCGCCGCATGCCCCGCAGGCTCACGGGGACGGGCTTGAGGGATGCACCCGGACGACCCGGAAGTCGACTCCCACGATTCGCCCGTACATCTCCGCCGACATCGGCCCGGGAAAGGTGCCCACGACCGACGTCGGAGAGCCTGAGGTGTCCATGAACACGACGGCGTAGGCGGTCGGCGCCAACCACTTCCTTCCCATAACCGCCTGGGCGTGCCGCCAGCTTTCCTCCGACGGTGGGTGAAGTGGGCTCGGCGTGGTCATGTTCGCCTCGCCACGCCAGGGAAAGATCTAATTTCGCTAGAGGAATATGGGAGGTTTCCGGTGATGTCGTCGGCGTGCCGGTTGCTCTTCGCCATGTCGATGCTCCGGTCAAGGTGCGGTGACTGCTGGATCGCATCCTCCTTCCGCTTGCAGTGACGGTCCCCGAAGACGGACCACAAGGGGAGGGTGTGAGAGTCGTCATACTGCAGTCATGAGGATGAAGCTACACAGAGCCACCGGCACGCCGAATAAGGGTCATCGGGCAGAACCGGGTCGCATGGCACGATCAGAATGGGAGATCAGCGCACGAACGTCCGTGGACCGGGGGAGTGGTGTTTCGAATGCAGGGGTGTGAAAACAGTCAGACCGGTTGGACACGGCCGACCACGGGCCAGAACCGGGGGCCCCGGGTGGACGATGTGCGGGACATGCAACCCTGTCTCGCCAGTCTGCTGGGCGCCATCGTCCAGTACAGGAAGGCCGCCGGGCTCAGCCAGGCCCAGCTCGCCAACCGGGTGCGGTACCAACCGAGCTATCTCTCGAAGGCCGAACGTGGCCTGTTGGGTGTTCCGTCACAGTCGCTCATCACCGCTATCGACGCGGAGCTGAAGGCCGGCGGCACGCTCGTCGAGCTACGGCGCCACGCGTGGCTCGAAGACAAGGGAGGCCAGGCTGGCGTCACATGGAGGGAGGTTCCGCAGGAGGTGGACATCACGAATCGTCGACAGCTCATCGTCGGAGGCGGCGCGGCGGCGGTCGCGCCCACGATGGTCGCGCCCGTAACCGTCGGGTCGGCGGCCGTCGCGTCGACGACGATGGAGAACGCGCCGGTGCCCGCCGCGTCGCGGGCCGCGCTGGCCGGCATACCGGGCCAGGTCCGCAACGACCTCGCCGGCCGTTGGTGGACGTCCTGGCAGACCTTCCGGGACGGTGAGGAGATCCACTCCTCGCAGGAGGTCAACGTCGACCAGGCCGGGGACCACCTCACCATCGCGGCGATCTCGCGCGGCCTGGCGCTGGAGGAGGGCGGCTACCTGTGGTCGGGGGAGCTCCGCGTCTTCGACAACGAGATCGTCATGGGCTGGTACATGGCGATGGACGGTCCGGTGCGGTCGAAGGGGACGCTGTTCATGTCGCTGCATCCGCACGGAGACCGACTGACCGGCCGCTGGGTGGGGCTCAGCTACGACGGCCTCTTCATCGAGGGCTGGGGAGCGATGGCGCGGTCAGAGCAGGTCACGATCGCGCTGATCGAGCGGCTGAAGAAGCAGCACCCGCGCGGGGTGTGAGACGCCGTGGCAGCCCGGCAGGCGGGACCACGGTGAGGCGGTCGTCGGCCACTGAGCAGGGAGCCGGGCCGCCGTCACCGAGGTCGACCGCCACCCCTGCCGGGCGGGTGGCTCAGCGGGTCGCGCGAATCGACTCCCGCAACGAGCTCAGCGTCGCCGCGATCGCCGTCGGCTCGTAACCGCAGTGCGCCATGCAGTTCGCGCAACGCGGGTCGCGGCCGCGGCCATACGACTCCCAGTCGGTGGTGTCCAGCAGCTCCTGGTAGGTCTTGGCGTAGCCGTCGCCCATCAGATAGCAGGGCTTCTGCCAGCCATACAGCGAGTAGGACGGAATTCCCCAGGCGGTGCAGGGGAAGTCCACCTTGCCTTCGAGGAAGTCCAGGAACATCGGCGAGTGGTTGATCCGCCAGCGGTTGCGCCGGCCCTCGGCGAAGGCCTTGCGGAAGAGCTCCTGGGTCTCCTTGATTCCGAGGAACTTGTCCTGCTCGGGGGCCTTCTCGTACGCGTACGCGGGCGAGAGCATCATCCCGTCGACATTGAGGTCGTTGTTCAGGAAGTCCAGGACCTCGATAACGGTCTGCGGGGTGTCCGTGTTGAAGAACGTCGTGTTGGTCGTCACCCGGAAGCCGCGGCGCTGCGCCTCCTTGATGGCGTCCACGGCCTGTGCGAACACGCCCTGCTTCGCGACAGACTCGTCGTGGCGCTCCTCAAGCCCGTCGATGTGCACCGCAAGAGACAGGTACGGCGACGGCTTCAGCTTGTCGATCTTGCGGGGTAGCAGCAGCGCATTCGTGCAGAGGTAGATGAACTTCTTGCGCTTGACCAGGCCTTCCACGATCTGCTCGATCTGTGGGTGCATGAGTGGCTCACCGCCCGCCAGGCAGACGACGGGCGCGCCGCACTCGTCGGCGGCGGCCAGCGCCTGGTCCACCGGCATCCGCTGCCGGAGGACGTCCGCCGGGTGCTGGATCTTTCCGCAGCCCTCGCAGGAGAGGTTGCACGCGAAAAGCGGCTCCAGCTCCAAAGTGATCGGGAACTTGTCCCGACGTGCGATCTTCTGCTTCAGCAGATAGGCACCGATCTTGATCGCCTGACGCCGCGGAATGCTCATTTTCACCCTTCCGGTGGTGATCTATGTTCGCCTGGTGGGTGGAGTGAGCCTTTTCCATAGTCGACACACACCTGCCGCGACAGCGCCCGACAGATGCGAGATGGAAGAGGCTCGGTGGCGATGCCCTACCGCTCCTGTCAGTCTAGGTAGGCACCTAATCTGTTCCCAGGAAAATTCTTCATTGAGATCTACTTAACCGGCTGGTGCGAGATCGTCTTTCGTCGGTTCTGTTGTCCAGCAACTGCCGCCTGCCGGGGTGAGACGTGACATCCGGCCACCGGAGCAGGTGTCACGTTCGTATTCCAGCCAGGGCCCTGGGCCCATCGGGCTGCGGCCAGGGCCGTCGTGCGGCCGGTCGTGATACCTGGACTTCGACCTGCCTGCGCGTGGACCGGTGGAAAGCGGCGGTCCGTCCGGTCGGTATGGGGTCCCCGCGAGGCACGTCGACTGGAACGACCGTAACAAGATCGACGGAATCTCGTCGCGCCCAATGGTGCCGGGCCATCGGGTGGTGGGGCCACCGTGCCATCCGGTAACGAGCGCCGGGCGTGCCGGCAGTCGGCACCACCGGTCTGAAGTGCCCGGTCAGGAGGGGCGTGGGTCGGACGTGCCGCGGTCATGCTCGACGGCGGAGCCCCGTTGTCCAGCTAGCCAGGCGCTTCGGCGCCGATGACCGGACGGGGGTGCCCGTCGGGGCCGGTCCGGCGGGCGGCAGCTGGCCGCCGGCGTGTATGCAGCCGGCAAGGGCGGTGCCGTGGGGCTGTGGTGCCGTTGTGGCCCCCGCCCGGCCCCGGCCCCTGTCCGGCCCCGGCCCCTGTCCCGGCTCTGGGTCCGTGCCTCCCCGGCCCCGGCTGTGGCCGGGCCACGGTAGGCCGACCGTGACGGACTACGGGAGTGGTCTCGCGCGTGGTCCGAGAAGGTGGTCGCGTTGTGCGGCCCCCGAAAAGCCGGCTGCCGCCGAGGCCATGCCCTCGGTGGGGTGGCCTCGGCGGCAGCCGGTCGTCGAGTGGGACGACGTCACATGTCGAGACGCGACTCGATGGAGCGTAGGCGGTGGCGAGCCATCGCAAGGTTGGCCCGGCTCTTGTCGAGCACCAGATAGATGAACAGCCCACGCCCGGTGTGGCTGCTGAGCAGCCTGATCAGGTGGTACTGCCTGCCGAGGGTGATGAGGATGTCCTCAATGGTGTCCTGCAGGCCGAGATTCTCCATCGTGCGGATCTTCGAGCGGATGACCTCGGTGTTGCCCGCGGCCGCAATCTCCAGGTCGAAGTTGTGGATGTTGCTGAGCTTGCCGAGGGTCATTCCGCTGGTGAAGTCGACGAGCGCGACTCCGGTAGCACCCTCGATCTCCAGGCATTCCTTCAGCGCGATGTCCACGCTGTTCATGTCGCCTCCCACTTGATCTTCTGTCTCGTCCTCGGCAGGTTCGTCACTGCCTCCGTCGTCTCCGGGATGGTCGTCTTCGGCGAGCCGGTCCTCTCGTGCGAACCACCAGGTCCCGAGCCTTCTTCGCATTTCGCCCCACTTGAAAATGGGAGCACTCTCCGGGTCTTCGAGCGCCATGCCGTAGACGCCCTCTCTCCCGGCAATGTCAACTCGCAGGTACCTGCCGACACCATTCCACCAGAATTCAGGTGCATCCGGCCCGTGCAGTTATGGCGTGCATTGCACACTGGTTGGTCGACCAGGTAGGTGAGTATCACGAGCCTTCAAATTGAGAGCGCTGTAGGTTTGCTGCCTTCAATTCCATAACCGCAGGTCAGGGGTGGTGCTGGGTGGTTGAAGTGGTGCCGGCCGTCCGGAGCCGAGCCTGTCGCGGTGACAGGCCCGGAGGCCGA
Source organism: Parafrankia sp. EUN1f (assembly GCF_000177675.1). GTDB lineage: Bacteria > Actinomycetota > Actinomycetes > Frankiales > Frankiaceae > Parafrankia. The sequence continues at coordinate 8,795 of NZ_ADGX01000076.1, forward strand.
CCAGAGCCGGACGGAGATGACATCGAGACACCGGACCGCCGGCACCAGAACTGCCAGACATCACAGCCGCCCGGTCAGATGGTGGCTGTCCGCGGGAACATCGGGCGTGCAGTCCGGGCTGGTCAGAGCTTGGCGAGCGCGGCAGCGATCGTGTCGACGTTTGAATAGGTTATGCCGATCAATCCGACCTCTTTCCAACGCAGCACGCCGTCCCCGTCGACAACGAACACCGAACGCCGCAGGCCCAGCCCGGGCAGGGCGATGCCGTACTGTTTGACGACCGTGCGCTCGGTGTCGGCCAGGAGCGGGAACCCCAGCGAGTGCGACCGGGCGAACTCCTCGTGGCTGTCGAGCCCCTGCGGGCTGATTCCCCAGACCGGGGCCCCGAGACCGCGGAACACCTCGATGCCCGCAGTATAGGAGCACAGCTGCTTCGTGCAGACCGGGGTGTTGTCGCCGGGGTAGAACGCGAGGACGACCGGATGGCCCTTCTCCTGGGAGAGGGTGAAGTCCGACCGGAGCGCCTCTCCGTCGTTGAGCGTCAGGCCGGGGAGAGTGAAGTCGGGAACCGGTTGGCCGACCGCGGGAGTTGCCATCGGGAGATCACCCTTTCCTTGTGGCCGAGTCTGCTCGTGCCATCGTCGGACCCGCCTGGGGGACCGCCGGCGGGCCGGCGGGTGGCGGGGGCCCGATGGGTGAGGCGACAACGCTTCGGCCGCCCGGAGCCCGGGCATGGTGGACGTACGGGGAGTGTGGGACCTGCAGGGGGTGTGGGACCTGCAGGGGGTGTGGGACCTGCAGGGGGTGTGGGAGCCGCGCAACGTTCGGGCCCGCGCCCTGGGCGGGCCGCAGGGGAGCCGCGGGATCCACCCGCAAGCTCGACCATCTGGCTCCTTCGGTTGCGTTCGGACGTGGTAGCCGTGACGAGGCGGCCCGAGCGCCGGTGCCCGTCGTAGGTGACCGTCGAATTATGCCACCACGCTGGTGACGTAAAGCTGATGTCGTCGGCGCCCCTTGATCCCGCACTCCTGGTGGTGGCGGGAAGCTGTGCCGCTGGCATTCTCCCGGTGTGTCGGGCCGCGATGCCCGCCAGGGTCTGCCATTGTGCTCATGTTGTGGGACCAAAGGCCCGGTCGGCGCGGCAATAGCCCCGAACCAATCCGGCCCGGCCCGTGCGGTGCGGTGCGCCTGGGATAATTCAGAGCGGAACTCCCAGCGGCCTGGAATAGATCTCGGAGCCGATCTACCGGATTCAGCGGAGCTGTGTCAGATCTTCCGAGTGCTGTGGGTGGATTCATGGGTGCCGCGCCCGCCTGTTTCCCGGGATCGGAGTCACCGGTGCGGGCGGGAAACGCCGGCGGCCCGCGCTTCGAATCGTGTGCTCTGGCACAGAAAAGGTGTCGATCCGACGCTCCTGTCGGAGCGCGGCGGCACGGAATGGTGCGGAATGCGCCCACTGTTCACGCTGGCGCAGTCGGCCCGGTGCGGCAGCGGGGGACTGGTTCCCGGCCAACAGAGAAAAGCTCCTGCCCAAGCGGTGGGCAGGAGCGGCGAAGGGCGCTGTCCGGCAGCGTGCCGGACGGGCCCAGGGCGGGAGCGGCGCTTGGCGCCGGCCGCACCTGGGCCAGATCTGGTCGCCGTCAGTAGCAGTCCTCAGAGCGCCGCCGGCGCCGGAGCACCACCGCTGCGGGCCAGCAACGCCTCGAGGTCGTAGCCGTACCACCGGCGCATCGGCTCCGGTGAGGTCGTCCGGCCCCACTCGTACATCCGGCGCTGTGCTTCGAACGAGCCGTCATGCCACCGGCGCAGGACGTCCCCGAGCCGCAGCGGACTAGGCAGGAAGTCCGCGGAGCCGAGCAGCGTGGCGAGCTGCTCCACCGCCGCTCCCGGTGTCGCCCGGTTCTGCTCGACGTCCTCCATGACCAGGCCGAGCCGGCGGAACAGGTCCTGGAACTCCGGCAGATCGGGGCAGAAGGTGCCGGGGAAGGGTGCGTCGAACAGCCGGTCGAACAGCGCCGGGTCGCCGCTCTCCTCGTAGGCGAAGTAGGTGCCGACGATGCGGGCGATCCCGAGGTTCCAGCCCATGAACCAGACCTTCGACCAGGCCCGCCACAGATCGAAGTCGCGGAAGGAGGTGTAGGAGCCGGCTACCAGCTGGTCGTTCACGTCGAGGATGGTCTGGTTGAGCTGGTCGACGGAGGCGAAGCGCTCGGCCGAGAGGTCGTCGTCGGCGAGGGCCTCCATGAGCAGCGGCGCGAACGAGTAGATCACCTGCATCGTGTTCGCCATACCGCGGGAGAACAGGGCGTCGATGGCACCGGCGGCGTGGCTCATCATGGCCCAGCGATCGCCGACGGTGCGGGTGCTGGAGTACTGGGTGCGCCCGGTGGAGACCCACTCCCAGGTCGGCCGCGCGTGCTCGAACTGGCGGGCGACGCTGGGGAAGCGGTCGAGGAAGGCCTGCCACTCCTCGGTCGCGCCGACTCCGGGCTGCTTCGGGAACCGGCGTGTGTCGAGGTTGAGCCCGACGCTGCACAACGGGTTGGTGGCGCCTTCGTGGTTGTCGAACGGGATCACCCACAGCCAGCCACCGTCGAACAGGTGGTGCAGCGTGCCCTGATACCAGGGCGTCGGCTGACCGCTCGGCCGGGTGACGTGATCGAACGGGGTGACGCCGACCATGTGGGTGAACAGCGTCCGTGAGTGGCTCCGGAAGCGGCAGGGATCCTCGCGCAGGCCGTACTGGTTCGCGAGCACGGAGTTGCGCCCGGACGCGTCGACGACGTAGCGGACCCGCAGCTGTTCCCCGGCCCTGGTGTGCAGGGTCGCCGCGCTGTCGGTGATCTCCACGCGGTCGACGAAGGTCCGCTGCCGAGGATGCGCACCATGCCGCACCGCGGAGTAGAAGAGGTAGGAGTCGATGTCCTGGCGGTGCATGTGCATCTCGGGGCCGTTCGGGAACTCCGAAACGCTACACTGCGTCACCTCCTCCGGGTTCTGGATCTCCCCCTCCCGGTGGTAGACGAAGCCGAAGTTTCGTTTCACTCCGCAGGCGGAGGAGACATGCCGACGGACTCCCTCGAAGCTGCTGACGTGGCCGAGTTCCGGGACGTCGAACCGTTTGGCCAGGAGTTTCAGCAGATAGGTCGTCTCTCCGATCGTCGATTCCCCCAGCGCGAATCTCGGGTGGGTGCCGCTGTCGATGAGTACCACGCTGTGACCATGGCGGGCGAGGATGTTGGCCAGTGTTGAGCCGGCGATGCCGCTGCCGAGAATGGCGACCGAATAGTCGTACTCACTCATTGCGTTGCTCCCTGGACGCAGCTATCCGGAGACGATTTACGGATCTTGTCGCGCCCGTGGGCGCCCGAGACCCTCAGGCCTCGTCCTAATCGCGTACTGAACCACTTATCCGTCCGTTGGTCTAGATAAATGAGAAATCAATACGAAGTGGACAGTGCATTGTGGTGTTTGGCAGGGATTGATATAACTTAGGTGTTTGGCCGGATCTGTCCGTATGGTCTTATTGGGGTGCTTTGTTGGTCTGGATCCTGTCACCTGGTCTTGTGTCACGGATGTTGACTTCCTCGGTGGGCTCGGCTCAGCCGCGGTGCGGGGTGGGAAGCTGGGGGGCATGGATCCGGTGACCCTGGCGGTGTTGTCGAGTGCGGTGGGCGGCATCGCGCAGGAGATGGGGACGCTGCTGGTCCGCAGTGCCTACTCGTCCAACATCAAGGAGCGGCGGGACTGCTCGGCGGCGCTCTTCGACGCCCGCGGGCGGATGATCGCGCAGGCCGCTCACGTGCCCGTCCATCTCGGCGCGATGTACGAGTCCGTGCGGGTGGTCACCGAGCGTGGGCCGGAGCCCGGTGATGTGTGGGTGCTCAACGACCCGTTCTCCGGCGGCAACCATCTGCCGGATGTGACTCTGGTGGCCCCGTTGTTGCTCGGTGACGAGGTCGTCGGCTACGCCGCCACCCGCGCCCACCACTCGGACATGGGCGGGATGCGCCCGGGCTCCATGCCTGCCGACTCGACCGAGATCTTCGCGGAAGGCCTGATCATCCCGCCGATCCGTCTCGTCCGAGCCGGTCAGTGGCAGGCGGACGTGCTCGATCTCATCTGCGCCAACTCACGGACGCCCGATCTGCGGCGCGGTGACCTGCGCGCGCAGGCGGCGGCGGCCGGCCTGGCGCAGACCCGGCTCACCGAGCTCGCTCACCGGCACGGCGGGTCGGTGGTGCTGGAGTCGTTCGCCGAGGTGCTCCGCTACGGCGAGCGGCGCAGCCGGGCGGTGATCGCGAGTCTGCCCGACGGCGTGTACCGGGTGGAGAGCGAGCTGGAGGGCGACGGAGTCGACGACCGGGACATCGCGCTGCGGGTCGCGGTCGTCATCGCGGGCGACAGCATGACGGTGGACTTCGGCGGGACCTCCCCGGCGGTTCGCGGCAACGTCAACTGCCCGCGTGCCGTCACCCGCTCGGCCTGCTGCTTCGCGCTGCGCGTGCTGCTGCCCGAGGACGTCCCGACCGGCGACGGCACCTACGCCCCGCTGACCGTGGTGACCGAGCCCGGCTCGCTGGTGGACGCGCGGCGGCCGTCCGCCGTCGTCGCCGGCAACGTCGAGACGTCGCAGCGCATTGCCGACACCGTACTCGCGGCCCTGCGACTGGCGACAGGCGCGGACGCAGGTTCGGCCGGGGCGTCGGAGGCGGCCGGGGTGTCGGAGGCACTGCCCGCCGAGACCGTCGAGATCTCCAAGGCCGCCGTGCTGCCGGCCCCCGGGCAGGGGACGATGAACAACCTGGTGATCGGCGGAGCCACCTGGACCTACTACGAGACCCTGGGTGGCGGCCAGGGTGCGTCCGCCCGGGGGCCGGGGCCGTCCGGAGTGCACGTGGGGATGACGAACACCCTTAACACTCCGATCGAGGCGCTCGAACTGGAGTACCCGCTACGGGTGGAGCGTTACGAGCTGGCCGACGGAACCGGTGGGCGTGGCAGGCACGCCGGGGGTGCGGGGCTCGTGCGCTCGGTGCGGGTCCTGGAGCCGGCGACGCTGTCGGTGCTGAGTGATCGACGGCGGCATGCGCCGGGTGGGATCGCCGGCGGGGAACCGGGCGCGGTCGGCCACAACGACGTCGACGGGGTTTCGCTCCCGCCCAAGGCGAGCCGGCAGCTTCCAGCTGGCGCGGTGGTCACTCTCCGTACTCCTGGTGGCGGTGGATGGGGCCCGCCGTCGTCAGGTGACGGTGCTGCCGGTGGTGTCGCTGGTGATACCGACGACGGCGGCGGTGCCTGTGGCGGTGGCGGCCATGTCGTCACCGGAAGTGACGACACTGACCTGGACGAAGCGGACGGAGCGCCAGTTGACGAGCACCCGCTGCCCGCCGACGAGGTGTAGCTGCTCGACTTCGCAGCGGAACACGGCCTGCGCGACGCGCCGCCGGAGTTCCTCGGGGTCGACCTCGTCACGCAGAGTGTAGGTCTGGTCGTCAATCGTTATCTGAACTGCCACGCGCCCACCTTCGCACACGCGTTCGACTACGGCAACGTGTCATGAAGCAAACGATGAGCCAAAGGTGTGATCGGCGGATCCACGCAATCGGCTGCGAAATCGGCACTCGGCGTTCACGATCGAGATGGGAAAGGCAGTGGCCCGACCGGGACACCAGGCACCGGGAGGCACGGATGGAAGCCGAGTTCGGTGTCGGCACGGCGATGGCCGGGTGGGCTGATCCGGGCGAACCAGGCCGCGCTCCGCGCTCGCCCCTGGCGAGAGCCTTCGACGGAGCGTTACTGACCGTCGGGGCCAGTGCCGAGGCGGGAGAGCGGGTGGCGGCCTTCGTCGATCTCGTCCGGCGCTACCGGGAACCCGGCCGCCACTACCACACGCTGCGTCACGTGGCGGAGACCACCGCGGCCTTCCACCTGCTGATCGCCGCCGATCGCGCGGAGGCCACCGGGGTCGATCCGGCGGTCTGCCTGCTCGCGGTGCACTTCCACGATGCCGTGTACGACTCGCGCGCCCGGGACAACGAGCGGCTGTCAGCCGATCTGGCCGCTGAGGTCCTCGGTGACCTCGGCTGCCCGGCCGGGGTGATCGCCGACGTGCGACGGCTGGTGGAGGCCACTGCGGGCCACGGTTCGCGTTCGGTCGACGAGGCGTTCGTGAACGACGCCGACCTGCGGGTGCTGGCCCGCCCCGCGCAGTCCTACGACCACTATGTCCGCCGGGTGCGGCTGGAGTACTCCTGGGCCGGCGGCGACGCCTGGTCCGCCGGCCGTGGCGCCGTGCTGCGGCACCTGCTGGACGGGCCGATCTACGCGACGGCCTGGGCCCGCCGGCACTGGGAACCGGCCGCCCGGGCCAATCTCAACCGTGAGCTTTCGGCGCTGTCCCTTACCTGAGGCGCCGGGCATTGGGCGCTGGGCGCCGGTGGGCGTGATCGCCGGGTGACCGCGAGCGGTGGTGGTTGCGGCTACGAGCGCACAGTGTCGCGCAGGCTTGCCAGCGGCGCGGCGGTGTGACGGCGCACGATCGCCGCGGCCGCGGCCGCAGCCGCGGTCGGCGTCCCGCGCCCGGCAGGCCGCGAGCAGTTCCGCGTGCTCGTCGAGGGCCTCCTGCCGACGTCCCGCCATGTGCTCGATCTCGCCCCGGATGCGCAGCGCGGAGAGGTTGAGCAGGCTGTGCGGCATCGTCAGCGCGCGCGGACGCCGCGACGGGGCCCCAGCACCAGGTGGAAGTCCCGGTTGAGCAGGATCCGCCCGCTCCGGGCGGGCGCGGCGCATCCGGCTCTGGATGGCCTCCGCCTCGGCCAGGACGTCCGTGGTCATGAGCGGGATGGCGTGGCGGAGGTTGTCGGCCTCGATGACGTCGAGCGGCGAGATCCCGGTCGACTGGGTGGGCGACTACCTCAGTCCGGTGCACCTGGGCGAGCCGAGCGGGCTCGCGCAGGCCGACCGGGTCAACCCGTACTACTGGTACGGATCCCCGATCGAGACCCAGACGGACTACGTCCTGCAGAAGCCGTGGCGGTGCCGGGCTTCGCGCGTGCCGTGGTCGCGGGAAGAGACAATTGCCCTGACGTGGGACATGCCGGTGCCCGGCCACGGGGCCACGGGGCCACCGACATCGCAGCGCGCGGATATGCGGATATGAGGAGTACACAGATGGCTGTCCGGAACGGGCTTGGGTCCGTCGAGCCGGTCGCGCCCGACGAGCTGTCCGTCCCGTCCGACCGGGCGTCCGACGGGATCTCCGACGGCGTGCCCGAGGCGAAGGGCAGCCAGACCGTGGCGGCGGTCGAGCGGGCCGCCGACATCCTGCTGCACTTCACCAGGGCCCGGTCCGCGAGCCTGGGCATCACCGACATCGCCTCCGAGATGGGGCTGTCCAAGGCGGCGGTGCACCGGGTGCTCGCGTCGCTGCGCTCCCGGGATCTCATCGCGTTCGACGAGAAGGCCCGCCGCTACTCGCTCGGGCCGATGGCCCTGGTACTCGGTCTGACCTGCCTGGGCCGGCTGGACGTCCGCGAGATCGCGAGCGCGGAGCTCGCGCAGCTGTCCGAGGAGACCGGGGAGACCGCGACGCTGTCCGTCCTCGCCGGTGACCAGCGCGTCTACATCGACCAGGTGACGCCACCGCGCGAGGTCATCATGTCGGTGGCCGTCGGCGTGCCCTGCCCGCTGCACGCCGGAAGCTCGTCGAAGGTCTTCCTCGCCTTCGCCGGCGAGGCCGCCATCGAGCGCTATCTGGCCCGGTCGCTGCCGGCTCTGACCAGCGTGACCGTCACCGACACCGATCGCCTTCGCCGTGAGCTGCACGCGATCCGCGAGCAGGGCTGGGCACAGTCCGCCGGGGAGCGCCAGTCGGGTGCGGCGTCGGTGGCGGCGCCGGTGTTCAACCATCTGGGGCAGGCGGTGGCGGTGGTGAGCGTCTGCGGCCCGGCGGACCGGTTCGAGGCGGAGGCCGACCGGTGCCGGGCGGCCCTGCTCGCCGCGACGGGCCGCATGTCCTACCGGATGGGGTATCTCCCCGGGCACTGATCTGACCGGAGCTCGATCCGGTTCGGGGTGGCCCGAACCGGGATTTCCGCCTGCCCGTGGTCGTGCCGCGGCGGTGTCGCCGCAGGAGTCGCTGCTGTTGCCGCGGGGGTGTTGTCGCGCGCTTCGGGCGTGGGCACTGACACATCGGGTGCTGCTGTCCGGCGCCTTTCCGGCGACGAATCCGGCTGTTACATGTTTGGAACGCAATTTCGACTGATGGAACGGAGTCGCAATGGGGCCGCTCTCGGACCTGACCGTTCTGGACTGCTCGACACTGTTCGCCGGTCCGCTCGCGGCGACGGTGCTTGGCGACTTCGGCGCCGAGGTCATCAAGATCGAGCATCCCGAGAAGGGTGACCCGAGCCGTACCCACGGGCACTCGAAGAACGGTGTGGGCCTGTGGTGGAAGATGCTCGGGCGCAACAAGCGCGCGGTCACGCTGAACCTGGGCCGCCCTGAAGGCGCGGAGATCCTCCGCGGCCTGGTGGCCACCGCCGACGTGCTGATCGAGAACTTCCGTCCCGGCACCCTGGAACGCTGGGGGCTGGGGCCGGACGTTCTGCACGAGATCAACCCGCGGCTCGTGATCGCCCGGGTCACCGGCTTCGGCCAGTTCGGCCCGTACTCCCGCCGGCCCGGCTTCGGCACGCTCGCCGAGTCGATGAGCGGCTTCGCCGCGATGACAGGTGAGCCGGACGGGCCGCCCACCCTGCCCCCCTTCGGCCTCGCCGACGGGATCGCCGCCCTGACCTGCTACGGCGCGATCCTCACCGCGTTGCACAGCCGGGCGGCCACCGGCGTCGGCCAGGTCATCGACCTCGCGATCATCGAGCCGCTGGTCACCCTGCTCGGCCCGCAGCCGACCGTCTACGACCAGCTTGGCCTGATCCACGAGCGGACCGGCAACCGGTCCGTCAACAACGCGCCGCGCAACACCTACCGCACCGCCGACGGCCGCTGGGTGGCCGTGTCGACCTCGGCGCAGACCATCGCCGAGCGGGTGATGCGGCTGGTCGGGTGCCCCGAGGTGATCGACGAGCCCTGGTTCGCGACCGGGGCGGGGCGGGCGCAGCACGCCGAGGAGCTCGACGCGGCCGTCGGCGGCTGGATCGCCCAGCGCAGCCTCGACGAGGTGAGCGCTGCCTTCGCCGAGGCGCAGGCAGCCGTCGCCCCGATCTACGACGTCACCGACGTGCTCGCGGACCCGCAGTACCAGGCACTCGACACCATCACGACGGTCGACGACCCGGATCTCGGTCCGCTGAAGATGCAGAACCTGTTGTTCCGGCTCTCCAGCACCCCCGGCGAGATCCGCTGGACCGGCCGGGCGGTCGGAGCCGACACCGCGGACGTGCTGGCCGAACGGCTGGGCATGTCCGCCGACGAGATCGCCAAACTGCGGGAAGAGGGTGTTCTGTGAGCGTGGTCGATCTCGCCTCGGCGACGGTCATCGACCTGGCCCAGCCGATGCGGACGGGGATGCCGCAGTCGCCGAACCATCCGCCGTTCCGGATGAACCTGGAGCGCCGCCACGGCGACCGGATCCGCGCCGACGGCGGGTCCGCCGCCAACGAGATCATCGTCACCGGCGGCCATGTCGGCACCCATGTCGACGCGCTCGCCCACGTCTCCCAGGACGGGCAGGTGTACGGCGGCCTCGAGGCGGCCTCCCTGCAGTCCGACCAGGGCTTCTCGACGCTGGGTATCGACACGTTCGAGCCCTTCGTCGGCCGGGGCCTGCTGCTGGACGTCACCCGCGTGCACGGCGTGGACGTGCTTCCCGCCGGCTACGAGATCACCGTCGAGGACCTGGAGAGCGCCCTGGCCGCAGGCGGTGCGACACCGCGGCCTGGCGACGTCCTGCTGGTCGGGACCGGCTGGTCGCGGCGGTGGTCCGAACGCGAGGAGTTCATCGGGCTGCGCGACGGTGTGCCCGGGCCCGGGCGGGTGGCCGGGGAGTGGCTGGCGGCGTTGCGGCCGCGCGCCGTCGGCGCCGAGACGATCGCCTTCGAGTACATTCCCGCAGGCAAGGGGCACGCCACCCTGCCGGTCCACCGCACCATGCTGGTCGACAACGGCATCAACATCATCGAGACGATGCGGCTGGTCGAACTGCTCGACCGCGGCATCACCGAGTTCGGGCTGATCCTCAACCCGCTGCCGATCATGGGCGCCACCGGCTCCCCGGTCCGTCCGCTGGCGCTGCTGCCGTGACAACCCTGATGACCTCGACGACCCACGCGTACCAGCTCGCCGAGTTCGTCGCCGGCATGCGCGGCGGCCAGCAGGCGACTGGCCAGCCGGCGGCGGGTGCGCTGCCCGCGGAGGTCGAGCGGGACGCGGTCGGCCGCATCCTCGACGTCGTCGGCAACGCGCTCGCCGCGCAGGAGAACACCGGCCCGGGCGAGCCGTACGCGGCGGTCGCCCGGCTCGCCGCCCGCTGGGGCGGGCACGGCGAGGCGAGCGTGCTGACCGGGGACGCCCCGCTCCCGGCGCCCTCTGCCGCTCCGTCCAACCATTTCACCCACCCGGGCATCGACTGCGCGCTGGCGTTGCGCCAGCAGGGACTGCGTGCCGAGGACGTCGAATCCGCCGAGCTCGGGGTGGCCGCGGCGCCGCTGCGCACCATCGGCGAGCCCCGCGAGGAGAAGGCGCGCCCCGCTCCGCCCACCACGCGAAGTTCTCCGGCCCTACACCGTCGCCGCGGCGCTGGTCGGCGGCGGCGGGCGCTCGCGGTGACCGCGGCGGTGCGTGCCCTGCCGGCGACCCCGAAGGTCGGCCGGCTGCTGCCGGGCAAGATCTGAAGCTCCGGCTCCGGCTTGCCGCTGCTGCCGGGCAAGATCTGAGGATCGTGGTTGTTGGAACGACCAGAATCCTCAGATCTTCGCGCCCGTGGGAGGCTTTCGCGCCTGTCGGGGGGCCGGCTCTTTCGGCGGGAACAATTCGCCCGAACGGCGTCGCGTCGGTCAGGACTGTTCCATGCCGGGGCGGCTGCCGGGGTCGGTCAGGGCGAGGTGGGTGGCGAGGACGCGGCGCGCGCCGCGGATGACCGCCTCGTCGACCATGCTGCCGTCGCCGGCCGCCGCCGCACCGCCGGCCGCCTCGAACCGTTCGATGAGCACACGCGCGCGCCGCACCTGCTCGGCGCCCGGCGTGAAGACCTCGTTCACGACCGGGATCTGGGCCGGATGAATGCAGGCCCGCCCCAGGAATCCGAGCCGGCGCAGCCGGTCGGTGGACGTCCGCAGGCCGTCGGGGTCGTTGTAGACGACCGAGACCGGCGCGACGGGCGGCATGATTCCCGCCACGGCGCTCGCGAGGACGATCTGACTGCGCACCCCGAGCAGCTCCGACTCGTCCGGGCCGAGCTCGACGCCGAGGCAGGCGCGCAGGTCGGCCTCGCCGATCTGCAGGTGGCGCACCCGGGGCGCCGCCGCGATCTGCGCCGCGCGGGTGATCGCGGCCGGTGTCTCCAGCAGCGGCGCGACCGCCGCCGTGGAACCGGCCCGGGTGAGCTCGGCATCGACGGCCGCGACCTCTTCGGCGTGGTCGGTCTTGGCGAGGCAGAGCCCGTCGAGGTTCGGGGCGTCGGCGAGCGCGGCGACATCGCGGGCGCGCAGGCTGCCGGGGTTCACCCGCACCCAGATCCGCGGGCGGTCGGGCCGCCGGGCTGCTGCCGCCGCCGTGCCGCCGGGAGCTGTGGTGCCGGCTGCTGTGGTGCCGGCTGCCGTGGCGCCGGCGGGCGGGTCCGGCAGGGTATGCAGCCAGTCGCGGACGAGCGTGCGGGCGGCGTCCTTGCCACTGGGCGGGACGGCGTCCTCAAGATCGACGATGAGCGCGTCGGCGCCGCGGTCGAGCGCCTTCGCCAGCTTCGTCGCATCGCTGCCCGGTACGTACAGCCAGCTTCTGATCGACATACGGAAATGTTCCGCTCTGTGTGACGCTGTTCCGAAGTCATGCTCTCACGGGAGGTGGGGCCTGGCCGGGGTAGCGACAGTCACGCGGACCGGGGCTGGCCTGGCGGTGCGGGAGGGGGAAGGATCCACCCCTAGATGGAAAGCGTGAAACATCGTTCCATCTATAGGAACATTTAAGAGCTTTCCCTCGTAACGCGGGCCCGGCGGGCCCCACCCAGACACGTGGAGGAGCCAGCGTCGCCGACTACGACCTTCTTGTCCGAGGCGCGGCGGTGGTCCACCCCGACGCCCTGTCCGCTGCCGACGGCGGTGCGCCTGCCGGCGGGGAGCCGCCAGTCGGCGAGCCGACCGGCGAGTACGTGGCCCGCGGCTGAGCCGCGCGCACCCGACGGCTGTCTCGGCGGGCGGAGCGGTTGTCCGTCAGGCGGTGTGGTTGCGCTGTCAGGCGGTGCGGCCGGCCTGTCAGGCGGTGTGGTTGCGCTGTCAGGCGGTGCGGCCGGCCTGTCAGGCGGTGTGGTTGCGCTGTCAGGCGGTGCGGCCGGCCTGTCAGGCGGTGTGGTTGCGCTGTCAGGCGGTGCGGTTGGTCGGTGGCGGGGCGCCGGGAAGGTTCCCCGCCGCCGGCCGGCGGGGCCAGCCGCGCAGCGGGCCTGGCCAAAGGCCTGGCCATTTCCTGAGCAGGAGGGCGAGGCCGACGCCGCCCAGTGCCGCCGTGCTCAGGCACGGTCCGATGGTGAACTCGGACGGGTCCGGTTCGAGGCCCGGCCAGCTCAGCCCGAACATCAGCAGGGAACAGACCGCGCCGGTCCCGCTGGTCAGCAGCGGGAACCGGCGTGCCCCGGGCAGACCGAGCAGAGCCAGCCCGGCAGTCAGGAAGCCGAGGACCGCTGCCGCGAGCAGCACCCCACCGACGGTCGCGATCGCCACGGGAGGAAGCCAGCTCGGCTCCCAGGACCACGATGTGCCGTTCCAGCGAAGCCGGGCGTCGCTGCCGGGTGCCCCGAGCGGGGCGCCCGGCCAGACCAGCAGATGCACCAGACCGTGCGTCATGAGGACGAACCCGGCCGCCCAACGCAGCCCCCGGCTCACCGAAGTCCCCGGAGGATGCCTCGGCCTTCAGGCCCGGGAGGAATCCGGTTTCCCGCCCAGCGGGGCGGGGACCGCCGATTCGGCGGGATCGGCGTTGCGGACGGCGTACCCGGTGGCGGAACTGTCTGGACACGGGAAGACACCGGTTTCCTGGCAGCCATGTGGACATCCCTTCGTAGGGTTTGTGTGTGTCCCGTTTCCGGCTTTATCCGGCTGCCGAGCAGGCGGTCGCGCTGGACGAGCACTGCGGGTATGCCCGTTTTGTGTGGAACAGGTGGCGTCGGGGTCGCGTGAGAGCCAAGCGCGGTTCCGGTGTGTGGCCTGCGGGCATCGGGGCAACGCGGACGTGAACGCTGCTGTGAACATCGCCGCGGGGCGCGCGGTGACTGCGCGGGGAGGGGTCGGGTTGCCGGTGCCGGTGAACCGCGAACCTCAACAACGCGAAGCAGTTTTCGTGTAGTTGGAATCCTCCGCGTTCACGCGGAGGAGGACGTCAATGGAGGGTCACCTCGTCGTCGGTGTCCGGTCCGGCGTCCACCAGGGGTAGCCAGCTCGCACCGGGCGAACGTTCTGTGCGTCGCGCCCAGTCCGGCACCCGTGCCCATCCGCCGGTGTCGATGCCGGCGCCGGCGCCGGCACGAATCCGGGCGTGCGGGGCCGTCACCACGGAGCCGGAGCGGCCCGGCGGCGAGGTCGGGGCCTCGTTGATCCCCGCTCCCGGCCCGGATCCGGTGGCCGCGGCGAGGACCGTCGCGGCCAGGACCGGATCCAGATCCGCCGGCACCGACCGTAGATCGAGCAGGCAGCAGCCCTGCTCCACCCGCCCGAGGACGGCCGGCCGACCCTGGCGCAGCAGCGCGGCGAGGCTCGCGTCGAGGGCGACGGCGGCGCTCGGCAACCCGTCCTTCCACCCGTCCGCCCCGTATTCCGGCGAACCGCCGTGGCCGCCCTGCGTGTCGTGGCCGTTGTGCGTGTCGTGGCTGCCGTGCCCAAGATGCCCGCTGTGGCCGCTGTGGCCGCTGTGGCCGCCGCCGTGGCCATGGTGGCCGCCGGAGCCGCCTGGCGTGCCGGTGCCGATCGGTGCTGGTCCACCGGGATCCACGTCCGTATCCCGGATGTCCTTCGTGCCGGCCCCGCCCCGCCGCGGTGACGGGCCAGGTCCGCCTGTCTCGTCGATTCCATCCGAGCTGACCACCGCCCGGCTGCTCACCGCGGACGCCGGGACGCCGGACCTGCGCAGCCACGCGGCCAGGCGCTCGGCGCGGGTCCGGAGCTCGGCTGGATCCGCGCGCAGCGAGCGGCGGACGGGGTTGTCCTCGCCCCGCAGGGTGGCTTCGAGTGCGGCCAGCGTCAGTTTGCCGACCCGCAGCGCGCGGGCGAGCGGATGCCGGCGCATCCGGTCGACCAGATCGCCGCGGCCGAGAACGAGGCCGCACTGTGGACCACCGAGGAGCTTGTCGCCGCAGGTGATGACCAGACTGGCGCCGCAGCGTAGCCAGGTGGATGCGTCGGGTTCGTCGGGCAGCATCTCGTCGGGTGTCAACAGACCGGATCCGGGATCGCCGACCAGCGGGACTCCGCGTCGGGCGCACAGCTCCGCGAGATCACCAAGCGCCGGTCTCGCCGTCAGCCCGACCACGCGGAAGCTGGGCGGGTGCATCCGGAGCACGAAGCCGGTTCGCGGGCCGATGGCGTCGGCATAGTCACCCAGGGTGGTTCGGTTCGTCGTGCCCACTTCCCGTAGCCGGGCACCGGTCGCGGCCAGCAGTTCCGGTAGCCGGAAACCGTCCGCGGTCTCGACCAGCTCGCCGCGGCTGATGACGATCTCCCGGTCCGGCGCCAACGCCATGGCGGCGAGCATGACGGCGCCGGCGTTGTTGTTGACCACATGCACGGCGCGGGCCGCCGGGACGGCGGCCGCCAGGGCGGTCAGCGCGGCGTTGCCGCGCCGGCCACGCCGCCCGGACGCGAGATCGAGCTCGACGTCGCAGGTCGCGGCGGCGGCGTCGATCGCGGTGCGGGCCTCGGGGGAGAGTGGCGCCCGGCCGAGTCCGTCGTGCAGCAGGATGCCGGTGGCGTTGATCACCGGGCGGAGGTGCCCGGGCAGCCGGGCTGGGGCCACCACCGCCGGTCTCGGCTCGGCGTCGTCCAGATAGCCGATCGGCTGGCTGGACGTGTGGCCGGCTGGCTGCCCGGGGGAGTGGCCTGTCGGCTGGCTGGCTGCGTGGCCGGCACCCTGGCTCGCGCCGATCGGGTGACCGTCGCTGGCACCCGGCCTGGTGGGCATGGTGAGGAAGCGTGTCGGCTCGACGGACGGTCGACCAGATTCGACGATCACCTTGAGTGATGCTAAGGGGGCGGATCTGTGAAGAATGGGCGGCACTCCGCAGAGGACCGCCTACGTGTGGCCTTGCTGTCGTCTCGTCTGACCTGGTTCAAACCTTCACCACGGCTCATCAGGCGGTAATGTCTCCTCCCGAAGGGGAGTAGCCCCGCCGTGGTGACCTGGTAGCCCGACTTCCAGCCCCGGTCCGGCCCGCGCCGCCGTCTGGCGGCTGGTCGCCGGCCGTGCTGACGTCGGCGCCCTGGGTTGAGCACGGTCCGGCGTGTCGACATACTGGCTCGGTTTCCGAGCCCGGCCGCCGGGCCTGATCTTCGTCAGGTGGGCGAGACCTTCGATCTGGCTGTCATGCCGGGTCGAAGGCGGCTCCCGTCCCGGCCCGGCCTCGAGGAGAGGACCACCGGGCCCGTGAATCTCACCGCCGCGTTCGTGACCTTCGGCGTGATCTTTCTGGCCGAACTTCCGGACAAGACGATGGTGGCGAGCCTCGTCCTGGGGAGCCGCTTCCGTCCCCTGTACGTCTGGGTCGGAGTCGCCGCGGCCTTCGTCGTGCAGGTCACGCTGGCCGTCGCCGCCGGCAGCGCGATCTCGTTGCTGCCAGGCCGCGCGGTCGACATCGTGGCGGCGCTGCTGTTCGCCCTGGGCGCGGTGCTCGTCCTCAGGGAGGGGCGGGAGGGCCCCGACGACGAGGCCGAAGGCGGACCGGCCGGTGACGTCGCCGCCGCCGAAGCCGTCGCCGAAGCCGACACCGCCGGCAAGTCCGGTTTCCTGCGGGTCGCGGCGACGTCCTTTGTGGTCGTGTTCGTCGCGGAGCTCGGCGATCTCACCCAGTTCTCGACCGCGAACCTCGCCGCCCGCTACTCCGCGCCGGTGGCCGTGTGGATCGGCGCGGTCCTCGCGTTGTGGACGGTGGCAGCCCTGGCCATCGCGGGCGGCCGTAGCCTTCTCCGTGTCCTGTCGGTGCGTCTGATCACCCGGGTGGCTGCCACCGCCTTCGCCGTGCTGGCGGTGATCTCGCTGATCGACGCGATCCGAGGCTGACGACGTGATCCAAGGCCGGCAGAGCCGGCCGGCGCCCAACATCCGCGCCGGCTTCACACCCTGCGGAGCCGGCATCGGGGCCACCATCAGAATCGGGCCATGACTCAGCGAACCCGGGCGGGACGAGGCAGGTCCGATCCCTGGCAACCCGTGCGGCCATCCGTGGCCGGAGTGCCCCTGCCGGCCGCCGGGTCGACCCGCGGCCCGGGGCAGCCGCGGGTAATCCGTGGAACCATCGAGAACCTGGGGGCGGCGGTCGCCGACGACCCGGAGGCCGACGTTCTGGGCGGCGTCCGGATCGAGTCCGCGGTGCTGGCGTCCACCCGTGTTCTCGGGGGCGAGCTGGCTGGCCTGCACCTGCGCGACATCCTGGTCGACCAGGCGGTTCTCGCCGGTATCGTGATCGACGGGGGCGGCGGCACGAGGGTCGAGATCACCGGCGGCAGGATCTCCGGGGCGGTGTGGATCCGCGGCGAGTTCCACGACGTCGTCCTGGACGGTGTGCGGGCGGACGACGTCACGCTCCGGTCGTGCACCCTGGGCCGGGCCCGCTTCAGCCGGTGCGACCTGTCGCGTCTGGATCTGACCGGATCCCGGCTTGATCATGTGCGGTTCGAGGAGTGCGACCTCACGGAGGCCGTCTTCACCGATGTCACGATCAGGGCGGCGTCCTTCCGCGGCTGTCGCTTCGACGGTGCCGCAGGCGTGGCCGGCCTCACCAACGCGGAGGTGGACGCCGACAGCCTGCTGACCCTTACCGGGCCGATGGCTGCTGCACTCGGAATATCCGTGGTCTGAACGTTTCCTGGTGATCCTTAAGGCCCGAAAAGTTGGTGGGGCTCGCGAGCACTGGTGTCGGTGGGTTGGCGTTGGGTGGCGGGGGGCAGAATTTGGAGCGGCTCAATGGCGCGACAGTACAGAAAAAGGGCGAATTAGCCCTGCTGGGAGGCCTCCCGACGGTGCGTGCTTATATCGGTGCGTCGAGCGCGCTTGTGGCTATGTGGACACGAAGTGTGTCTTAGGTGTCTGATTTAGCGTGTGGCGCCGGGTATTGCCGATGGAGAGCGGAGGGGACGACGAGGAAATGATCACAGAGGAGGGTGGCTGCGGAGCCTGGCAGCGTGTGCCCGAGGACATAGTCGTACGGCTTGATGATGTGCCGGGAGCGGCCTACGAGGTGCCCAGTGAGGTGACCTGCGCGCTGCAGGAGGGCCACCCTGACAACCACATGGCCGTTTTGCAGGGGTGGGGAAGTGAGGAGGTCTGGCTGTCCTGGTCCGCCCCCAGAACGATCACCGCCCCCGGTTGCCGAGTCGACGGGATGACCTGTCTGCTGCCCTCCGGTCATCAAGGCCACCATCATGTGATCATGGCGGACATGGTGGAGGACGAGGGCCCATACTGGGTCGCCGACCGCGCCGAGCTGGAGGCGCGGCGCGCCAGCGTTGCCAGAGGCTGATCCGCACCGGCACCGGCACCGGCACCGATACTTGCGCGGCCGGCCGGCCGGCCGGCCAGCCAGCCTGCCTCGCCGCCGCCCGGCAGCCGGGGCGGGGCGGGCTGGGTGGCAGGACCACGGCCAGGGTGGCCGGACCAGTCGCCGTGCCAGGCCTGCCGTGCGGGCTTGCCTAGGCCGGGCCGGTGATGGCCGGTGTCGCTGCGGGGTCGACGCCTTGACGGGGGGCGTCGTCGAAGACGAGAACGACTTCGGCGTCGGTGCTGAAGTCCCGCAGCCGCGCGCTGGCAGGCACGCTGGCCAGCGCATGGCGCAGACCACCTGCCGTCGTGCCCTCGGCGGCCACGATGGTGATCCGTGTGCCGCCTTCGAAGCCCTCGGCGCTCCCGCTGACAGGCAGAGGCGAACGCGCCGGCTCGGCGGGTCCGGTTGTGTTGCTCTCACCGGCCATCGGTTTCCATGCGGAGTCGAGCGCCAGCAGATGGTCGACGATGCGGCGGACCTCGTCCGACTCGAGATCGGCGGACGTCGTGGGGCCGGGGTCGGCCGCGGCGATGCGGAGCCGGACCAGCAGCTGGTTCTCCTCCTCGGCCGGTCGCGCCCCATGCTCCTCTGCGGCCTGGACCTGGGCCGGGTCCTGATCGGGCGAGCGGGCCGTCGCGGCCACGGTGATCGCGGCACCGTCCACGCGGCCGACGAAGACCGTGATCTCGCGCGGTTCGGTCGTCAGATCTCGCCCGCCGAGATCGCTGCCGACATCCCGTGACGTACCGGGTGAGCCTGGTTGTGCTGGTGTCCCTGGTCGTGACATCGCGCCTTCTCCTCGCGTCGCAGGAATTCGCGGAATAGCCGTTCACCGAGGACGCTCTCACGGTGTTTCTGGTCATAACACCCCGCGAGACGGGGAGTTTCTGGCCAGCCTGATGGTGCCAATGTGTCGATGAGGTAGATATCGCAGGTTTCGGGTCCGGGGCTCGTCGGGCGACCTGTGGGTAGGGCGAGCGGACAGGGTGAAAGCACGCGGTGAAGGCGCGTCGGTGCGGTGGGCTTCGCTGTTCGTCCGCGTCGGACGAGCGGGTCGGGTAAGCCGGACCGCGTCAGGTGAAGCAACGGTGCCATTGCGCCGCGACCAGCTGGAACGGTTACCTTCCGCATCAGGTGTCCACCGCGCCGGCCGGCGAACACGAAGGGCCACCGGTCGTTGAACGGCGAACAGTAGGCGAACGGCGAACAGCAGGCGAACAGGGAACAGCAGGCGAACAGGGAACGGCCGGCGGCGCGAACGGGCGGCGAACAGAGCTGGTGAACCCGGGTCGGTGATACGTAAAGAGCAGATGCCGGGAAAACCCACCCCTGAACCTGGTGTGAGGCCGATACCCCCGGGGTAGGTGCTGGGCGATCGCGCTTGTCCGGAGCGCGTCGCGCCGCGGGAGGCCAGCTCGGCCGGGCTTCCCGCCTCGCACCATCGTCCGGCCGACCGGAGCCATGGTCCCCAGCGTGCGTGTGGAAGTGACCGGCCGAGATGCCGTCGTGGTGCACCCGGAAGGCGAGATCGACTACTCGTCGCTGGAACCGCTACGGCAGGCACTGCTAGACGCGCGGATCGCCGGTGTCCGCGAGATTGTCGTCGATCTTCGTGAGGTCACGTTCCTGGACTCGCAGGGGCTGGCCGTGATCCTTTACGCCCACCAGCGGCAGAGGTCGGCCGGTGGGCGCCTGATTCTGCGCAATCTCAACGAGAACGCCTACCGGCTGCTCTCCGTGACGAATCTGACCACCGTGATCGATGTAGACCACGGCTCGCAGGTGGCGTCGGCCCACTCGCCGGTGGCGCCGGCCCAGGGTCAGCCGGCTCGCACCGGGCAGCCGACTCTCGCCGGTCAGCCTCGATCACGCCCCGGGGCGACCCGCTGGTAGGAGACGTCGGCGGTATGGCGATGGAAACCGAGGCGGGTGTAGAGCCGGACAGCGCGATCGTTGTCCTCGTCCACATAGAGCATCACCGTGGCGAGGCCGAGATCCCGCAGATGTCGCAGGCCGGCGATGGTGAGAATCCGGCCTAGGCCCGCGCCGCCCGCCTCGGGCGCGACGCCCACCACGTAGACCTCACCGATCGGTCCGGGCGCCGCCTGCGGGTCACCGGCGGGCATCGGGTCGATGGGGTGAACCTTCGTCCAGTGGAAGCCCACCAGCTGTCCGTTCCGTTCGACGAGGAAGAAGCCGGCCGGGTCGAACCATGGTTCCGCCTCGCGGGCGCGCAGGTCGTCCATCGTCCAGCGGCCCTGCTCGGGGTGCGTGGCGAACGCCGCCGCGTTGATCGCGAGCCAGGCCTCCTCGTCCCTGCCCACCTCGAAGGTCCGGAGGGTGAAACCCGGGGGGACGGTCGGGCTCGGCAGGTCGTCGTCCGCCGCGGCCGCTGCGCTGCCGGTCGTCGCGCTGTCGGCCGCGATCAGGGGCCGGCGCAGTTGGAGAAGTACCCGCGCCCGTTCGAAGCCGGCACTGCCTGCCAGCGCCGCGGCTGCCGGTGCGTCGCCGTGGGCCCAGATGTTGAGCTGCGACGACCCGGCTACCGCCGCGGACAGTTCCCGCACCAGCGCGCTGCCGACGCCGGCGCGGCGATGATCGGGGTGGACGACCAGCTCGGCCTGCCGCTCCGCGGGGTCCCCGCCCATCGCGGCGAAGCCCACGAGCGTCGATCCGTCCCGCGCGACCAGGTGGGCCACACCACCGGGGCTCCCGCCCGGCCGCAGCGTGAGGCGCACATCTTCGGAGATCCCGCCGTTGCCGTCGACCTGCTCCGCGCTCGTCAGCAGTTCGGTGATGGCCGCCACGTCAGTCGCGTCGAGGGGGTCGAGCCAGCTCAGCGAGGTCATGTTTCAACGCTAGCCAGTGCGCTGTCGAAACATGCACTGTCAAAGTGAGCTGTCGAAATATGCACTGTCAAAGTGAGCAGTGTCGGTGGGGGCCGGCTGGGGCGCGCGAGCGGAGCCGCCGGGGCGCGAAGGCGTCGATGTCATCAGGTAACCGGCAGGTTACCTGGGTCGTCCTGATGCATGTCGCCAGCGCGGCGGGTGGGGCCCGCCGATCAGCCGGCGCGTGCACAGCCGGAGCGCGTGTACGGCCGGAGCAGGAGGTCGGGCGCCGGGGAGCGTCGTGGCCGGGCGAAGGGCTGCCGGGTAAAGGCCTCGGACCCCGAACACGCCGGAAGGGCCCGGTAGCCGTTCTCTGGACGGCCACCGGGCCCTTCCCGGTGCGCGCGGTTCTCAGCGCGGTTCGCTGCCTGTGCGGTGGAGCTGGTGATGCTGCGCCGGCACCGGTGGTTGAGCGGGCGCCAGCGGTGCGGTGGTACTGGTGGTGCGTCGAGGTGGCGGAGCGGTCAGACGCGCTCGGGAGTGCGGATGTCGTCCCGATCCAGGCGGTTGGCGGTGTCGGGCAGCGGCGAGATCGGCGGGGCGACGAACTTGTACCCGACGTGACGCACGGTGCCGATCATCGCCTCGTGCTCGGGGCCGAGCTTCGCGCGCAGCCGGCGGACGTGCACGTCCACCGTCCGGGTGCCGCCGTAGTAGTCGTAGCCCCAGACCTCCTGCAGGAGCTGTGCGCGGGTGAAGACCCGCCCCGGGTGCTGCGCGAGGTACTTCAGCAGCTCGAACTCCTTGAACGTGAGCTCGAGCGGACGGCCCCGCAGCTTGGCGGAGTAGGTGGTCTCGTCGACGGAGAGGTCACCGGACCGGATCACTCCGGCCTCTGCCGTGCCGCCCGCGGCCGCGACCCGCCCGATGGCAAGCCGCAGACGAGCCTCCACCTCGGCCGGCCCGGCCGTGTCGAGCACCACATCGTCGACGCCCCAGTCCGCCGAGACCGCAGCGAGGCCACCCTCGGTGACCAGCGCCAGCAGCGGAGTGGTGAGCCCGGTCGTGCGCAGCAGCCGGCACAGGCCCCGCGCGATGACGAGCTCGCGGCGGCCGTCAACGACGATCACATCGACTGGAGGTGCGTCGAGCAGTGCGCTTGCCTCCAACGGCGCCACACGGACGGTGTGGGTGAGGAGGCCAAGGGACGGGAAGGACTCGGCCGACGGACCGGGGGCGTTGGTGAGCAACAGGACGACGCTCAAGACGGCTCCTCCAGGTGCGATGTGTGTTGGGGCAGCGTCGACCCAGGCGATCCTTGTCTCCGGTGTCCTACGTTCCACGACCGTCATGGGCATGAAACGAGTACCGGTCTGCAGGGGAGGATAGCGGAGTGCCCTACTCCGCTCCTACGGTCTATCGACTTCTTCCCACCGCAGACGCTGAGATCCTGGCCACGGAGCTGCTTCATCGTGACCCTGCGGTGACAGGGCATGACGCCGTCTGCGTGGTCGTCGCCCATGGCTTCTCCGGATCGATCGGGCGGCCCGCGCTGCGTGCTGTAACAGAGGAACTGCGCCGGCACGTGAGTGTGCTGTCCATGGACCTTCGAGGTCACGGCAGGTCGACGGGCACCTGCACCTTCGGGGACCGCGAGGTCCTGGATGTCGACGCGGCCGTGGGTGAGGCACGTCGCATGGGCTACCAGAAGGTGGTCACGATGGGGTGGTCCATGGGTGGCGCCGCCGTTCTGCGGCACGCCGGCCTCGCGATCTCCGGGGAGGTCACACACGGGCACCGGCTTCGGCACCGGCCTGATGCAGTCGTCTCGGTCAGTGCGGCGAGCCGGTGGTTCGTCCGCGACACGGCGCCCATGAGGCGCGTCCACTGGTTCGCCGAGACGGTGCCCGGGCGGATCGCCGCCCGGGTCGGGCTCGGAGTGCGGATCGCGACGGACCCCTGGCCGGCCGTGCCCGCCTCGCCCGTCGAGGTGATCGGGCGGATCGCGCCAACCCCTGTCCTCATCGTGCACGGTGACCGCGATGCGTACTTCACTGTGGAACATCCACGTGCGCTCGCGGCCGCCGCCGGTGACACCGGGCAGCTGTGGCTCGTGCCCGGTTTCGGTCACGCCGAGGCCGGCGTCGTCCCGGGGCTGGTCGATCGGATCGGGGCACACCTGCCCGATCTGCTCGCAGGTCGCCCGGAGTGGGCGCAGTGCGCGCGACGGATGGCGCGGGAGACCGGTCCCGCGCCGACCCGGTGACCGCCGGCCAGGTGTGAGCACCCAGGCGGCTACCCGGGCGACCAGCCAGTCGGCCAGCCGGGCGACTACGGCGACGACACGGCGACGATTACGGCGAAGCGAGGGATGCGCAGTGGCACGCATCGTGGTCAGGTACTGGGCGGCGGCCCGGGAGGCGGCCGGTGTCGAGCAGGACGAGGTGGACGCGCCGACGCTCGCCGTGGCGCTGGATGACGTCGCGCGCCTCCGCGGTACGGCCCTCGCCACGGTGTTGGCCCGCTGTGCCTTCCTGCTCGACGAGGTGCCGGTCGGTCGACGCGACCCGCAGGAGGTCGACCTGCGAGAAGGGTCGGTGGTGGAGGTGCTGCCCCCGTTCGCCGGGGGGTGAACACGACGGAAGGACACGTACGTCCACCCAGGGCAGTGGATTCCGGTTCGCTCGCCCGTGGCAGCATGGTGCGGTGCCTGTTCCCGAGCCTGGCTCGTCCGGACTGTCCGGATCTTCGGACGTGGTCCGGCCAGCCGGCGTGGCCGCGTTGCCGGGTGAGGCCGGGCTCGCCGCCGCTCTCGCGGGTGCGGGCGCGGTCGGCGCGGGCATCGCGGTGCTGGTCACCGGCGCCGCGTTCGCGGCGATCGCCGGCCCATGGGCGCTCGCGGGTGTGCTCCTCGTGGCACAGATAGCGCTGGCCTGGGCCTGGACAGGGGCCCTGCGCGCCTCCGCGGGAACGATGGTGCTGGTGGCGGGCAGCGCGCTCGCCTGCGATCTCGCTGTGCTCTGGCCGCTCGGTGGAGACAATGCGCACGGCTACGACGACAACGGCATCGGAACGGTCGCGGGCGTCGTGGGCGTGTCCCTCGGTGTCACGGTTCTCTACCAGCTGGCCCGCCGCCTGCGCGGCGGCGCTACGCCGGCGGCGGGTGTGTCGGCGGCGGGTGTGTCGGCGGCCGGGACAACCGGTGCGGCAGCGGCCGGCGCCGTCGCGGCTGATCGTGCCCAGCGGGCTGCCGACAGGGTGAGCGGCGACATGACCGCCGCGCTCGGCGGGGTCGGCATCGCCGCCTTCCTCACAGGGTTCCTGGTGTTGCGCGCCGAGGCGGGTGCCGAGCACCCCGCCGACGAGATGGTCATCGCGGGCCTGCTCGGTGCCGGTGCCGCGGTGCTCGTCGGCCGGCTGGTGACGGCACTGCTCGCAGCCACCTTCGCGCGCGGCGCGGGCGCCGTCCTGGGCACCGCCGCGGATCCGGATGCCGTACCGCCGCCGGATGCCGTACCGCCGCCGGATGCCGTACCGGATTCGGATGCCGTTCCGGGCCTCGGTCGGGCGCGGGTGTCCGCGGTCGTCGGGGCGGTGTCCGCGGCCGCCGCGGGCACCGTGGCGGGGGTGATCTTCGGCGAGTTCACGGGCCTCGGCATCGCCACCGCCACCGTCCTCGCCGCGGCCGGCGGTGTGGCCGCCGCCTGTGTCGCGTCGGCCGGATTCGGCGGGGCGCTCTCCGCACCCCGCCTCGGCCCCGCGGCCGGGATGCTGCTCGACGTGGTGCTCCCGCTGGCGTTGGCAGCACCCGTCGTGTACCTCCTCGGTCGTCAGCTTCCCGGATGAGCCGCACCGCGCGGCGAGGCCTGATCGCCTTCAGCGTCACGATCATCGTGGCGCTGGTCATTCTCGGCGTGCTCGACCGGGTCGCGGCCCGGGTCGTCGCGGATCAGATCGCCACCAGGGCGCAGACCTCGCAGAACCTCGCCGAGCGGCCGACGGTGTCGCTCGGCGGCTTTCCGTTCCTCACCCAGGTCACCGCGGGCAAGTACCGTCACGTGAACATCGAGATCCGCGGTTATGAGCGGGACGGCGTCCGGGTCGACCGGCTCCGCGCGGAACTGGCCGGCGTCCACCTGCCGCTCTCGGACGTCCTGAACAAGGATGTCCAGCGGGTACCGGTCGACCAGGTGAAGGCACAGGTCGACCTCACCTTCGACGACCTGAACGCCTACCTCGCGACGCAGGACCCGCCCGCCAGAGTCGCCCCGGCCGGGCAGGGCCTCGAGATCAGCGGGACGGTCGAGGTGCTGGGCTCGCAGTACCCGGTCTCGGGCGTCGCCGACATCGGCGTCGCTGCGGACTCGGTCACCTTCACTCCCCGTGACCTCACGGCAGGTCTCGGTGCGGTGATCCCGACCCAGCTGCTGGAACCGCTGCGGGAACTACTCACCGTTCAGGTGCCGGTCACCGGGCTGCCCTTCAACATGGGGCTGCGGTCCGTGGTGGTGGGTGCCGATCGGCTCACGTTCACAGCGGGCGGCGAGAACGTGCTGCTCGATGCCGACCTGGCGCAGACCGGGGTGCCGGCCGGCTCCTCGGGTCTCTGAGGCGGAGGGCCCGCGCCATGGACCCCGACCCGGACCCCGCCGTGGATCTGGTCGCGGAGCTCGGCGCGCTCGGCCAGGTGCCCGGTGAGGTCGCGACGCTGCTGCAGTTCTCGACGGCCTTCTGCGCGCCCTGCCGGGCCGCTCGGCGCCAGCTGGCGGACGTCGCGGCGCTCGTGCCCGGCGTGCGGCATGTGGAGATCGACGCGGAGTCCCACCTGGAGCTGGTGCGGCGTCTGGGCGTGCGCAGCACCCCGACGGTGGTGATCCTCGACGGATCGGGCACCGAGGTGCGTCGGGTGACCGGTGCCCCGCCGACGAAGGCGGCGGTGATCGCGACCCTGGCGTCGTTGGTCGAGGTCGCACCCGGAGATCGGGAGCCGGGCTCAGATGGTGCCCCGGTAGATCTTTGGGGTAAGGGTTAACACAGAAGTGACATTCGCTGCTACCGTGACACGAACCATGTGCAGCGTCCTGCTTGTGAAGCGCCGCGCGGTCGACCTGTGCCGCGTGGGCAGCTGCTTGTGTTGCGGTTCCTGACAGCGCGTTGACCTAGTCCGCGCCCGGGTTCCTTGGGGATACCGAGCGAGCCTCGACCTCGTACCTCCGCCTGCTCCGCTCCGTCTCCGTCCCCTGCTTCGCCTCGGGCGCGGCATGCCGCAACGCCACCTCCGGGCACCGTCCCGGATGCATACCTGTCTCGTCCCCTGTTCCGCAACCGCGAAAGGAACGCGCGCATGAGCCGCGAGAACGCGCTGGTCAACGCGACCTGGGCAGAAGAGCACGCCAGCGACCCCAAGGTCGTGCTCGTGGAGGTCGACGAGGACGTCTCGGCCTACGACAAGGGGCACATTCGCGGCGCCGTCCGGCTCGACTGGAAGTCCGAGCTGCAGGACCCGATCATCCGTGACTTCGTGAACAAGGAGCAGTTCGAGAAGCTCCTGTCCGAGAAGGGCATCGCGAACGACGACACCGTGGTGCTGTACGGCGGCAACAACAACTGGTTCGCCGCCTACGCCTACTGGTACTTCGTCCTGTACGGCCACGCTGACGTGCGTCTGCTCGACGGTGGCCGCAAGAAGTGGGAGCTCGACGGCCGCGAGTTGACCGCCGAGGTCACGCCGCGTCCGGCCACCAGCTACACCGCCTCCGAGGCGCGCACCGACATCCGGGCCTTCCGCGACGAGGTCATCTCCGCGATCGGCTCGAAGAACCTGGTGGACGTCCGCTCGCCCGACGAGTTCTCCGGCCGCCTGCTCGCTCCGGCGCACCTGCCGCAGGAGCAGTCGCAGCGGGCTGGGCACGTGCCGACGGCCAAGAACGTCCCGTGGGCGAGGACCGCGAACGAGGACGGCACCTTCCGGTCGAACGACGAGCTGACGGCGCTCTACGCCGAGGCCGGTGTCGACCTGACCAACGACACCATCGCCTACTGCCGGATCGGTGAGCGTTCCGCGCACACCTGGTTCGCCCTGCACGAGCTGCTGGGTCTCGCGAACGTGAAGAACTACGACGGCTCGTGGACCGAGTACGGCTCGCTCGTGGGCGTGCCGATCGAGAAGGGCGCCTGATCATGTGCGGTGCGACCAGTGGTGGACCATCGGTGGAAGGAATTGACGTGGCCAAGGAAACCGTGATCCAGGGAGTCGTGGTCTCCGGCGGTGAGCCGGTTTCGACTGGTTACGCCCGCCTGCTCGACTCCGGTGGCGACTTCACCGCCGAGGTGCCACTTTCGGCGACCGGCCAGTTTCGCTTCTTCGCGCGTCCCGGCGAGTGGACGGTCCGCGCCCTGGTTCCGGGCGCGACCGGCGAGCGCAAGGTCGTCGCCCGCCAGGGTGAGCCGGTCGACACCCAGGTTGACGTCACGGTCTGAGGCTGGTCGTGGTCTGAGGCCGGTCGTGGCTTGGTGCCACGGCCCGCGCGGCCGGTAGATCGCAGATTCGGCAGCGGCCGGGTTCCGGGAGCACGCTCCCCGGAAGCCCGGCCGCTTTTTCGTGCGTGCGTGCGTGGGTGCGTGGGTGTGTGCGTGTGGGCGTGGGTGCCTGAGTGGGCGATCGCGGGCCGGGTCGACTTGCCGTGGTCCCGTCGCCAGGGGTAAAAATATAAGTGTCATGAGCTGACAGTTGTCCGATAGTGGCGTATGTTCGTCCATGACACCACGATCCGGGGGGGATCGAGGTTGTCGCGGATGGGGCGTGCGGCATCGGGCGGCGGTAGCAAGGGGGGTGGGCGGTGGCTGAGGCGGAGGGCCTGCGCGAACGGAAGAAGCGGCGCACCCGTCAGACGATCATCGAGGTCGCGCACGAGCTGTTTCAGGAGAAGGGCTTCGACAGCGCGACACTCGAGGAGATCGCCGCGGGCGCGGACGTGTCGGTGCGCACCTTGTTCCGGTACTTCACCGGCAAAGAGGCGATCGCGCTCGCACCGTTGGACGAGATGGGCGATCTGACTGTTGCGGCACTGCGCCGCCGGCCCGCCGACGAGCCGCCGCTGACTGCCCTGCGATGCGCGGCCCTCAGTGCCTGGGCGCTGATGTCGCCGGACGGAGGCTCGTTGCGGCGTTACGCTGATCAGCTGCTGCCCAGTGACGAGACCACCCCACTGGCCGGCGCGGTGCTGAGCCGGCTGATCGTCATCGGTGACCGTCTCGCCATGGAACTTGTCGACAACGAGGTGCTCCTGATCGAGGGTGGAACCGGGGGCGGCGCCGGCCTCGACGGGTCGGTTGCCGGCACGGTGCCAACCCAGGCGAGCCTTTCGACGGTCACCGAACTGGACGCCCAGATGATTGTCGTCAGCTTTCTCGGTGCCATTCAGGTGGCAATCCGCGCCTGGTGCCGATCGGGCAGTACTGACCTGGTGGAGCTTCTCGCCGTGGTGGAGAAGTGTCTCGATCGGATCTGCCTCAGAACCTGAACCGCCCGTGCTGGCCGCGACCGGCCAGCACCAGAAAACCATCCGCCGGCCCGGCAGGCCGGTGGAAGCACGAAATTCAGGCACGCCAGCGAGTACTTCAAGGTCGGACCAGTGCTGGCGACGCGGTTGCGTTCATCCAGAAGACGCAAGGATCAATCATGTCTGTCTCCCGGGTTTCCGAGGCCATCGGGCACCATATTCCCGAGCAGGTTGTCGATGCTTCCGCCGCGGTGCGTGACCAGGCCGAACGCGATGTTCGCGATGTTCGCGGCGGCGCGGACCGGCTGGCCGGCACGCTGCGCCGGGCCACCCGGCACCTGCTGTCCCTGCAGGACAGCACCGGTTGGTGGAAGTTCGACCTGGAAAGCAACACCACCATGGATGCCGAGGACCTGCTGCTGCGCGATTTCCTCGGAATTCGTACCGAATCCGTCACCGCGGCCTCCGCCAAGTTCATTCGTTCCCGTCAGCTGGCGGACGGCTCCTGGCCGCAGTACTTCGGTGGGCCTGGTGAACTGTCCATCACAGTCGAGTCCTACATAGCGCTTCGGCTGGCCGGTGACGAACTGTCGGCCCCACATATGGAACGTGCTGCGGCCTGGATCCGGCGGAACGGCGGAGTTCCCGCCACCCGGGTGTTCACCAGAATCTGGATGGCTCTTTTCGGCTGGTGGCGCTGGGAGGATCTGCCCGTTCTGCCACCCGAGATCATGCTGCTGCCTGATCAGGCCCCGCTGAGCATCTACTCGTTCGGATCCTGGGCTCGGCAGACCATTGTTCCCCTCACCATCGTCTTCGCGCTCCGTCCGGTCCGTCCGGCACCTTTCGGCCTGGACGAGCTGTCGGTCGACGATCCGGATGACGCCGGTTCCACGACGTCCGGGGGCATCGCTCGGCTGCGCGGCCGGGTGCCGCTCGGGTGGAAGCAGTTCTTCCGATGGGTCGATGCCGGGCTGCACCGCTATCACCATCACCCGATCGGACCGCTGCGGCGGCATGCGATGCGTACGGCGGAACGCTGGATCATCGCGCGGCAGGAGGCCGACGGCTGCTTCGGCGGGATCCAGCCGCCGGCCGTGTACTCGATCATCGCGCTGCGGCTGCTCGGCTACGACCTTGCGCATCCGGTGCTGAAGGCGGCGCTGGAAGCTCTCGACGACTACTCGGTGACCCTCCCCGACGGGGCGCGGATGATCGAGGCCTCGCAGTCACCCGTCTGGGACACGGCGCTCGCGGTGAACGCGATCGTCGAGGCGGGCGACGTCATCGGCATCGAGCCGGACGACCCGGCGCTGCTGCGGGCTGCCGACTGGCTGCTCGGCCAGGAGATCCGTGATCGCAGCGGCGACTGGCAGGTGAACCACCCGGGCCTGCCCGGCGGCGGCTGGGCGTTCGAGTTCGAGAACGACACCTATCCCGACACCGACGACACCGCCGAGGTGCTCCTCGCTCTGCGGCACGTCCGTCATCCCGCGCCGGAGAAGATCGAATCCGCGACCGATCGGACCGTGACCTGGCTGCTCGGCCTGCAGTCCAGGGACGGTGGATGGGGCGCCTACGATTCGGACAACACCAGCACGCTTGTCTACAAGATTCCGTTCGGTGACTTCGGCGCCCTCACCGATCCGCCGTCTGCGGACGTCACCGCCCACGTTGTCGAGGCTCTCGTCGACGCCGGGCTGACCGAGGATCCCCGGACGCAGCGCGGGGTGTCCTGGCTGCTGGACCATCAGGAGTCGGACGGTTCGTGGTTCGGCCGATGGGGCGTCAACCATGTCTACGGCACCGGATCCGTCCTGCCTGCGCTGGCCGCCGCAGGGCTGGCGCCGAGCCACCCGGCCATCGGCGGTGGCGTCGCCTGGCTGCTGTCCCGCCAGAACTCCGACGGTGGGTGGGGTGAGGACCTGCGTTCCTACAGCGATCCGCGGTGGATCGGCCGGGGCGTGTCCACAGCGTCGCAGACGGCCTGGGGGATGCTCGGGCTGCTGGCGGGAGAGCAAGGGCCCGACGTGGCGGTGGCGCTCGCACGGGCCGCGGACTGGCTTGCCGACCAGCAGCGTCCGGACGGGAACTGGGATGAGGACCAGTTCACAGGAACCGGCTTTCCGGGGGACTTCTACCTCAACTACAACGGGTATCGCCTGATCTGGCCGGTTCTGGCCCTCGGCCGTTACGGCCACTCCCTGCGGACGTCGCCCCCGCCGACAGCCGCGGACCCGAAGCCCCGGCCCGGCCACTAGCCCGAGCCTGGCGCGTCGATCGACTAGCTCGGCATGTCCGGTCAGCTCGGCATGTCCGGTCAGCTCGGCATGTCCGGTCAGCTCGGCATGTCCGGTCAGCTCGGCATATCCGGTCAGCTCGGCATGTCAGTCGGCTCGGCGTTGTCGGGGGCTGGCTCGGCGTTGTCGGCCGGCTCGGCGTGTCAGCTAGGTCGGCGCGTCGGCTAGGTCGGCGCGTCCCGAGGGGCGGGCAGGTCGCGAGGGTGCGCGGTAGTCCGCGGCGGACCATCGAACGGGATGCTGGTGGGGACCGCGAAGGCCATCGGGCCCACGGTGAAGTGGCGCAGGTCGTTATCGGTGGCGAAGGTCGCCGCGGCGCTGCGATCCGGGAACGGTGCGACCACCCGACGGACCGTATGTCGGCTCGCCTCCTCGAACTGCACCACGGCGAAGAGCATCTCGGACTCCGGCATCATGCGATCATGAAAGCGCATTGCAATCGCGCGGTGAACGTGACGTGTCGTGTGCCATCAGTGGTCTGCGCTGCGCGTGCAGAAGGACGTCGCCCGCCTCCCGCACGTGCGACGAGCACATGCGGGAGGCGGTGTGCGCCTCTCAGCAGGCATCTGGCCCAGCACACGGCTAGTACACAAGGGCCTGGACGTCTTCGGCGAGGGCCTCGCTGAGGAACACCGCGGCGCCGGCGATGCGGATCCCTGGAATCACGTCCTCGGGCCCGAAGGAACGCCGTGCCGCACACTGGGTACAGACGGTGACCCGGCCGCCGGTCAGAACCGCGTCCATCAGGTCGGTGAGCGGTGCAGACTCCGGCAGGCTGAACTCCGCGGCACGCCCGGGAAGAGCGAACCAGGCTGATTCGCCCGTCAGCCACAGCGAGACATCCACACCGGAGGCCACGGCCACCGAGGCCACGGTGAAGGCCTGAGAACAGCGTTCCGGGGCGTCGGCACCGGCGGTCACCTTGATGACAAGCGAGCGGGTCACCTGCCCAGTGTGCCCTGCCTGGCACACGGCTGCGGAGCGTGCAGGAGGGAAGCCTAGGCTGTGCTCCGTGCTGCACTACTTCGCGAGCGGTCTGCTGGTGGCCATGGCGATGCTCATCGCCTGGTTCTCCGGGTACGCCGTCTACAAGCTGTACGGGGGCCGGCGCTGAGCGGGCCGGCGCGCAGGCAGGGCAGGAACGCGCAGGTGAGCGCGCCGATGGCAGAAGGGCATGGGGGGAGCGGGAAGCCGATGGGTACCGACACGACCGGCGACGTGCGGACGGGCAAGGGGGCGTCCTCGCCCTCGCCAGAACTTCATCCGAGTCTGCTGCCGTTGGCGTTCCTCGTCGGCACCTGGCGCGGCGAGGGCGTCGGGGGCTATGAGGGCATGGAGTCCTTCCACTACGGCCAGGAGATCACCTTCGCCGCCGACGGGCGCCCCGCGCTCGGCTATGTGTCGCACACCTGGTGGGCCGACGAGCCTCGGGACGGCCGGGAGCCGGGCAGCCCCCTGGCCACCGAGACGGGATTCTGGCGGGTGCAGCCACCCGCCACCGAGCCCGGCCCCGACGGCAAGGTGAACCGCAACCCGGTCGTCGAGGTGATGCTGGCCCATCCGTTCGGCATCGCCGAGATCTACGTCGGGACCATCGCCGGAACCAGGGTGGACCTCGACTCGAACGTTCTGATCAGAACCACCACCGCCCGTGAGGTCACCCGCTCGGTGCGGCTGTACGGCCTCGTCGAGGGTGGCGATCTGGCGTACGCGATCGACATGGAGGCCAGCGGCAAGCCGCTCCAGTCCCATCTCTCGGCTCGTCTTCACCGGGTAAAGGAATAGTCGACCGGTGGTGGAGTAGCCACCCGGTGGAGGCGTGGGCCTCCTCTGGGTGTTTCGATTCCGCGCGGCCATGGCTCCTGCCTGCTGATCGGGTGAATGATCTGACTCGACCTGGGTTTTCGGCACCCGACCTGTCGCGTCAGATTTCGGTGCGGGCCTCTATGGACATCGCCCGCCTTTCGCTTTGCTACTAATCGCAGCCCTCTCCGGCTGTCGGGCTCGCCTCTGATGGCCGGGTTCGACATTGTCGCTACGGTGAGGTGCGGCGGTTTTGCGACCTTTTATGCTGACTAAATCGACCTGGTCGATAGTTCGTGCCCTGTGCGCGGCAGGGAGATTGCGATGTGGTTATGGCGACCACAAGGGCACGCAGTATGGGCCGTGTGGGGGTGAGGGTCGCTCTTCTGGCTGCTCTCTCTGAGAATTCGAGGTTGCCTGCCTGGGTGGCAGGTTGTCAAGGCGGTCTGGGTGGTGGGTGAACTCGTTGTGTCCTCCGTTCTCCGGCCCGGTCTTGCCGGTCGTTTTTCGGTTTAGCATCGCCCTTGCGATCGAACGCCCGTTCGATCGCGTGGTGTGTGCTTCCAGTCCGGAGGTGAAGTGCCATGACTCCCAGCACCGTCACCAGCCCGACCAACCCGACCAATCTGTCCTGCGTGCCCGCTCTGGACGGCGGGCAGGAGGGGGTTCCGGTCGAGCATCGGGTGTTCGAGGGGTGGTTGAGCGATCGGTTGGATCGGTTGGGGGTGGCGGTGGCGGGGGTCGCTGCGGCGCAGGCGGCGGTGATCCGGGTTCAGGCGGAGCTTGCCGCTGCCCGGCCGCCGGAGGGGTATGACGAGCTGGATCTGTTCGATTCGGTGGTTGCGGGTGAGGTGGCGGGGGTGATGCGGATCTCGACCGGGTCCGCGGAGTGGCATCTGCATTTCGCCGACCAGGTGGTCCGCC
>NZ_ADGX01000075.1 GCF_000177675.1 Parafrankia sp. EUN1f
CGCAGCGCAGGCAATACCGGCGATCTTTCGCGAGCGTGATCAGTCGGCCCGAACCCTCCATCCCGAAACGCCCGCCAAGTTAATGAGCGCGCGTGCGCGCGCGATACCAGGGCCGGCAGCCAATCTCAAGAAGGCGCGCGGGAGTGTGCTCTTCTTCACGTCGACCATTCAATCCTTGTCGCCTCGCCCGACGTTGTGGTTATGGTCTTCGCCGTGCCCGGAGACAGGCCGGGCACCCGACGGGTGCACGCCGAATCCCTGCCCCCACCCGCCGGAAACAAAAACCCGATGGCAGGAGCGGGGGAACCAATACCCGGCCACCGAACCTGGTGGCCTTGGGGTGAAGCCGCAGGGCCGTTGGCAGCAATGAGGAACCGTCTTCCTTGCTGTCGAAGGCACAGGATTTGGGAGTTCCTGACATGCGGCCGGGCTTGTTCCCTGCCCGAACCCGACAGCTCACCTCGCAGGCGTGGGGAAGGAAAACTCACGCATGTCCGACGCACGTACCAGTGGCCGACAACGCCGCAGCAGTACCCGCAGCCGGGCCCGCACACTCGTCCCCGTACCCGTCCTTGTCGCGGCGGTCGGAGGCACAATCGCCATCAGCCAACCGGCGAACGCCGCAACGACCTGGGAAGGTCTGCGGCAATGCGAGTCCGGCGGCAACTACACAACGAACACCGGTAACGGCTACTATGGCGCTTACCAGTTCTCCGCCGGGACCTGGCGCAGTCTTGGGTACTCGGGCCTACCACACACCGCTCCACCCGCCCTGCAGGACGAGGCGGCGCTGCAGCTCGCGCTCCGTTCCGGATTCGGCCAGTGGCCGGTGTGCGGGAGCGGAATGGGCAACGACCAGCTCCTACCCGGCGCGTCGTCGTCGGGATCCGGCAGCCAGGCCTCCCGGACGGCCGAGCGCACCAGTCTGGTCGCGCAGCCCGTCGCCACCACGGGTGTGCCCCCTCTGACGCGCAACTACTCCGCGTCGGTGCACAACCAGGTCACTGACGAAATCAAGACCTGGCAGGAAAAGATGAACTCCCTCGGCTACTCCCTCGCCGTGGACGGCTGCTACGGGCCGAAGTCCGCGGCCGCGGCCAGGGACTTCCAGGCGGCGCGCGGCCTCATCGTCGATGGCATCCTCGGCCCGCAGACCTGGGCGGCCACCTTCGGCTGACGCCTGCCCGCCCCGGCGGAGCACTCGGTCGCCTGCCTGCCCGCTCATCCGCAGGCCCCAGCGCGCGGCACCGACAGCCAGCACCCCGTGAAGGCGACCTGCCTTCCGTAGCCGAACCCTCCCGGCTGCACGGGGAATGCCCCCGCCCGGACCGGATTCACTGAGCCTTTTCCACCTCGCTCACGGTGCACGGCCAGGGATGCCGCAGGCCGGAGCCGACGATGGGAAAGCCTCAACGCTGACAAGGACCCCGCCGCGAACCGGAAGTCGCTCGGGGACGTGCATGCCGTCCTCGTCTGACAACGGTCGGCCCACCGACTGCGTTCCCGCTCCCTGAGAGCGGGCCTTCACGGCCGTCCGACCGGATCCTCGTCCCTCCCTCGCCCCAGCCCCGAAAGCGCGGACGCGCGCCGGGGAGGCTCACCGCACCCGCCCGCTCCGTCCCGGCCGGGCGCGGTGATGCCAGGAGCCCCAGGAACCACCGACCGTGGCTGCACCCGTCCCAACACGGTTTTCCACACCTGATCCACACCTGAGTTGTCGAGCACCTCGCCCGACGGGACGTTCCGCCCGGTCCGTCAAGCCCGGGAGGCGTCTCATCCAGTCGCCGTGACGTGCGACGGCCCGCCCGCCCGGCGCTGACCCGGCCGTGGCGCGCGGGACGCAACGCGGAGCGCCCCAACGGTCCGCGTGTCGCAGGACCCGGACAGCCCCACCGCCGGAGCGGTACCGGCCCCGGGGCAGGTGTCCGGGCGTCGCGGCCCTCCCGCCGATCATCTCGATCACCCGCGGGACGAGTTCGGCGCGCATTCCCTCCACGGCCACGCCGAACGGCCTCCCTCGACGACGCCACCTCACCGCACCGGTCATGGCCAGATCGGTACCCGCCACACGCCGGCGATCCCGGTAGGCGGGCGTGGCGTCGGTGCTCTCCAGCTTCCGGTGGCCGGCGATGTCGCCGGCCATCCACCGCCCGCCGCCGACCCGCCCTGGCGCCGCCCCGTGTCCCCGGGCGCCCAGGCCTGGGCCGCCGGGCGGGCTTCCCCGGTCATGGACCCGCCTCGGGTCATGGACCGTCCTGGCCTGGAGCCGGCAGACGCGCCAGCCGCACGATGGACCCCCGGTGCGTCCGAGATGTCGAGGCGACGGTAATGTGGCGCGGTTGGGGTGTGATGACCATCTCCTCCACCCATCCGTCAATTGGCCCGTTCGGGTGACTCCGATATGGTCCTTTCCGATCCCGCCCTGGCCAGCCGGATTTGCGTCATGTAGGTAGATCTCGCTACAGTTCCGCCCACTCGCCTCCCCCCGGGGCGAGGTCGTGTGGACGGACGCCGAATCCTGCCCCCGTCCACTCGGCCGGTACTGGAGCGGACGACACAGGGCAGGAGTGGGGGACCCACCATCCGGGCGCATTCGTTGCGTCCTAGGGGTTAAGCCGGCGTACCGATACAGCCGGGACACACCGGTCCGCGAGGACGGGCCGGGTCCTGGTACGCCGACCGGGCAGCTTCCAGCCCGAACCCGACAGCTCACCCCGCAGGCGACGGGAAGGACACCTGATGCGGTCGCATGATCGTGATCCCGTCCGTTCGACCGGTCGTGGTGGCAGGCACCGCGCGGCACAGCCGCCGTCCACCGCCACCCGTGTCCTGCGGACCACCGGGGCCGTAACGGCCCTGGTCGGAACAGGGCTCGCCGTCACCGCGGCCCCTGCCGGCGCCGCGACGGCGGACGATTTCGCCCGGCTGCGCCAGTGCGAGTCCGGCGGCAACTACGCCATCAACACGGGCAACGGCTTCTACGGCGCCTACCAGTTCGACCAGCGCACCTGGACAGGCCTCGGCTACCCCGGTCGACCCGACCAGGCTCCGCCGGCGATGCAGGACGATGCCGCCTACAAGCTGTACGACTCGCGTGGCTGGTCACCGTGGCCGGCCTGCAGCAACAAGCTCGGCCTGACGCGCAACGGCCCAGCCCCGGCATCCTCGGGCACCATCGGCGATGCAGTCGAGCAGGCCCTCACACCGGCCGAGCCGCCCATGACCCTCGAACGCGCACGCAACCAGGTCGGCACCAGCTTCGGCGGTGAAGCGCTGAACGTCGGCATGGGCGACGAGGTACGCGCCGACGCGTTCGTGTGGCAGGCCGAGATGCGCGAGCGCAAGTTCGTGCTGACGGTCGACGGCAAGTTCGGCCAGGAGTCCCAGGGCGTCGCCGCGCTCTACTCGTACCTGACCCGGATCAGCGACGGGCAGCCCGGCGTGGTCGGGCAGAACCTGTGGAGCGCCACCGTCACCAGCTGACCTGTCTCCGGGCGCCTCATGCCAGCCTGGCAGATCGTTGCATGCCTGGTTGGCCTGTGGGCCGCGGCGGGCTCAGCGGCCGGCCGGTGGACCCGCCCGGCGCCGGGCGGGAAGGCGGTCGGGCAGGATGTGCCCATGACGACACCGCCCGCGAACCCGAACCTGCTGTCGGGTCCGCCGCCAACGCTGCTTCCATCCGACGCCGCTGTCGTGGAGGCGCTGAGCTCGGGTGCCGGCGCGGAGTCCGTCGCGGCCCGTTTCCCCGCTGCCTGCCTCGGCTGGGCGATCCTCGCGGAGGAGGCGCTCGGCGCGGGTCAGCCGGTGGCGGCCTACGCCTACGCGCGGACCGGCTACCACCGGGGCCTCGACCAGCTCCGGCGGTCCGGATGGAAGGGCCACGGGCCCGTTCCGTGGTCTCATGAGCCGAACCGCGGCTTCCTGCGCGCTCTGGCCGCACTGTCGCGGGCCGCGGCGGAGATCGGCGAGGACGCGGAGGCGACCAGGTGCCGCGAGTTTCTCGCCGACAGTGATCCGGTCGCACTCCGTGAGCTCGACCTCGCATAGTAGTCATGAGATGGCATAACGCAGCCAGCTTTTCCCTGTCGGGGCCGATCGGGTCCCGACAGGCCGATATCCCTAGTAACCTCGCCCGGTGCCTGCTCTAGTCCTCATCGGCGCCCAGTGGGGCGACGAGGGAAAAGGAAAGGCGACCGACCTCCTGGGCGGCGCCGTCGACTACGTCGTTCGGTACCAGGGAGGTAACAACGCCGGCCACACGGTGGTGATCGGTGCGGAAAGCTACGCTCTGCACCTGATCCCCTCCGGAGTTCTGCGAGCCGACTGCGTCCCGGTCATCGGGAACGGTGTCGTCATCGACCCGGGCGTGCTGCTGTCCGAGATGGACGGGCTGCAGGCCCGGGGGGTCGACGTCTCCCGGCTGCTGATCAGCGCGGACGCGCATCTGATCATGCCGCACCACCGGGCGCTCGACCGCGTCACCGAGCGATACCTCGGCAAGGCGCGAATCGGTACCACCGGCCGCGGCATCGGCCCCGCTTACGGGGACAAGGTCGCCCGCACCGGGATCCGTGTCCAGGACCTGCTCGACCCGGGCATCTTCAGGCAGAAGCTGGAGCTGGCGCTGCGGGAGAAGAACCAGGTCCTGACGAAGGTCTACAACCGGCGCCGGATCGATGTCGACGAGGTGGTCGAGGAGTACGCGGCCTACGCGCGGCGGCTGACGCCACACATCGCCGACACCGGTCTCCTGCTGGACACGGCGCTGCGCGACGGCAAGGTCGTGCTTCTCGAGGGCTCGCAGGGCACGCTGCTCGACGTCGACCACGGCACGTATCCGTTTGTGACCTCCTCCAACCCGACGGCCGGCTACGCGGCGACCGGGGCGGGGATCGGCCCGACCAGGATCAGCCGGGTCGTCGGGATCATCAAGGCGTACACCACCCGGGTGGGTTCGGGGCCCTTCCCCACCGAGCTCGACGACAAGGTCGGTGAGGAGCTCCGCCGGATCGGCGGCGAGTTCGGCGTGACGACCGGCCGGGCGCGGCGCACCGGCTGGTTCGACGCGGTGATCGCCCGCTACGCCGTACGGGTCAACGGGCTCACCGATCTGTTCCTGACAAAGCTCGACGTGCTTTCCGGCTTCGACACCGTGCCGGTCTGCGTCGGCTACGAGATCAACGGCAAGCGGACCGACGAGATGCCGATGACGCAGACGGACTTCCATCACGCGAAGCCGATCTACGAAGAGCTCCCCGGCTGGCATGAGGACATCTCCGGGGTGACGGACTTCGCCGATCTCCCGGACGCCGCCCGGGCGTACGTGGCGACGATCGAGGAGATGTCCGGTGCCCCGGTGTCGGCTGTGGGCGTCGGTCCCGGCCGGGCACAGACCCTGGTGATCAACGAACTGCTCTGATCACGCTGGCCCGCCACGTTGGCGCACGACGCCCAGATTCGGCGCGGTGATCCCCCACGCGCCGACAACGGCCTCGGGTTGCGCGACACAGAGTTACAGCCCAGGCTGACGTCGTCACAGTTGGCGACGACCGGGGGTGATGACGATGGCGGGGCTGCCGCCGCACCCCTCCTGGGACGACGACCGCGCCGACGCGCGCGACAGCGGGCCGACCCAGCCGGTGCCGACGCCCGCGTCGGCGACCGCACCAGCACCAGCGTCGGCGTCGACGTCGACCGAGCTCGACACGACGAGGGCGACCGCGCCGCGTCAGCCCAGCCCGGCCCGCTGGTCGCCGACGGTCCGGCCGGATCATCCGCTTGGACGCGGAATCGACCCGGCGACCTGGCCGGTCGGCTTCTCCCCGACCGGGGAGGCGCTCCCGGAGACCCTGACCGATGTACTGCTGCGCGGAAGCCACGCGATCCGCAGCTCGAAACGCGCCGAGGCGCTGCGTCTGGAACGGGCGGCGGCGATCGCCGAACACGTCCAGGCGCAGATCACGGACTTCCTCTCTTTCTGCGCGGCGGAGAATCTGACGCCTCCGGTGACGGTGCGCGCGAACGGGCGCCGGGCGGACCGCGGCTGGGACGCCGGCGTCAGCGGCGTCCCCGGCTCGGGCCGGCCGGGATCGATCCGGATCCCCGGAGCCGGCGCCGGCTTCGACGAGGACCACGGCGATCGTCACGATCGCGGCGGGCGTCATGGTCGTCACGATGAGGACGATCACGGTGAGGACGCGGTGGAGGCCGAGGATGTTCCGTCCGCGGACCGGCGGGGCGAACGGGGCGCGCGGGGCGCGGGTGCCCCGCGCGATCACCGGCGGCCGCTGCTGCGTCGCGAGCGGCTGCATGCCTGGCCGCTGCTCTACTGGCGGTGTGAGAGCTTCCCTGCTCCCGGCCGGTCGCTGCACCTGTTCGTCGAGCCCGGCGGACGCACCTTCGAGGGCCGGGACGACCCGGCACCGCTGACCGTGCTCGGCCGCGAGGTCCGCGTGTGGCCCGTCGACGCTCCGGCCATCGTCGCGACCATGGCCGAGGTTGATGCCCGGCGCTGCGCGCTGCACCTCGTGCACGGCATGGCCCACATGCTCTGGCAGGCCGGGGTCGGCCTCTGAGACCACGGGAAGAAGGCTCAACGATCAAGGTGCGCGCTAACCTGGACCCCGTGACTTCCGCGCCTGCGTCCTTCGCCCCCTCCAAGCGATGAAGGTTCTTGTTGTCGGGTCCGGTGGGCGTGAGCATGCTCTTTGCCGCGCACTCTCCCGGGATCCGGCGGTCGGCGCGCTCGTGTGCGCCCCTGGAAACGCTGGTACGGCGGAGCTTGCCGAGCCACGCCCGCTTCGGGTCGAGGATCCGGACGCGGTCGCCAGCCTGGCCGAGGCCGTCCACGCCGACCTGACCATCGTCGGCCCGGAGGTCCCGCTGGTGGCGGGTGCGGGCGACGAGCTTCGGGCCCGCGGGCTGCCGGTGTTCGGGCCGTCCGCCGCCGCGGCACGGCTGGAGGGCAGCAAGGCCTTCGCGAAGGAGATCATGCGTGCGGCCGGCGTGCCGACGGCCGACTCACGAGATCACACCGAGATCTCCTCGGCGCTGGCCGACCTCGACACGTTCGGCCCGCCCTACGTCGTGAAGTACGACGGCCTGGCGGCCGGCAAGGGCGTCACGGTGACCACTGACCGGGACGTGGCGGTCGAGGCCGTGCGTGCCAGCCTGCGTGACACCGACGACCGGGTGGTTCTGGAGGAGTACCTCGACGGGCCCGAGGTCTCGCTGTTCGCGATCGTGACCGAGTCCGGTGCCGTCGTGCCGCTGTCGCCCGCTCAGGACCACAAGCGGGTCGGCGACGGTGACACCGGCCCCAACACCGGCGGCATGGGCGCATACACCCCGCTGCCCTGGGCGCCCGCAGGCCTGGTCGACGAGGTGGTCCGTACCGTGATCCGACCCACGGTGGACGAGATGGCACGGCGCGGGACCCCGTTCACAGGCCTGCTCTACGCAGGGCTGGCGCTGACGTCCCGTGGCCTTCGTGTGGTCGAATTCAACGTTCGCTTCGGTGACCCCGAGGTTCAGGCGATCCTGGCCCTGCTGAACTCGCCGCTGACCGCGGTGCTGTCCGGCCGCGTGCGCCCGACGTGGCGTTCCGGGGCAGCGATCACCGTCGTCGTGGCGGCGCCCGGCTACCCCACCGCGCCTCGGCTCGGTGGCCCGATCCGTGGTCTTACCGCCGCGGGTGCGCTGACCGGTGTCGATGTACTGCACGCCGGGACTCGCCGCGACGAGAGCGGGCAGGTCGTCGCATCGGGTGGCAGGGTGCTCTCGGTCACGGCCATCGGCTCCAACCTCGAGTCCGCGCGAGGATCGGCGTACGAAGCGGTCAGCCGCATCTCGCTCGACGGGGCGCACTACCGCACTGACATCGGGGACCCGTCCCGGATGCCCCACGCGGGAACCAGCAGAAACCGGTAGGAAGCAGAGGAGTGAGCGTGTCTCAGGGCAAGTCGTCGCAGAGCAATGGATCGAGTAGCAGCTCGGCTGGGCCGCGGGTGGCGATCGTCTACGGCTCTCCGTCGGACACCCAGACCATGAGTAAGGCCGGTGCAACGCTGGAGCGTTTCGGCGTCACCTACGAGGAGGTCTCACTCTCGGCGCACCGTGCGCCGCGCACCCTGGCCGAGTACGTCGGGCAGCTGCGCGAGCGGGAGATCTCCGTCGTGATCGCGGGCGCCGGGCTCGCCGCGGCGCTGCCCGGAGCGGTCGCCTCGATGACGACACTGCCCGTGATCGGCGTCCCGATCTCCGGCGGCGCGCTGGACGGGATGGACTCGATGCTGGCCATCGCGCAGATGCCGCCCGGCGTGCCGGTGGCGACGGTGGGGCTCAACAACTCGACGAACGCGGCGATCCTGGCGATCCAGATCCTCGCGCTCGGCGACCCTGACCTGGGGCTGAAGCTGGCGACGTTCAAGGACGAGTTCGAGCAGGCGGCGGCCGACTCCCTCGCCGACGTCGCGGCGGCGCGCGCATGATCGGTCGTTACACGCTGCCCGACATGGGCCGGGTGTGGTCCGAGGCCAACAAGTACGAGCTGTGGTGCAAGGTCGAGGTCCTCGTGATGGAGGCCCACGCGGCCGCCGGGCGCATCCCCGCCGACTCGGTGGACCCGGTGCGCGCCGCGCCCGCGCCGACACCCGAGGCCGTCGCGGAGGTCGAGGCGGTCACCCAGCACGACGTGATCGCCTTCCTCACTGCCTGGGCGGACAACACCGAGCCACGTTCCGCCGCGGCCTACGTGCACTTCGGGATGACCTCGTCGGACCTGCTCGACACCGCGCTCGCCTGCCAGCTCGTCGAGGCCACCGACCTGCTGCTGGCGCGGGCCGACCGGCTCGTCGCCGCCCTGCGTGACCTTGGTCTGGCGCACCGGGAGACGCTGCGCGTCGGGCGTACCCACGGCATCCACGGCGAGCCCACGGTGTTCGGCCACCGGGTCGCCGATCTGGCGTTCGGCATGGCGCGGTGCCGTGACCGGCTGCGCGCGGCGCGGGCGGACGTCGGCGTCGCGAAGATCTC
Source organism: Parafrankia sp. EUN1f (assembly GCF_000177675.1). Classification (GTDB taxonomy): domain Bacteria; phylum Actinomycetota; class Actinomycetes; order Frankiales; family Frankiaceae; genus Parafrankia. The sequence continues at coordinate 9,034 of NZ_ADGX01000075.1, forward strand.
CGGCGCGGTCGGCACCTACTCCAACATCGACACCGATGTGGAGAGCTACGTCGCGGACAAGCTGGGGCTGACCCCGGCGCCGGTCGCGACGCAGGTCGTCCTGCGTGACGGGATCGCGTCCTGGGTGGCCGCGCTCGCCGGCCTCGCGACGGTGTGCGAGGCGGTCGCGCTGGAGGTGCGGCACGGCCAGCGCACGGAGGTCCGTGAGCTGTCGGAGCCGTTCGGGTCGGGCCAGAAGGGCTCGTCCGCGATGCCGCACAAGAAGAACCCGATCATGTCCGAGCGCATCGCCGGGCTCGCCCGGATCGTGCGGGCCCAGTACGTGCCCGTGCTGGAGGGTGTCCCGCTGTGGCATGAGCGGGACATCTCACACTCGTCGACCGAGCGCATCGCCCTGCCGGACGCTGCCTGCGGTGTGGACTACCTGCTGCACCTGACCACCCGGCTCGTCGACGGCCTCGTCGTCGACCGGGCTCGGATGCGGGCGAACCTCGACGCCACCGGCGGCCTCGTCTACACCTCGGCGGTGCTGCTGGAACTGGTCGAGACGGGGCTGTCACGCGAGGACTCCTACGCCATCACCCAGGCCGCCGCGATGGAGACCTGGCAGACGGGCGTGCCGTTCCGCGAGACGCTGCGCAAGCACGCGGCCGACCGCGGGCTGCCCCTCGACGAGGCCCGCCTCGACCAGGTCAGCCGGCCGGAACGCTATGTCGAACGGCTCGGCCCCGTCTTCGACCGGCTCGCCGCGCTGGTCTGAGCCACCAGACGGCCGCCCGGCCCGCTGGCCGGGCGGTACGGTCAGACCATGCCGCTGACACATGAGGAGTTCGCCGGGCTCACGCACCTGGGCTCAGGAAAGGTACGCGAGCTGTTCGCCGTCGGGGACGACGCGGTACTGCTCGTCGCGAGCGATCGCATCTCGGCTTTCGACGTCGTGCTGCCCACCGAGATCCCCGACAAGGGGGCCGTACTCACCGGGCTTTCGTTGTGGTGGTTCGACCAGCTGCGTGACCTGGTGCCCAGCCATGTGATCAGCTCCAGCGTGGACGAGTACCCCGCGGAGCTCGCTCCCTATAAGGAGCAGCTCCGCGGCCGTTCGATGCTGTGCCGGCGGCTGGACATGGTCCAGATCGAATGCGTCGCCCGTGGCTACCTGACCGGCAGCGGGCTGAAGGACTACCGCCGCACCGGCGCGGTCAGCGGTCATCCGCTCCCGCCCGGGCTGGAGGACGGCAGCAAGCTGCCCACGACGATCTACACCCCGTCGACGAAGGCGCCCATCGGCGAGCACGACGAGAACATCAGCCGGGACGACGCCGCCGGCCGGGTCGGCAAGGAGCTGGCCGCCGAGCTGGAGCACCTCACCCTCCAGATCTTCGGCCGGGCCAGTGACCTCGCCGCCGAGCGCGGGATCCTGCTCGCCGACACCAAGTTCGAGTTCGGCCACGACACCGACGGCGTGCTGCGGCTCGCCGACGAGGTGCTCACCCCCGACTCGTCCCGGTTCTGGCCCGCCGACGCCTGGACGCCTGGCGGGGCGCAGCCGTCCTACGACAAGCAGTTCATCCGCAACTACCTGGTCGACACCGGGTGGGACCGTAACCCGCCGGCGCCGGAGCTCCCGGCCGACATCGTCGAGTCGACCCGGGCGCGCTACGTCGAGGCGTACGAGCGACTGACGGGAATCTCCTTCCAGGACTATCTGTCCACCGCCTGAGCCGGCGCAGCGCCGGCCGGGAGCGCCGGCCGGGAGCGCTGAGCGGGAGCGCTGCCGAGGCGCCGACCGGGGGACAGCCCTACCCTGCCCCCGCCAGCGCTCCGCACCCCGGATTCGGCGGTCCGCCGCAGTGACCGAAGGCTCGCGCAGCGAGATCGTTCTCGCATGCGCACGAGACCTCCGATCACATCGACGTCGCACTATTCGACCCGTTCCACGCCTGCCACCCACCTGGCCGCCCGGGCGGCCAGGTGGAGCGTGCGGCACCGGCGGCTGGCCATCGGGGGATGGTTCCTCGGCGTTGTCCTTCTGACGGTGCTGGGCTCCCTCGTCGGCACTCACACGCTGACCGACAGCGACTACGGCGTCGGCGAGGACGCGCGCGCCCAGCGCACCCTCGCCGACCACGGCTTCACGACTCCCGCCAGCGAGAACGTGCTGATCCAACGGCCGGACGCGGCGAGCAGCCCGGAGGCGCTCCTCGCCGACCAGCGGCTCCGTGCCGCGATCGATGACGTCGCCGAGCGGGTCCTCGCCACCGGCGCGGTGACGAACCTGCGGGCGCCGGTCACGTTGCCGCGGGTCGAGACCGAGGCCGACCTCGGCCTCGTTTCTCCCGATCGGCGCTCGGTTCTGGTGACGTTCGAGATCCTCGGCGACGCCGACACCGCCACCGACCGGATCGAGCCGGTGCTCGCCGCGGTGGACGCCGCTGCCCGGGAGCATCCAGGGCTGCGTGTCGAGGAGGTCGGCGAGGCCAGTGCCGAAAAGGCACTCGGAGACACCGTCGGCAAGGACTTCAAGCGGGCCGAGCTGCTCGCGATTCCGTTGACTCTGGGCATTCTGCTCGCGGTCTTCGGTGCCGTGGTCGCCGCGCTGATCCCGGTCGTACTCGCGCTGACCGCCTTCGTCGCGGCGCTGGGCGTGGTCGCGTTCAGCAGCAGGCTGCTGCCGACAGACGAGACCGCGACGTCGGTCATGCTGCTCATCGGCCTGGCCGTGGGGGTCGACTACGCGCTGTTCTACATCCGGCGCGAGCGGGCCGAGCGGGCCGCCGGGCACAGCCCGCGGCAGGCGCTGGAGATCGCCGCGGACACATCGGGGCACGCGGTCCTGGTCTCCGGCCTGACCGTCGCCGTGTCCATGGCGGGCCTCCTGATCACAGGTCTGGACGTGTTCAGCGGGGTCGCCGGCGGCACGGTGATCGTGGTCCTGATCGCGGTCCTCGGCTCGCTGACCGTCCTGCCCGCGGTGCTGTCCTGGCTGGGTGACCGGGTCGAGCTGCTGCGGCTGCCGGGGCGCCGCCGGGTCACCGACCGCACCCCGGCTCACGCCGCCTCCGTCGACACCAACACCGACACCACGACCGGCACCACGACCGGCACCACGACCGGCACCACGACCGGCACCGGGACCGGCACCGGGACCGTGACCGGCCCCGCGCGACTCGGAATCATGGGGCGCCTGCTGCGCCGTCCCGGCCCGGTCGCCGTCGTCACCGGTGGGCTGCTGGTCCTGCTCGCCCTGCCGGCGTTCGGGCTGCGGACCAGCGAGCCCGGCATCGACGACCTCCCCGACGACCTGCCGATCATCCAGTCCTACGACCGGGTCGAGGCGGCCTTCCCCGGCGAGCAGAGTGCCGCGGTGGTGGTCGTCTCCGCCGACGACGTGCGCTCGGCCGAGGTGGCCGCGGCCATCACCGGGCTCAGGCGCGAGGCCGTCGCCACCGGAGTGATGTACGAGCCGATCACGACCGAGATCAGTGGCGACGACCGGGTGGCGAAGATCGCCATCCCGATCGCCGGCAGCGGTACCGACGACGTGTCCCAGCGGGCGCTGGCCAGGCTGCGTGACACGGTGATCCCGGCGACTGTCGGCGCCGTCCACGGGACATCCGCCGACGTCACCGGTCGGACCGCGGGTTCGGTCGACTTCAACCGGCAGCTCAACGGGCGGACCCCGCTGGTGATCGGCTTCGTCCTGGTCCTGGCGTTTCTGCTGCTGCTGGCGGCCTTCCGCAGCCCGCTCGTGGCCGCGGCGGCCGTGGCGCTGAACCTGCTCTCGGTCGCCTCGGCATACGGCCTGCTCGTGGTCGTGTTCCAGCACCACTGGGCGGACGGCCTGCTCGGCTACACCTCCACCGGCACCATCACGAACTGGCTGCCCCTGATGCTGTTCGTGATCCTGTTCGGACTGTCGATGGACTACCAGGTCTTCGTGCTCAGCCGGGTCCGGGAGGCATACAGCGCCGGGCTTCCGATGCGCGAGGCGGTGCTGGCCGGCGTCCGGAGCAGCGCCGGCGTGGTCACCAGCGCCGCCGTGATCATGGTCGCCGTGTTCAGCGTGTTCGCGACGCTGTCGCAGGTGAGCATGAAGCAGCTCGGGATCGGTCTGGGCGCCGCGATCCTGCTCGACGCGACGGTGATCCGGGTGATCCTGATGCCCGCCGTCCTCACGCTGATCGGCGAACGCGCCTGGCGCCGCCCGGCGGTCACCGCCGTCGGGGTGTCCGTTCCGAGACCGTCGACGAGCCGGGAGGCCACAACGGACGCCACCGCGGCGGGCACCCACCCGCGGCTCGCCAGCCAGATCCCGCCGGCCGCGATCGGCGAGTAGGCACCGCTGGCCGGCAGGCGAGCAGGCACAGCGAACGGACGTCCGCAACAGACGTGACAGACCGCGAGCCGCCGCCCGAGATCTCCCCGGGCGGCGGCTCGCCGTTGCTGTCCCCTGATCGGGCGATAGGGAAAGACAGCCAGGTCACAGATGGGTTCAGGGGACGTTGCGGGCGAGCTACAGTGTCCGCGACGTCCGGTACCCCACCCGAGGACTGGAACGAATCCGAATGCCTGTACTCATGCCTGCTCAGATGCCCATCCCCCCGCGCCCGGCACCAGCCGGCACCGCGAGCCCGGCACCGGCCGCATCACGCGGCACCGCCCGGCCCGTCGTCGTCCGCACCCGCGCCGAGCTCGCCGCGGCACTGGCCCAGCCGGTCGTCCGCAGGGAGCAGACCGCCGCGGCATCCGCGGACCAGACACCCCCCGACCACACCCCCACGGACCCGGCCCCGACGGGCCAGGCCCCCGCAGCCTCGACTCCCCAGTCGCGGGAGGCGCGGGAGGCGGCACCCGCCCGAGGTGTCCGCGGTGTCGTCATGACCATGGGTGCGCTGCACCGCGGTCACGCCGCCCTGATCAGGGAGGCCCGGCGGCGCACCGACCAGGTCGTGGTCACGATCTTCGTCAATCCGTTGCAGTTCGGGCCCGGCGAGGACCTCGACCGCTACCCCCGCACCTTCGCCGCCGACCTGGACGTCTGCGCCAGCGAGGGGGCCGACATCGTCTACGCGCCGAGCGTGGTGCACGACCCGGCTCCGCTGGTCACCCTGAGTGCCGGGCCACTGGGCGACGTCCTGGAGGGAGCGTCCCGGCCAGGCCACTTCGACGGGATGCTCACCCTGGTGGGGACCATGTTCCACCTTGTCCGGCCGGATGTGGCGTTCTTCGGCCGCAAGGACGCCCAGCAGCTGGTCTGCATCCGCCGCATGGTCGACGACCTGGCGTTCCCGCTGGAGATCGTCGGCGTGCCGACGGTGCGTGACACCGACGGGCTCGCCCTTTCGAGCCGCAACGCCTACCTCGACGCCGACCAGCGGCGCAGCGCGCTGGCTCTCTCCCGAGCACTGGCCGCCGGTGCCGCCCGGGCCACCGATGGCGCCGACGCCGTGCTCACCGCGGCCCGGGCGGAGCTCGCCTCCGAGCCCGGTGTGGACGTCGACTACCTGACCCTTGCCAGCCGGTCCGACCTCGGGCCGGTCTCCACCGGACCTGCACTGCTGCTGGTCGCGGCCCGGGTCGGGACCACCCGGCTCATCGACAACATCGACCTCGTGCTGGCCGACCCGGCCGCACGATCCGCGCGGCAGTCCGCCGGCCGGCAGCCGGCCGCGGTCTGCGCAGCCGACGGCAACGGTTACCAGGGGGTCTGACCGGTGTTTCGAACCATGCTCACCTCCAAGATCCACCGGGCGACGGTGACGCAGGCCGACCTGCACTACGTCGGCTCCGTCACGATCGACGCCGACCTGATGGAAGCCGCCGACCTGCTTCCCGGCGAGCAGGTGACGATCGTCGACATCAACAACGGCGCGCGCCTGGAGACCTACGCGATCACCGGCCCGGCGGGCAGCGGTGTCATCGGGATCAACGGGGCGGCGGCCCGCCTGGTGCATCCCGGCGATCTCGTCATCATCATCTCGTACGGGATCATGGACGACGCCGAGGCGCGGCGATACACCCCCAAGGTCCTCTTCCTCGACGCGCAGAACCGCATCATCGGCCGCGGCGGCGACCCGGCGGAGGCACTCCCCGGCGACCCGTCCAGCCTGCGGGGCGACATCCTGGCGGCCGGTGGCGTCCTGGGCTCCGGCGCTGTCCTGGGCTCTGGTGACATCGTGGGCGCCGGGCAGGGGAGGGCGTAGCGCGGTGCCAGTTCTCCCACACCGACTCGGCGCACCGCGTCCGGGCTGGAGCCGGGACGCGGACGTCGTGGTCATCGGATCCGGTATCGCGGGTCTCACCACGGTGCTGCGCACCCGGGCGGCCAGCCCGGACCGCCGGGTCCTCCTCGTCACCAAGGCCCTGCTGGACGCCGGTTCGACCCGCTGGGCACAGGGCGGGATCGCCGCGGCCCTGAGCGCCGAGGACTCCCCTGCCGAGCACCTGCGCGACACCCTCGTCGCCGGCGTCGGCCTGTGCGACCCGGCGGCGGTCGAGGTCCTGGTCACCGAAGGTCCGGCCCGGGTACGTGAGCTCGCGGCACTCGGTGCCCGGTTCGACCGGGACCCTGGCGGCGACTTCTCGCTCACCCGCGAGGGTGGCCACCTGCGCGACCGGATCGCACATGCCGGCGGCGACGCCACCGGGCTGGAGGTCGAGCGGGCACTGATCGCCGCGGTGCGCGCCGACCCGGCCGTCGAGGTGCTGGAGAACGCCCTCGTCCTGGATCTGCTGATGGATCAGGCGGGCCGGGCGGTCGGTGCGACGCTGCACGTCCTCGGGGCGGGCAGCCAGGATGGCGTCGGCGCCGTGACAGCCCGGGCGATCGTTCTGGCCACCGGCGGAATGGGGCAGATCTTCGCGTCGACGACCAACCCCGCGGTCTCGACCGGTGACGGCGTCGCGCTCGCCCTGCGGGCCGGTGCAGTCGTGACGGACCTGGAGTTCGTCCAGTTCCATCCGACCGCGCTGTGGCTGCCCTCCCCCGAGGCCGGTCAGCAGCCGCTGGTCAGCGAGGCTCTGCGCGGCGAGGGCGCGCTGCTGGTGGACGCCGCCGGCCGGCGGGTGATGCGCGACGTGCACCCGCTGGCCGACCTCGCGCCCCGGGACGTCGTCGCGAAGCAGATGTCGCGGGTGATGGCGGAGCAGGGGGTGGACCACCTCTATCTGGACGCCCGGCACCTGGGCACCCAGACCCTGCTGCGCCGGTTCCCCACGATCACCGCGCGCTGCCGGGAGGCCGGGGTCGACCCGGTGACGGCACCGATCCCGGTCGCTCCGACGGCGCACTTCGCCAGCGGCGGGGTCCGCACCGACCTGTGGGGGCGGACCAGCGTTCCCGGGCTGTACGCCTGCGGGGAGGTCGCCTGCACCGGAGTGCACGGCGCCAACCGGCTGGCGTCGAACAGCCTGCTGGAGGGCCTGGTCTTCGCGGCGCGCATCGCCCAGCACATCTCCGAACAGGACACATCGAGCTGGGACGGATCCCAGGAGCCGGCTGCTTCACCGCTCGCCGGTGCCGCCGCCGTGATCGGTGTTCCGGCGGGCGCGCGTGGCCGCGGTCTGACGGACCCGACCGAACGCGGCGACCTGACCCGGGCCATGACGGATGGCGCGGGCGTGCTGCGCAGCGCCGAGAGTCTGCGGGCGACGGGAAAGATGCTGGCCGGCCTCGGCGATCTTCGGGTCAGCGGGGCCACGGTCACCGCCGGCCCGGCGGCCTGGGAGATGACCAACCTGCGAATGGTGGCGACCGCGCTGGTCGCCGCGGCCCAGATGCGCACCGAGACCCGGGGCTGTCACTGGCGGGAGGATTTCGCCGACCGCGATGACGAGCACTGGAGCGGACACGTGCTGACCAGGCTGGACCCGGAAGGGGAGCTGATCTTGACGTACGAGGCACCGCCGCGGCCAGCCGAAGCCGGCTCGGCCACGTCTGTCTCACCGTGGGCCCGGCAGAGCCGACCGACATCGGACTCCGCCGCTGCTCCCGCTTCGTCCCGGCTCCGGTCGGCATGAGCCCCACCCGCGTCGCGCCGGCGGAGCCGTCGACGACGACCAGGACCACAACCGAGACAACGACTGAGACGACGACCGAGACGACGACCGAGACGACGGCCGCTCAGATCTCGGCTCCCGTCCTGACTGCCCTGAGGTCCACCGGGCTGGCCGAGTCGGTGGTCTTCGACGTGATCCGCCGAGCACTGAACGAGGACCTTCCGGGGCCCGACGGCGAGGATGCCACGTCGGCCGCGACCGTGGATGCGGCGCTGACGAGCCATGGCTCGGTGGTGTCCCGCGCCGACGGCGTGGTCGCGGGGGTGCCGGTCGCCGCCGCGGTGTTCGAGCTCCTTCTCGGTCCGGCCGTCACCGTGACGCCGGTGATCGCCGATGGTGACCGGGTGGCCCCGGGCACGGCGGTGCTGCAGGTCAGTGGGCCGGTGCGTGGTCTTCTCACCGCCGAGCGAACGGCGCTGAACCTGCTCTGCCATCTCTCCGGCGTGGCCACGGCGACCCGGCGATGGGTGGACGCGGTCGCCGGCACGGGCGCGGTCGTGCGGGACACCCGCAAGACGCTCCCGGGCCTGCGGGCTTTGGAGAAGTACGCGGTGCGCTGCGGCGGCGGCAGCAACCACCGGATGTCGCTGACCGACGCCGCGCTGGTCAAGGACAACCATGTGATCGCGGCCGGCGGGGTGGCGGCGGCCTTCGCGGCCGTGCGCGCCCGCTTCCCGCACCTGGCCGTCGAGGTGGAGTGCGACACCGTGGAGCAGGTGTCCGAGGCAGTGGGCGCCGGGGCCGACCTGATCCTCTGCGACAACATGTCACTGGACGATCTTCGTGCGTCGGTGGCCATCGCCCGGCCCGCGGGCGTCCTGCTGGAGGCAAGTGGCGGGCTGACCCTGGACGTCGCCGCCGCGGTCGCCTCGACCGGCGTGAACTACCTGGCCGTCGGTGGTCTCACCCACTCGGCGCCCGCCCTCGACCTCGGCTTCGACCTTGCGGTGGCCGGCTGATGCTGCTGACGATCGACGTTGGAAACACCAACACCGTCCTGGGCGTGTTCGACGGCGCCCAGCTCGCCAACTCCTGGCGGATCCGCACCGATCCCCATGCCACCGCGGACGAGATGGGGCTCCTTTACACCGGCCTGCTCGGCAGCCACCAGATCGACGGTGTCTCCGTGTGCTCGACGGTTCCGGCGGCGCTGCGCGAGATCCGCCGGATGGTGAGCCGCACCTACCGGGGCATCCCGACCGTCGTGGTCGAGCCGGGCACCCGCACCGGGGTGCCGATCCTCATCGACAACCCGAAGGAGGCGGGGGCCGACCGGATCATGAACACACTGGCCGCGCACCACCTCTACGGCGGACCGGCGATCGTGGTCGACTTCGGGACGTCCACCAACCTCGACGTCGTTTCGGAACGCGGCGAGTTCCTGGGTGGCGCGCTCGCGCCCGGCATCGAGATCGCCCTGGACTCACTCGCCTCGCGGGCCGCCCAGCTCCGCAAGGTCGAGCTCACGACGCCACGTTCGGTGATCGGTAAGAGCACGGTCGAGGCACTCCAGTCGGGCATGATCTACGGGGCGGCCGGGCAGGTCGACGCGCTGGTCCGGCGCATCCGCGCCGAGCTGGGCGCCCCGGCGACCGCGATCGCCACCGGCGGGCTGGCCTCGCTGGTGCTCAAGGAGAGCGAAACCCTCGACAACCATGAGCCGCATCTGACCCTGATCGGCCTTAGGCTTGTCTTCGAGAAGAATGCGGAGACACGCTGACGCCGCGCCGTCTCACCGCGCGGTTCGGTGACCGGAGAACCGCGCGGTTCACGCTTTCACCGCGGTGCGCTTATGCATCGCCGAGGGCGGTTTCGGTCGGTTCTCCGGCGTGTCGGGCGCGCAGCGGGTCGGAATTCCTCCGCCGGTCACGGGCGCGGGTTAGCCTCTCTCCATGCGGCGCAGAACGTGGGCGGTCTCACGAATCCCTGGTCCACGCGGGCAACGTGCATCCGGGCCGTCCCGATCTCTCCCGACCGGCCCGTTCGTCCGGCGCTCGCCGTTCACCTGGGCCGCATTCCTCGCGTCAAGCACACTGATCCTCCTCACCGCGGTGCCGGCCGCGACGGCCGGCGCGCAGCCCACCACGACGGGCGCGCTCACGATCGCCGCGCTTGGCGACTCCTACTCCTCCGGCGAGGGCTCGCCTCCGTTCCTTGCCGACGCGGGCAGCTGCCGCCGTAGCACCGGTGCCTGGCCACGGCTGCTCGCCACTCTTGACCCGCCGATCACCACAGTGCTGCACGCCGCCTGCGGTGGCGCGACGACGAAGGAGATCACCACGTCCCAGCGGGGCAACCCCTCCCAGCTCGACCAGTTGCGCGCGCTGCCGAAGGCCCCGAACGTGGTGACGATCACGATCGGCGGCAATGACGCCGGATTCGGCCGGGTCATCATGAGCTGTGTGCTCTGGAAGTGCTTCTGGGACGGTAACGACCGGCGGCGGCGGGACTACCTGCAGGACGAGCTTCCGGGAATTCTCGTCACCACCTACAAGGAAGTGAAGGCAGCGGCGCCGAACTCGCGGATCGTCGTCGTCGGATATCCCGACATCTTCCCTCGATCCCAGCGAAACAACACCTGCCGCTGGCTCGACAGCAGCGAGCGCAGGCAGCTCGTCGGCCTGAACAACACTCTCAATCGGACGATTCGTCGGGCCGCCAAGGATGCCGGCGTCGAGTTCATCTCCACCAGCAGATCCCTGCGCGACCACGAGATGTGCACCAAGGACTCGTGGGTCAACCGGGTGGGCCTTCTCAGCGCGGACCGAGACCTGAGCGCTCACCCCACCCAGGAGGGGCAGCAGGCGCTGGCCCGGACGATCCACGACGCCCTCGTCGACAAACGCTGACCGATCAGTCGGCCGGTCAGTCGGCCGATCGGACGGCGGCTTGATCGGACAGCCACTGACTGTCCAGCCGTTGGCTGGACAGCAGCTGACAGACCAGCGGCGACGTCAACGCACCAGGTGCGGGTGTCGTCCGAGCTCGAGCAGCACCCGCTGGCTGTCCGCGCCTTCCCAGCCACCCGAGACCCGGTCGGCGTCCTGCGGCGTCCAGCGGTCCAGCATCCGCACACCGGCGGAACGCAGCGTCTGGCAGGACGTCGCATAGGCGGGGTGGGCCGCCTGCGCGGCGGTGAGGCAGGGTGCGACGACGGCCGGCAGGCCGAGCCCCAGTGCCTCGGTCAGCAGACCCAGGACGAGCGTGTCCGCGATACCGGCGGCCCACTTGTTGATCGTGTTGAAGGTCGCCGGGACGACGGCGAAGGCGGTCGGTGGTGGAAGCACGTCCGGCTGCCCCGGCAGCTTGTAGTCGGTCCGGACGGGATGCCCACTGACCGCGGCCAGCGCCGGCAGGTCCAGCCATACCGCGGCACGCGACGTCGTCACGACGCACACGTCCCACCCGTCCTGCTGGGCCTGCGCCACGAACTCGGCGGCGGCGAGCGCGGGCGGTGCCGCGCAGACGACGTGGTAGAGCACACGCTGTGGTGACGTCATGGATACAAGTCTGGACTGTCAGCGACCAGGGCGGGGTCGAATCGACGTCCCGACGGCCAGGCCGACATCGGCGACTGGTTCGCGACACGCCGGCCACGGCGAACCGGGGGGCGGAGCAGACCGGGAAGAAGGTGGAATGCGCCCGTCAGCGCCGCCTGGAACCACCACAACCTGGACCGCAGCGACTCGTTCGCAGGAAGAAGTCTTGCGCCCGCGACTGTCACGCATCGGCTGCGCTGCACCACGAGCCGTCTCAAGATAAGGTTAGCCTCACTTCTTGATCTCGGGATGTGGAGTCAACACCGGGACACTCGGTTCCCGGAGTCGCCGCCCATATCGATCACTGTCGCCGGCTGTCGGGCAACCGACTCCACCAGGGGGTCAGGGCCAGAAGCCGGACCCCTGGGCAGGTTGTGACCATTTCCAACAAATCGGCCCGCGACCGGTGAATCCACAGGTCAGCGGGCTGCCAGCAACCAGGACACCTGGAGCGACCGCGACAGGTGGGCGACGCCGAGTTGACTGTCGAGTTGAAGTTAGGCTTACCTAACACCATGTCTCACGCGCCGCCCCGCCACCCGCAGCACCTCTCCACGGGTACCTCTCGCCTGCCGGTCGACCTGGCGGTCCGTGCCACCAACCTGACCGGCCTCGAAACCACCCTGTGCACGGTGCGGGCGGCGCTGGACCACCGCCGGGCGATCGCCGGCCCGCCACCGTCGCCGGACGGCTGGATCCGGGCCGACGAGCTGCACGATCCCGCGAAGCTCGACGAGGCCCTCGCCGTCGTTCGCGATCACAACCAGGCGACGGCGGAGGTCGCCGTCAGCTACTTCACCGCGTGGTACGCCGCCACCATCGTCGGCCCGGCCATCGCGATGTTCGTCCTGGCCCGGCGGGTGCCGGACCTTGCCCCCGCCGGGATCTCGGTGCACTGCCACGAGGGCGGATGGTGCGACAGCACGGCATTCCACCGCCCGCGGCTGGCGCTGCTGCGCTCCGATCCGGCGCTTGCCGATCACCTCGACCTGCTCGACGCGAAGGTGAGCGTCGACCTCGGCGGCACCGACCCGATCGAGGTGACGATGGTCGCGGCGGACGTCGACGCCCTGCGTGCGCAGCTTGTCGGCCAGATCATCGGCCACCTGGAACCGATGATCAACAGCCTCCGGTCACGCGCGCGGCTCGGGCTCGCGGCCCTGTGGGGAGCGGTGGCGTCCCAGTGCGGGCGGGCGTTTCTGCTCACCGAACGGGTGAGTGGTGATCCGCACATCGGGCGCCTGGAGGCGGACGCCTTCTTCGCCGACGCGGCGCCGACCCTGCGGGCCCGGCCGACGTGGCAGCAGTTCGTCCACCACGGTCGGACCTACACGGGTATGCGCCGCGGATCATGCTGCCTGGCGCATCGGCTGACCGAGGAGTTCTGCACCGCCTGCCCGTTCGTGGCGACGGACGAGCGTGAGCATCGGCTGCGGGAGTGGATCGACGCCCAGGGACCCGGCGGTCTGGCCGTCTGAGACGCCCGTCGCAGGGCAGGGGAACAGTGGAAGGAAGGCCGCACAAGCAGGAGCGGTGAGCCTTCTCCGTCTCACGGCCCTGGCCAGCCAAGCCGCGAGTCCGAGTCGACGACGGAAAAGGCTCAGTCACCGCGAGCAGCAGCCAGGCCAGTTATGAGGTGATCGCGATGAGCTGAGGCCAGCCGTGACAGGACGTCGACGAGGGCCCAAGCCCCCCGCCTGCCTACGGGGCGTGCACGACCGGCGTGGGCCGCGGTCGGCGATGTCACAGAAGGTGGCACGACAATCAACGCCGGAAGGGAACCTGGCGACCACATTCGGCCAAATGTGATCCGTATCACACCCTCGACCCAGGCGCATACGTTACCGTCGGTAGTGCCGGCTTGGGCCGGTGACGGTTGGTCGCGGTCCGAACCGCTCCCACCGCCAGCACGGAGCATCGCGGCTCCGAGCGTGAATCTGATCATCATCGCCCGCCATCGAGCCCCACACCGAGGTTGTCGGGGTAGACATGTCGTTCCGCTCTTGGCGGAACCACGTGACGGAATCATGCCTGGTCGGCCACGGTTGCCATGAACGTCTCCGCTGGTAGGCCGGCGATCCGGCCGCAGCGCCGTCCCCGACGAAGAGGGCGGTTCCGGCGGGTAGGTTTCTGTTCGATGCGTGAGGACATGCCTCGGCGGAGCTAGCATGCGGATACCGGCTGTCGTGTGGTCGGTCGCAGCTCGAAGGAGCGCACATGTTCGAGAGGTTCACCGACCGGGCACGTCGGGTCGTCGTCCTGGCTCAGGAAGAAGCCAGGATGCTCAACCACAACTACATCGGGACCGAGCACATCCTGCTCGGCCTGATCCACGAGGGCGAGGGCGTCGCTGCTAAGGCCCTCGAGTCGCTCGGGATCTCGCTCGAGGGTGTGCGGTCGCAGGTCGAAGAGATCATCGGTCAGGGTCAGCAGGCGCCGAGCGGGCACATCCCGTTCACGCCCCGGGCCAAGAAGGTCCTTGAGCTGTCCCTGCGCGAGGCTCTGCAACTCGGCCACAACTACATCGGCACCGAGCACATCCTGCTCGGCCTCATCCGTGAGGGCGAGGGTGTCGCCGCCCAGGTGCTGGTCAAGCTCGGCGCGGACCTCAACCGGGTCCGCCAGCAGGTCATCCAGCTCCTGTCCGGCTACCAGGGCAAGGGCGACCCGGCCACCGCCGGCGCCCCGGCCGAGGGCACGCCGTCGACCTCGCTGGTCCTCGACCAGTTCGGCCGCAACCTCACCGCGGCCGCTCGTGAGTCCAAGCTCGACCCGGTCATCGGGCGCGAGAAGGAGATCGAGCGCGTCATGCAGGTGCTGTCGCGCCGGACGAAGAACAACCCGGTCCTCATCGGCGAGCCCGGCGTCGGCAAGACGGCCGTCGTCGAGGGGCTGGCGCAGGCGATCGTCAAGGGCGAGGTGCCCGAGACCCTGAAGGACAAGCAGCTCTACACCCTCGACCTCGGCGCTCTAGTCGCCGGGTCCCGCTACCGCGGTGACTTCGAGGAGCGGCTGAAGAAGGTCCTCAAGGAGATCCGCACCCGCGGCGACATCATCCTGTTCATCGACGAGCTCCACACGCTCGTCGGCGCGGGTGCCGCCGAGGGCGCGATCGACGCCGCCTCCATCCTCAAGCCGATGCTGGCGCGCGGCGAGCTGCAGACGATCGGCGCGACCACCCTGGACGAGTACCGCAAGCACCTGGAGAAGGACGCCGCCCTGGAGCGGCGCTTCCAGCCCATCCAGGTCGCGGAGCCGTCGGTGGCGCACACCATCGAGATTCTCAAGGGCCTGCGCGACCGGTACGAGGCGCACCACCGCGTCTCGATCACCGACGCCGCCCTCGTGGCCGCGGCCTCCCTGGCCGACCGCTACATCTCCGACCGGTTCCTGCCGGACAAGGCGATCGACCTGATCGACGAGGCCGGGTCCCGGATGCGCATCCGCCGGATGACCGCTCCGCCGGACCTGCGCGAGTTCGACGAGCGCATCGCGAACGTCCGCCGGGACAAGGAGTCCGCGATCGACGCGCAGGACTTCGAGAAGGCCGCGTCGCTGCGCGACAAGGAGAAGACCCTGCTGGCCGAGAAGGCCAAGCGGGAGAAGGAGTGGAAGGCCGGCGACATGGACGTCGTCGCCGAGGTCGGCGACGAGGAGATCGCGGAGGTCCTCGCGATCTGGACCGGCATCCCGGTCTTCAAGCTCACCGAGGAGGAGACCGCCCGCCTCCTGCGCATGGAAGACGAGCTGCACAAGCGCGTCATCGGCCAGGAGCAGGCGATCAAGGCCGTCTCGCAGGCGATCCGGCGTACCCGCGCCGGCCTGAAGGACCCGAAGCGCCCCGGTGGCTCGTTCATCTTCGCCGGCCCGTCCGGTGTCGGTAAGACCGAGCTCTCGAAGACGCTGGCGGAGTTCCTCTTCGGCGACGAGGACGCGCTGATCCAGCTCGACATGTCCGAGTACATGGAGAAGCACACCGTCTCGCGGCTGGTGGGCTCCCCGCCCGGCTACGTCGGGTACGAGGAGGGTGGCCAGCTCACCGAGCGGGTCCGGCGCAAGCCGTTCTCCGTGGTCCTCTTCGACGAGGTCGAGAAGGCCCACCCGGACGTCTTCAACACGCTCCTGCAGATCCTGGAGGACGGTCGCCTGACCGACTCCCAGGGCCGGCTGGTCGACTTCAAGAACACCGTCCTGATCATGACGTCGAACCTGGGCACCCGGGACATCTCCAAGGGCCCCGGCATCGGCTTCGCGACCGGTCAGGGCGCGATCGACTACGAGCGGATGAAGGCCAAGGTCCAGGACGAGCTCAAGCAGCACTTCCGGCCTGAGTTCCTGAACCGGATCGACGACATCATCGTCTTCCACCAGCTCTCCGAGGTCGAGATCATCCAGATCGTCGACCTCATGCTGGCCCGGGTCGACTCGCAGCTGAAGAACAAGGACATGGCGCTGGAGCTCACTCCCGCCGCCAAGGTCCTGCTCGCCAAGCGCGGTTACGACCCGGTGCTGGGCGCCCGGCCGCTGCGCCGGACGATCCAGCGGGAGATCGAGGACGTCCTGTCCGAGAAGATCCTCTACGGGACGCTGCGTCCCGGCGAGATCGTCGTCGGCGACGTCGAGGGCGAAGGCGAGGAGGCGAAGTTCGTCTTCCGCGGCGAGCCGAAGCCGAACTCGGTGCCGGACGCCCCGCCGATCGACCTGGCCAAGTCCAGCGAGTGACACTGTGTCGGTAGTGTGACCGATGGTTCCGGCCGGCGGTCACACTGGCCGGCGCACACCACCGCCAGACCTGTTCGAAGGGCGGTTGCGCGTCACGCGTAACCGCCCTTCGGCATGTTCACCGCACACCGCACCGGCTCGCCATCGACCCGCATCGGAAGTCATGCCTCGCCGCCACCAGGACGAAGACCAGTCCGCAGCGCCGCGCCGACAGTCCGACGGGCTGGCCAGGCACGGAGTACATCTCACCTTCGGTCCCGATCCGGCCAGCTCGATGGCCGTCTCCTGGATCACAAGGTCACCTGTGCTGCGACCCGAGGTCCGCCTGCGGCCGGCGCCCATCGACGACACCGCCACCGCGACGGACGCCGCCACAGACACTGCCACCGCCACTGCCACTGCCACAGACACTGCCGCCGGCACCGACATCAAGGTCGACGCTGTCACCCGCTCGTACACCGACGCGGTGACCCGCCAGGAGATCTTCGCCCATCACGCGCTGTTCGAAGGCCTGGAACCCGACACCGAGTACCGCTACGAGATCTCGATGCGGGTACCGGGCAACGCCCCGTTCCGGCACCGCGGCTCCGGTCGGCTTCTCGAGCTGGGCGGTTCCTCCTTTCGCACCGCCCCCAGCGGCCGGTCGGCGTTCTCCTTCACCTGTTTCGGAGACCACGGCACGGATCACCCCGAGGACCCGTTCGGTACCGCGGCCTCGGCGACCCTGGTGGCCGGGATCGAGCACGTGGCGCCACTGTTCACCCTGGTCAACGGCGACCTGGCCTACGCGAACGTCAACGCGGTCCCGCCGGTCGCCTGGTCGGGCTGGTTCGAGATGATCAGCGCCTCCGCCCACCGCCGCCCCTGGATGCCAAGCCCCGGCAACCACGAGATCGAGCGCGGCAACGGTGCGCTCGGCCTGGCCGCCTACCAGACGTACTTCCAGCTACCGAGCAACGACGACGAGCCCTACCTCGACGGCCTCTGGTATGCGTTCACCGTCGGCGGCGTCCGATTCGTCGTGCTCAGCGGCGACGACGTCTGCTACCAGGACGCCGGCCGTGTCTACCTGCACGGGTACAGCTCCGGCCGGCAGACCGCGTGGCTGGAGCGGGAGCTGAAACAGGCCCGGGCCGACCGGGACGTCGACTGGATCGTCGCCGTCGCGCACCAGCCGGCGATCTCCACCGCCGCCCACCACAACGGCGCCGACCTGGGGCTGCGCGAGGAGTGGCTGCCCCTGTTCGACCAGTACGGCGTCGATCTGGTGCTGTCCGGGCACGAGCATCATTACGAACGCACCCACCCGCTGCGGGGCATCATCGAGGGGACACCGACCCGGACACCCCGCCCCGTACCGGCTGCCACCACCACCGAGAACGGCACCATCACGATCGACACCTCGGCCGGGTCCGTGCACCTGCTCGTCGGTACGGGCGGCTCGTCGACGCCGTCCGCCCACGAGCTGTTCGATCCACCGGCCTGCCAGGTGGTCGTCGGCGTGCGCGACCCCGCACCCGGCCAGCGGCATCACCCGGCGATCCGGGCGATGGAGTCCGCACCCTGGCTCGCCGACCGCTTCCCGGACCACCCCTACGCCTTCGCCGGCTTCGAGGTTGATCCGGGCACTCCGGGCGGGACGACCCGGATCGTGGTGACGGTCTACGACTCGTCCACGGCGGAGCCCGTCCCCTTCGACACGTTCACCCTGGTCCGCCCCCGCGGCGATGCCGACGGACCCTGGTCGCCCGCACTGGACGGCGTCTAGGACCGGACGGCGCCGCCCGTACCCGCCACGCCACGCCACCACACCCCCGACGACCTCGCCCGCGTCGCCGCCCAGCTCAACGCCCGACCTCGACAGACCCTGGGTTGGAAGACACCATCACAGGTCTACACAGAAGCCTGTGCGATGACCCCCTGAAGACAAGCAACCGAAATCCTCGCTTCTTGCGGATTGTCGAGAGTCTTCCCGTCCTACTTATCCCTCTTTGGGTGAATTGTTGGCGCTGCGCGGCGGCGCGGGATCCCGGCGCGTCGGGGGCGGGAAGCTGCGGGCAGCGCTCAGGTCCGGCGCACGGCCATCCGCGCCGACTCCCATCCTGGCCAGCCGACGAACCAGACCACCAGGACAACGGTGAGCCGGACGATCCAGGCCCCAAGCTCGGCGGTGTCACCGCCGCCGGCACCGGCGCCGCCCACCAGCACCATCATCAGCGCGAGCAGCCCGCAGGCCACGGCCCAGGCCACGGCGGCCTTGCCGAACTCACGCCACTCGTACCGGACCCGTTCCCGGGTGCCGCGTGGAGCGGGCTTCGGTACCGGCGGGCCCGCTCCGAGGCGGTGCGCCACCCGCCTGTCCGCCCAGCGGACCATGCTGTGCCCGAAGGCGACCGAGAAGCCGAGATAACCCGCCGAGAGCCCGTGGACGAAGGTGGCGTCGGCCCCGCCCCGCAGGTCCATGACGGTCGCGCCGAGCAGCACGACGTCCACCAGCGGCACGCTGAGGAGCAGTGCGGCCGACAGCCGTTGCCGGCGCAGGACGTACCTGGCCAACAGACCACTCGCCAGCAGCAGCCAGAATCCGATCTCGCAGCCGACCAGTACCGCGACAAGCATGTGCACCACACCTCCTCGGCGAGAACCCTCCCCTGTTGTAACACGGACGTCCGAAATAAATCCCCGGGTAGACTCGGACTGTGCCTCGGGCCATAGATCACGAGCAGCGGCGGGCCGAGATCGGCGCCGCTGTGCTCCGTCTTGTGGCCCGTGAGGGGATCGACGCGGTCACGGTGCGCCGGGTTGCCGCCGAGTCAGGCTGGTCGACGGGCGTGCTCGCCCACTACTTCGGCTCCAAGGACGAGATCCTCGCCGTGGCCTTCCAGGCCAGTTCCGACGCCTACCGGCGCCGGTTCGCGAACATCGCCGCCGACGCCCGGCCACGCACCGTCCTACGGGCTGCACTCACCGGGCTGCTTCCGCTCGACGAGGCCCGCCGCGACGAGCTGCTGGTCTGGTACGGCTTCGTCAGCCGGGTGCTGGCGAGCGAGATGCTGCGTGCCTTCCCCAGGGATGCCTATCGCGAGCTGCGGACCATCCTCGCCGAGGTGATCACGGCCGGCCAGCATGCCGGTGAGATCCGCGCCGATCTGCGGCCGGGCGACGAGGCGCGTGCCCTGCTGGCGTTCTGCGACGGGCTGGCACTGCAGCACCTGTTCGACCCCGCGGAGCTGGACCACGACGAGCTCGTGCGGCTGCTGGAGCGCCGGCTGGCCACACTGGAACCCGCCCCCGACGTCCGTCCCGGCGCCCCTGTCGCCTGACCGCATGACCGTATGACCTTCGGGCGCCCCGGACAGCTACCCGACACCCGAATCACCCCGGCCAGACCCCGCTATCACGTCCACCTGCTCGCCGAACGGTGCCGAGCGGGCCTGAACGGACTTTTGTCGGAGTCATGACACAGACCCCATCGTCTACGAGTAGACGCCTTTGGTTATGTATGGGGACTGCTACCGACACGTCCTATAGCGTGATCGGGTTGGCGTGGCGGGGACGGAGGCCATGGGTAGCTCACTGGTACCGATCATGCTCATTGTGGTGCTTCTTGTGGGCGCCGTTGTCTTTGTCGTGCTCTCCAGCCGGGCCCCGCGCACTGGGGCCGACGCCGGGCGCCGGCGGACGCTGGAGACACGCCGCTCACGGCCGGGGGCCATCCCGTTGCGGGAGCAACCGAGCCCGGAGCCGCCGGGCGAGCCGAGCGGCCCGGATGCCACGGATGACCCGGACGGCATGGTTCCGGGGTTCTCCGCGCCGGCCGCCGCGGGCGGGCCGGTCGCGGGCGGGCCGGCCACACCGGGCTACAACGCGGCCGAAACGACCGCCGACGAGGACGCCGCGGACTCGGGCGAGGCCACCCGCTCGGCGTGGGATGACGCTACCGGATGGAACGAGTGGGTCGACACGGATGCCACCCGGGTCAGCAGCCTGAACGAGCCCGACCCGGGCGATGAAACCGACACGGCCACAACCACGGCGGATGACCGCCAGGACGCGGGTCACAATATCGGTGGCGTGTACCCACCGCACGCCACGGGCGGATACGACTCAGGCAGCAGGGACACCTACATGAACGACAGCCGGGACCCGGACGCCACCGGGTGGACCCCGCCTCCCAGCGGCCGCCCGCACCGCAGCGACGTCGACGACTCCGCCTACCGGCTGTCGACGGCGCAGGAGGGCCGGGGGCCGGCCACCGGAGGCTTCCCGATCCCCGAGCCACCCACGCACTCGGGATACTCCGATGCGGGGAGCTCAGGCCCGGGGTACCCCGGGCCGGCGTCCTACCCCGATCCCTCGGCCGCCCAGACCAGGCGGGTCCCCGTCGGCCCGGAGCACGCGCCGAGCTGGGGCTCGGGCCACGCACCAGCGCCGCCGGCCCCACCCCTGCTGCCTCCGCTGCAGGCTCATCCGCAGGCGCAGACGGAGGCGGAGGGCACCTCGCCCGAATCAGGCGCGGCTGGCATCGTCGCGGCCGAACCGGCCCAGACCACGACGCCGGCGCTGCGCCTCGCCGCGGCCGGGCGCTCCAGGCGCGGCAAACGTGGCGGCCCGAACGAGGACGCCTGGGTCGTCTCGGACGGTCTGCTGGCGGTGGCGGACGGCGTCGGCGGCGAGGCCGCGGGCCAGATCGCGTCCACGCTCGCGGTCACCACCGTCGCGGGCTTCCGCCCCCAGTACGCCCGGGACCCCGTTGACGGCCTGCGGCAGGCCATCGCGCGGGCCAACCAGGTCGTCCGGGAGAAGCCGCGGGAGGAGCCGGCCTGGCGGGGCATGGCCTGCACGCTCGACGTCGTCATCCTCGGGCGACAGCAGTCGACCGGCGAGACCCTGTTCATCGCCCACGTCGGTGACAGCTCGGTCTGGCTGCAGCCGCAGAAGGGGCGCCCGCACCAGATCACGACGCCGCACGCGATCAAGAACGGCCCGCTGCTCAACGCGATCGGCCTCGCCGACCAGATCGAGGCGGATCTTCTGCACGAGCCGGTGCGCGCGGGCGACCGGGTGATTCTCGCCAGCGACGGCATCACGAAGGTGATGACCCCGGAGCAGTTGCTCGGGCTCATGACCGAGCTCGGCGCCGAGCCACCGGAGAAGGCCGCGGACGCCCTCGTCGAGGCCGCACTGATCGCCGGCGCTCGAGACGACACCACGATCGTCGTCGCCGACCTCGTGTCGGAGCCGTCGTCACGGTGACGACCCGCCGCGGGTGACGCGGGGTATGAGGCTCGACCCCGCGTTCCTGTTCGGGCCCGTGAGCCGGGTCGGCCGGGTGCTGCGGTGGCTGCGCCGCCATCTGCTCAGCATGTTCGTGGTGCTGGGGCTCATCGCGCTGGCGCTGAGCCTCATCGGTACCTACCAGCACTTCGCGGCGACGCCGGAAAGTTTCACGTGGACCAACGTGGTCTTCTTCGCGTCAACCCTGTTCCTCGCGGACGGGACGATGTTCGAGGGCGGCGGGCAGTTCCCTCCCGCGCTGGAGATTGCCCGCTTCCTGGCGCCGCTGGCCACCGCGGTGGGCGTCGCCGACGCGGCCAGCACCCTTTTCGCGCACCGGTTCGAGCAGTTCCGGGCCCGGCACGCCCGCCGGCACGTCGTCGTCTGCGGCAGCGGCCCGACGGCGTCGGCGCTGGTGGACAAACTGGTGGGGTCCAGGCGGGTGGTGCTGGTCGCCGAGGACGCCGAACGCGAGTACCCGGACGCCGAGCGCCCCCCGAACCTGCTCCGCATCAACGGGGATCCGGCCGAGCTGCTCGTGCTTCAGGGGGCCGGGGTCGCGCGTGCCGACGTCATCTACAGCTGCCTCGCCGACACCGCCTCCAACCTGGCCGTCACCCTCACCGCCCGGGCGGTCCTGCGGGCCGGGCGGACCCGCGCCCGGTTCCGCCGGTTCGCCGACGCCCGGGCGGACAACCCACTGCGCTGCCTCGCCCAGGTCGGAGACCTGTCGTTGCTCCCGCACCTGCGCGCGCGGTGGATCGGGCTGGAGGGCGACCCGGGCTTCCGGCTCGACTTCTTCGCGGTCGAGGTCCTCGGCGCGCATTCCCTGCTCAACAGCAACGCCCCGGCCTGGTCCCGGCCGGGGCACGACGACACCGCACCGCACCATCCGCCGCACCTGGTCGTCCTGGGCACCTCGGGCCTCGGGCAGGCCGTCGTCATGGAGCTCGCGCGGCGGTGGCGGGACAACAGCCCGGCCGGCGGCCCGTTGCTGTGCGTCGTGCTGTGCGCACCGGACGCGTCCGTCAAGGCTGCCGCGATGCGCTCGCGTGAGCCCGCGCTCGGCCGGGTCACGCTGCTGTGTCACGACAGCGCCTCCGGTGACCTCCCCCCCGAACTCGTCCTGATCAGCCGCGCGCCGGGCGAGGCACCGACACCACCCGAGTTCGTGTACGTCTGCCATCGGGAGGAGGAGGAGGCCCTGCTGCGCGGTCTCGAGGTGGTCCGTGCGGTCGGTGCCGGCAGCCTCGGCGTCAACCGCACCAGGATCGTCGTGCGGACGGGGCGCCAACGCAGCTTCGAGGACGTGTTCGGCCCGCGTGAGCCAACCACCGACCAGACTGACCCGGCCGGCGATGGTGGGCTGCTGGACAACGTCGGCGGTGGGCTGCGGTTCTTCGCCGTGAACGACGAGGCACTGCCGCTCGACCCCGGAGCCAACGACCTCATCGAGAACTTCGCTCAGATCATCCATGAGAAGTACCTCGCGAAGGAGCTCGCCGCGGGCGCGCAGATCGGCTCACGGCGCGGTCTGCGCCCGTGGGCGGAGCTGGCACCTGATCTCCAGGCCTCGAACCGGGCACAGGCGATCGGCTACAGCGAGGTCCTGCGCCGGCGGAACTGGATGCTGGTGCCCCTGGGGGAGCATGATCCCGAGTTCGTCTTCACCGAGGAGGAGGTGGAACAGCTGGCTCCCGAGGAGCACCTGAGGTGGCGGCGCGAACGGGAGAGCCGCGGGATGCGGTTCGGGCCCACCGAACAGGACGGCTCCCACCCGTCACTCATCGAGTGGGAGAGCCTCTCCGCGGAAGATCAGGACCGCAGCCGCGCCGTCGTGCTCAACATGCCGGCGGTGCTCGCCGCGGCGGATCTCGGCATCGTGCGGATGATGCCCCGGCC
This sequence comes from Parafrankia sp. EUN1f, assembly GCF_000177675.1. Taxonomy (GTDB): domain Bacteria; phylum Actinomycetota; class Actinomycetes; order Frankiales; family Frankiaceae; genus Parafrankia. Next base: position 32,532 of record NZ_ADGX01000075.1, read on the forward strand.
GCCGGACCCGACCGTCTGACCCGACCGCCCGACCCGGGAGCTGGTTCAGTGCAGGCGTTCGTCGGCCGGGCAGTCCAGGGCGCTGGCACGCGTCAGACCGTCCACGGACAGGCGCGCCGACAGGCGGACGGCCCCACTGGACTGGGTGAGGATGCCGGTCCAGCCCCCCGCCGCACGGAACACGCAGGCGTCACCTTCGGTGAGCTGCCAGTACGGGGTGTAGTGCACCAGGACCGTGACGAAGCCCGGGTTCGCGAACGACACCGCGATCGAGCTGACGCCCAGCTCGGTGAGGGTGGCCGGCCCGTGGACCAGACCTGCGGAGTCCCGGACCAGCCAGATCTTCCAGTCCGCGTTCTGCCACGCGAGCTCCAGGTACGGCAGCCCGGAACGGAGCAGCTCGGCCTCGGCCACCGCTGACGGGTCGAGATCGACGTTCGGCAGCGCGACATAGGTGACGCCCCGGGCGAGCAGCCAGTCGTGATACGTCTCGGCCGTCAGCGTCCCGTCGTAGAACAGCGCGTTGTACTTGCTGTCGGCCTGGCGCAGCCAGCCCCGGCTCATGGGGATCCGCGGGGGCACATAACGCGCCTCCCAGTGCGACCGGGTGAAGGGAATCTCGACCCGGCCGACCGGCACGGGGCTGTCGTTGTCCAGGTAGTCCAGCATCTCGGTGTAGTAGCCAGGCGACGCGGACGGATCACCATGTGTGACCAGGGCTCCGTGGACCGGGCCGATCTGCCAGGCGATCAGCGGAATCGCCACCGCAGCCAGCGCCCGCGGACGGCTGGCCAGGAACACCGCGGCAGCCGGCCCGGCGAGCATCGTCGCCGGGCGGGCGATGTTGCCCCCGATCTGGGTGGGCACGAAGAAGAAGAAGATCGCCGCCGCCGCCCACAGCAGCAGACCGTTGCGGACCGCCCGCTGCTCCTTCGGCACCAGCAGCAACCCGCACCCGATCAGGACCAGCAAGGAGATGAACGTGACGGCCGGGAACGGCTGGTAGCCCTCGTCAGGGAAGGCCAGCGCGACGATGATCCCCGCACTCGCGCCCAGGAACCCGGCGAGCACCCGGCGCGGCAGCGACCCGAGCAGAGCCAGGCCGACCATCAGCACGAAGCCGGCGGCAAGCGGCGACGCGAGCGACGACAACACCGCTCCGAGCCACACCAGCCAGACCCTGCGCTCCCTCGCGCCGACCAGCGCGAGGGCGCCGAAGGCCATGCCGAGCGCGAACGGCATCCGGCCGACGACCAGGTTGGCCACGGTCGCGACCGCGAACCACACCAGCGCCAGATCATGCCCGCGGCGGCCCCCCGGCCCACGCAGCAGCCTCGTCACGATCGCGGTCGAGGCGACACACGCCAGCACCCCGATGGTCTGGACCCCAAGCAGGGCACCCAGCGGGGGAAAGAGCACACTGTAACCGAGTATGGGATGGCCGCCGTACCAACCGTCGTCCCACAGAAGCGCTCCGCCGTGCTCGAACAGCCAGACCCGATACTCCTGAGCGGGAGTGTCCGGGCCGGTCACGTCGAAGCACACCGAGATCAGACAGAGCACGGCGGTCAGCAGCCAGGGCCTGCGCACCACCGCGGTGCCCAGCGCCGCTGCCGCCTCGGCCAGCCGGCTACGGCGACGAGGGCCCACGGCGAGGCAGGAGGTCTGCGGGAGTGAGTCGTGGCGACGACCGGTCCCACTGTGGCGCGCCAGCTCGGGCGATTCCGGGATTTCGCCGGTGGTGGTCCCGAGCGGCGGATCAGGCGTCGCCAGCAGGCCCACCCGCCACCTCCCAGGCTCACACGGCCGGCCCCACCGGCACCTTGATCAATACGCACGGACACAGCGTCGACATCTTCGCCGCTGACACCGCCAGCGCCACCGACGCCACCGCCGACGCAGCCAGCGCCACCGACGCCACCGACGCCACCGACGCCGACGCTGCGGGGGCCCCGGCCGGCCGCAAGGCAGGCACGCCGCCAGGGCGGCGACTGATCGTGGCGGGCACGATCGCCGCGATCATCGCCATGGTCGGCGAGGCGCGGCTCGGCCCCCGGGACCCACAGGCCAGCGACCCGTCATCCTGGTGGGGAATTCTCCCATCCGCGCCCCCCTCGGACACGGTCAGGGGCGTGCTTGCGGCCACAGCGGTGCTGGCCGTGATCGCCCTCTGCCTGACCTGGGTCATCCTGCTGCGGTACGCGCTGCGTCACGCGCTCCCGGCCCGCACGGCCGCCGTCACCGCCCTCGCGTGGGCAACCCCGTTCGCGGTCGGCCCTCCGTTGTTCAGTCGGGACGTCTACGCCTACGCGGCCCAGGGCGAACTCGCCCGGTACGGGCTGGATCCGGCGACCCACGGGATCGGCGATCTGCTCTCACCGGACGCGGCCGGCACGGCGGGCGCGGCGTTCGTCGCCGCCGTCGACCCCCGGTGGCGCGAGACGCATGCTCCCTATGGCGGGCTCGCCGTGGGTGTGGAACGGTTCGCGGCAGCGGTCGGGAGCGCTCTCGGGTCCGGCCCGGCCACCGTGACGGTCGTGCTGCGGATCATCGCGGTGGTCTCCACTGTTGCCCTCGTCCTGCTGATGCTGCGCCTGTGGCGCAGGCCGGGCCCACTCACCGCTGGGCCGGGTTCGCTCACCGCGGCTGGCTCGCCCGCCGGCACGGGCACAGCGCCCGGCCCGGTCGACTCCTACGCCTCGATCGTGCTCGTCCTGCTCGCGGCCAATCCGTTCGTGATCATCCATCTGATCGGTGGAGCGCACCTGGACGCGCTCGCCGCGGCACTGCTCGCGGCCGCGCTGGTCGTCGACCGGATGCGCATCCGCGAGCGGCCCTCCCCCGGGCACCACGACCTGTTGCTCGGCGCGGCGGCCGTGGCGCTGGCCTGCCTCGCCGGGAGCGTCAAGGCCACCGCCTTCCTCGGAGTCGCCTGGCTCGTGGTCGCCCACGCCCGGGACGGATGGCGAAGATCCCTGGGAGCGGACGTCGCCGCCGGGACGATCGCGGTGGTCGCCGCAAGTGCCGCGGGCGGCTTCGGGCCGACCTGGCTCGGCGCGCTGGCGACGTCCGGCAAGCTCGAGACGGGTGTGGCCCCGGCGTCGATCCTCGCGACCGCAGCCGGCGCGCTGGCCCAGCTGGTCGGGCTGGATGTCGCGGACGACAGCCTGCTGCGGGCCACCCGCGCCCTCACCCTGCTCACGGCTGGTCTCATCGTCGGCTGGCTCCTGTTGCGAGCCTGGTCAAGGCCGCCCGCGAGCGGGCACCGGGATGATCTGGCCGTCGTGGGCTACGGCGGGATGGCCGTGGCTCTCGGTTCCCCCGTGCTCTACCCGTGGTATCTCGCGCTCAGCGTGCCGTTCCTGGCAGCCCTCGTCGCACTCGCCGCGCTCGACCGACGGACCAGGGCGGTGGTCGCGCTGGTCGTGGTCACGTCGGTGTGGCTGTGTGCCGCGACGTTGTCACCGCTCGCCGCAACCTGGCGGCTGCTCGGCCGAGCCGGGGTACCTGGCGCGGTAGTGGCGGCGGCGCTGGCTCTGCTCGCGGTGGTGGCGGCGGCACCGCGGGTGCAGCGGCGCGCGGCTCGCTCGCGGTAGCCCGCAGCGCGTACCACGCGGCTACCACAAGCAGCAGGTTCCGCGCGATCAGCAGCAGCCCACCGACCACCCGGCCCTGCACGACATCGTTGTACCGCCAGGGGTAGACGATCTGCGTCAGCAAGCAGGCGGCCACGAGCAGCACCGTCAGGTCCCGCCGGCCGGCCCACAGGCCACCTCGCCGCCAGCATTGCCGCCAGCCTCGCCGTCCGGGCAGTCGGCCGAGAGGGTGCCCGTCCGGCTGACTGGCCGAACTGTCCAGCTGCCCGGGACCGTCCGGCACCGGGCCGGTGCAGGCGAGCTGGGCCGCGGCCAGCGCAAGCAGCCAGACCAGATACTGCGGGCTCAGCACCCGCGACGTGACCATGATGATGAGCACCGCCGCCAGGGCGCGGCCCGCCGTCCCGGCCGCGGTTGCAGCCGCGGGTTGCTCCCCCTGCTCCCGCGGCCGGCGCCCCCACCACCACACCACCGCCACACCGATCAGAGCCATCTCGACGAGAGAACACGCGGAGGCGACACCCCGGGCGGCCGGGCTGTCGAACTGGAGCGACCCGTAGGAGTACGTCGGGCCGGAGCCGGCCCCGAACATCGCGGCCACGACGAAGGGTGTGGCCGGTACCGCCTCGACCTGCAGGCCCCGGGCCCGCTGTGCGTCCAGGAAGCCGAGTGCGCCGTGCCACCAGCCGGCGGTCAGGAGCACCGCGGACAGTCCGGCGACCACGGCCGCGGCACCGGCCGTGATCCACCCGCACCGCGCCGGGGCCGCGTGCCGACGGCCGAGGGCGACGAGCAGCAGCCCTGGCCACACCTTCACAGCGGCGCCGAAGGCCACCCAGCCACCGAAGCGACCGAACCGGTCGCGGTCGCGGTCGCTGCCGCTGCCGGGGCCGGGGCCGGGGCTCGAGCTGGAGCCACTTCCACCGCGGCCCAGCGCGAGCACTGCCGCGAGCGCACCGGCGGCGGGCACCAGGTCGAAACGGGCCACGGTGACCGGGCCCAGCGCGAGGGTGCCCAGCAGCCACCAGTTCGCCGCGCGGCGCGAACGCCGGGCCAGCGCCCAGGTCACGACCGCGTCAAGCCCGAGGATCAGCAGGTAGAACGAGACCTCGTACGGGATGCCCAGCAACTCCCGGGGCACGGCCGGCAGCGCCAGCACCACCGCGGCACCCGGCGGGTACTGCCACTTCTCGTCACCGGGAACCTCCCCCTGCGCGACGAGCGTGTGCCCCCAGTCCCGGTAGAGATCCACATCGCCGAGAACGCTCTGCTGCGCGCCGAACACCTGCCCGGCCAGCGCCAGCACGAGGAGCACCGCACGGCTCAGTGCCCAGCGGACGAGCAGCGACCGGCCGAACGGACTAACCCAGGCACGTCGCATCTGCCGAAAAGTACCTGCCGCGCCGGCACGGCAGGTACCGGCGTGAGAAAGTCATCGCCATGCGAGTACGCTTCGCTACCTAGCGTTACATCACCGGCTCGGCGTCCCGATGGCCAAGCGTCACACGCCCTGGACGCTGCCCGACAGCAGAAGTCACGGAGGTGCTCTGTGATCCTCGGGACCGGCTCCGCCTGGGACACGGCGTGCGTGCAGCTTGCCGACGCCGTCCGCCACCTGGGCCTGGACGACGGCATGCACGACCTGCTGCGCACCCCGCGCCGATCGATCTCCGTCTCGGTGCCGCTGCTGCGCGACGACGGGCAGCTGCTCGTCCTGTCCGGCTACCGGGTCCAGCACAACCTGGCGCGTGGGCCCGCCAAGGGAGGCCTGCGCTACCACCCGTCCTGCGATCTTGACGAGGTCAAGGCCCTCGCCATGTGGATGACCTGGAAATGCGCGCTGATGGGTATCCCCTACGGCGGGGCGAAGGGCGGGATCGCCGTCGAGCCGGGCCTGCTCTCACGGCAGGAACGTGAGCGGATGACCCGGCGGTACGCGGCCGAGCTGGTGCCGCTGATCGGGCCGGACAAGGACATCCCCGCCCCGGACGTCGGCACCGACGAGCAGACCATGGCCTGGATCATGGATACCTACTCCACGCACACCGGTCACACCGCCGCGGGCGTGGTCACCGGCAAGCCGCTGTCGATCGGCGGGTCCGCCGGGCGGGCCGGGGCCACCAGCCGTGGCGTCCAGCTGGCGGCGTTCGCCGCGCTGCGCGAGCTCGACAAGGAGCCCAGGGAGACCACGGTCGCCGTGCAGGGCTTCGGCAAGGTCGGCGCACTCGCCGCCCAGTACCTGCACGACGCCGGCTGCCGCCTGGTCGCGGTGTCCGACGTCAAGGGCGGCGTCCACAACAGCGCGGGGCTCAACCCGACCGCGCTGATCCGGCACGTGGCCCGCGGCGGCGACACGGTCGTCGGCTACCCCGGCACCGACACGATCACCAACGCAGAGCTCCTCGAGCTCGACGTCGACATGCTGGTCCCCGCGGCGCTCGAAGGTGTGATCAACATCGGGAACGCCGACCGGGTCAAGGCGCCGCTGATCGTCGAGGGCGCGAACGGCCCGGTGACGGCGGAGGCCGACCGGGTCCTCACCGGGAACGGCACGGTGATCGTGCCGGACATCCTCGCCAACGGTGGCGGCGTCGCCGTCTCCTACTTCGAATGGGTGCAGGACATCCAGGCGTACTTCTGGTCGGAGGACCAGGTGAACGACCGCCTGCGCGAGCTGATGCAGCGCGCCTACCGGGAGGTCTCCGCGCTGGCCCGCGAGCGGCGGGTGAGCCTGCGCACCGCCGCCCACATCATCGGCGTCGCCCGCGTCGCCGAGGCGCACCGGACCCGGGGCCTGTACCCCTGACCTGCTGGCCCCCGCGCTGCGGGCCCGCGTGCTCCGGCCCGTGCCGACCGACCTCCTCCGCGACCATCCTGGCCAGCGCGAACAGGGCGGCCTCCGCGTCCGCAGGTGCGGTCCGGTTGCGGCGCCGATGGCCGCAGTCCACACACTGATGGGTCAGGATGCTGTCCCTGGCCCGCATCTCCACCGCGACCGGGCGCATCAGCCCCCGGCACGCCGCCTCGCGGTCACCGGGGTGGACGTCCACATGCCGCGACCACAGGCAGGCCGGACAGTGGTTCGTGTAGCCGTCACCCCGGACCGCCGCCCCGCACACCAGGCACTCGAAGTCCTCCGGCGTACGGGCGAACCGGCGCGGCTCACCCCCGCCACCCTCTTCGGGGCCTGCCGTCTCCTCATGCGGTCGCACCGCTCCACGGTATGAGTCGCCCCGCCTGCGCGGTATGGGCCGGCGTCGTCGACGCTATGGGCCACTGAGGGCCGACGCGCCCGGTGTGTCCGGAGGAACGAACCGGGATGTGGGACCCACGGGATGAAATAGTGGGCGGCGTCCGTGCCTCCCCAGCGAGGCTGCTGCCCCGCAAGGAGGTTCGCCGTGCCCCCCGCCCCCGGATCGGACGCTGCCGATTCCGGCCCGGCGATGGGCGGCGGCGGCCTGAGCGAGCGGGATGCCCGGATGCTGGCATTCGAGAAGAAGTGGCCGGCGCATACCGGCCCCAAGGATGCCGCGATCCAGGCCGAGTTCGGTCTGTCGTCGACCCGCTATTACCAGAAGCTGCATGTACTGATCAAGTCACCAGCCGCGCTGGCCGCCGAGCCGATGCTCGTCAACCGGCTGCAGCGGCTGCTTGACGAACGCCGGCGCGCCCGCGCCGGCGCCTTGGACGACGCCGGCGCGCCCGGCGGCGACGGTCCCGACGACGCATGAGGAGAGCCCCGTGCCCAGTGGCTCCCACCCCTACCGAAACCGCGGTAGTGACCGCCTGCGCACGGCGGCCGCCACCGCCGTGGCCGTGCTGGCCGTGCTCGCCGGCATCCTGCTGGTGAACCTGTTCAACGGCGACACCGATGACGAGGTCGCCGCCGCGGGGGCCAGCCCCACCCGGGCCGAGTCCGCCGAGCCGACGAGGCCGGCCGAGACCACCGAGCCGACCAGGCCGACCAGGCCCGCCGAATCCACCAGGCCGGCCGAGACCACCGAGCCGACACCATCCCGGCAGGCGACGCCGACGACCGCCCCGGCCACGCCGAAACCCGGGTCCGATCCGGCGGCGCCGCACGTGTTCGCGCCTGTCGTCGTGTTGAACAACTCCCGGATCAAAGGCCTCGCCGACCGCGCGGCCGACAAGGTGGAGGCCGCCGGTTTCAAGGTCGAGCGGGTCAACAACTACGTGGGCCAGTACAACGTCCCGGTTACCACCGTCTTCTACGACCCCGAGGACGCCGAGGCCGCTCGCACCCTGCTGGAGACCGTCCCCGGGGTTGACCGCATGGTCCCCCGCGCCGAGACGCGAATCATCGAGACGGACACCCTCATCCTGGTCATCACCAGGGACTTTCCTGCCGGCGACCAGCCCTGACGGCAGCCGGCCCGCCACCACCCACCGCATGCGACCGGGAGCGATCGTGACCGAATCCTCGACCTCGCCGCCCACCGGCCGGGCCGCGCCCGCCACCGTGGGATCCCCGCCGACCCCACGCACCCCGGCCGGCGGCGCCGGTCTGGCCGCCCTGTTGACCGCGCCGGAGAACGCCCTGGTCGCGCTCGACTACGACGGCACCCTGTCACCGATCGTGTCCCGGCCCGGGGACGCCGTGCCCGCCCCGGGCGCCATGGCGGCGCTGAGCCGGATCGCCCGCCAGGTCGGCACCGTGGCGATCATCACGGGCCGGCCGGTGGACGCCGTCCTGCAGCTCACCGAGGCGGCGCGGTTCGCCGACCTCGGCCGGCTGCTCGTCCTCGGCCAGTACGGGCTGCAGCGCTGGGACGCCGAGACCGGGCAGACCACCAGCCCGGAGCCGCTGCCCGGGGTGAGCACCCTGCGCAGTGCCCTCACCGAGGCGCTCCAGGATGCCCCGGCCGGAACGTCCGTCGAGGACAAGCAGCACGCCCTGGTCGTGCACGTCCGGCGGACCGCCGACCCGGACGCCACGCTCGCCGCGCTGACGCCGGCCCTGAGCCGGCTGGCCCAGGACCACGGTCTGGAGGCCGCGCCCGGCAAGCGGGTGCTGGAGCTGCGCCCACCCGGTCATGACAAGGGCCGGGCACTGCGCGCGCTGGTCGCCGAGCGCGGGGCCCGGTCGGTGCTGGTCGCCGGTGACGACCTGGGCGACCTGCCCGCGTTCGAGGCGGTCGACGAGCTGCGGGCCAGCGGCGTGGGTGGCGTCACCGTGTGCAGTGACAGCCCCGAGGTGCCGGACGCACTGCGCCTGCGGGCGGATCTTGTCGTCGACGGCCCGGCCGGCATGGTCACGCTGCTGGAGGTCCTGGCCGACCGGCTGATGCCCTGACCTGCCGGGCCCGACGCCCGAGCCCGACGCCCGGCACTGATTGCCTCAGCCGCCCCGAAGCACTGAGGATTTTGGTCGTTCCAGCGACCAAAATCCTCCGATCTTGCCCCAAGGCCGCGTAGTTAGGCGTGGTTGGTGGCTGTCAAGGGACGTCGGCGTGTCGTGGTGCTGGTGGTGAACGCGCAACGGGACCGCTGGTAGGTAGGAGATCCGCCAAGATCCGCCTGCTGCCAGAGGTCCCGTTGCCTGCTCAGTGTCCCACGGTCTGTCTGACGCGTTCCCTCACGGTCGCCGAGGGGGTGTTCGCGCCCGGGCATCTGGGTGAACTGACCCAGCACGCGCCGTTCGAGCTGGTCGATGCCGTGCTGACGGAAACCGGCCGTGTGCAGCAGCGGGTGCGTGATCTACCCAGCCGGGTCGGGATGTACTTCGTTCTCGCGCTGGGCCTGTACGGGCATCTGGGGTACGCCCGTGTGTGGGACAAGCTCGTGGCCGGGCTGCGGGACCTGCCCGGCCTGGTGCTGGTCACGCCTTCGGAGAAGGCGCTGCGGGACCTGCGCCGCCGGATCGGGCCCGCCCCGGTGAAGGCACTGTTCGAGGTGGTCGCAGGGCCGCTGGCCGGCCCGTCCACGCCCGG
>NZ_ADGX01000074.1 GCF_000177675.1 Parafrankia sp. EUN1f
GCGTCGCGGCCTTCAAGGCCGCGAAGGCCGCCGGCTTCCAGGTCGGCAGCAACTCGACCTTCTTCAACAACGACAGCCCGCAGGACGTCATCGACGTCATCAACTTCCTGAACGACGAGCTCAAGGTCGACCAGATCCAGCTCTCGCCGGGATACGCCTACGAGAAGGCGCCGGACCAGGAGCACTTCCTGGCGGTCGAGGAGACCCGCCAGATGTTCTCCAAGGTCTTCGGTGACGGCCGGCGCAAGCGGTGGCGTCTGAACCACTCACCGGTGTTCCTGGACTTCCTTGAGGGGAAGAAGGAACTGTCCTGCACCGCGTGGGGAATTCCGAGCTACTCGCTCTTCGGCTGGCAGAAGCCCTGCTACCTCATGTCGGACGGCTACGTGAGCTCCTACAAGGAGCTCGTCGAGACGACCGACTGGGAGGCCTACGGCCGGGGCAAGGACCCGCGTTGCGCCAACTGCATGGCGCACTGCGGCTACGAGACCTCAGCCGTGCTGGCCACCATGGGCTCGCTCAAGGAATCGATCCGCGCCGCGCGGATGGGCGCCTGAGCCCCGAACGAAACGGCGCAACGGCGTCAGTACCGGCGTACTGACGCCGGGCACCGCCGGCCGTGAAATGACGATGCCGCCTCGACCCGTCCAGGGCCGGGGCGGCATCGCTCTTTTGGGGCGCGGGAGTTAGGCGACGGCTTTGCCCGCGAAGTACATGCCGAGCATCCCGGCCGCCATGAGCACCACCCACAGATCGGTGAGCCGGCACAGCAGGCGGGGCGCGTGCCGGACCTCCATGAACTCACGCATGATGATGCGAACCTTGACCAGGGCGAGGACGATCGCGCCGACCGTGGCCGAGGTGCTCGCGACCGGGGTGCCGTGATCGTCCGCGGAATGATCGATCCAAAGGTAGGCGGCCGTGATGGCCGACAGGACGATCCAGGCGGCGAAAAGCCTCTTGTTCGATGCGCTGAGCACGGATCACCTCGCGACGTAGAGCAGTGCGAAGATCAGGACCCAGAGGAAGTCGACCGTGTGCCAGTAGGTGGCGCAGGTCTCGACCACCTGCTGGTCGCGTCGCCGGGGATCGGCGAGCTGACGGACCACGATGCCGACGACGACGAGTCCGATCAGCAGGTGGACGGCGTGGATCACGGTGAGGAAGAAGTAGTGCGTGAAGAACTCGCCGCTGGTCAGGGTGTGGCCCGCGGTGATGTGCCCGGCCCACTCCGCGATCTTGAGGGCGAGGAAGAGCAGACCCAGTGCGGCGGTGACGCAGGCGTCCCGCACGGCCGCCGGGTAACGGCCCGCGCGTGCGTTCTGGACGCAGCGGGCGACCGACCACGAGCTCGTCAGCAGGACGATGGTGTCGACGATGCCGAGCCAGAGGTCGAGGTGCGCCTGCTCCTGGAGAAACGCCGCCTCGTGCTGGGCACGGTAGAAGAGGTACACGCCGAAGTAGGACGTGAAGATGAGGGACTCGACGAGAACGAGAACCCACATGTCCGGCTGGCCGGGCACCCGCCGCGCCTTCGCCGCCTCGGTGGGCGGCGCCTGCGTGGTCGTCATCAGGCCACCTCCGCCGCCGCCGTGTGCCGACGGGCCCGCCTGGGCGGGAGGTCGGGCAGCGGGCCGGTACCGAAGTCCTCGCGGATGATCACATTTCGCAGCAGGTTGATGAAGACGCCGGTGTAGATCCCGAAGACAACCACATTGATCCACCAGGCGATCAGGCCGTTCCAGGCGAAGACGCCACGGTCGAAGATCCAGGCCGGTGCGACGACGACCTCGGTGACGGCGTTGCAGAGATTCAGGTAGCCGAACCACTTCGGGAAGACCCGGTTGCGGTCGAGGAGGATCGCGGCCATCCACACCAGGGAGCCGACGAGGAAGACGCCCATGGTGCCGGAGAACGACAGGAATCCGAGGTCGTAGAGCCACTGCTGCAACCGCGGGTCGCGTTCCGGACGCATGGCTCCGGCGGTCAGCGCCACGCAGATGAACAGGAAGCCGGGGACCGCGCTCACCGAGTAGAGGATGAGGTAGGAATAGGCGAACGCGCGGCTGACCGACATCCGCCGGATCGTGTAGGTGATCAGGGCGATGGACGTCGCCGAGAGGCCGCCGAGAACGAAGATCAGCGCGAGCCCCACAAGCAGCCCGTCATGATGGCTCGCGAACCATCCGGGGACCTCGGCGGCGGTGTACGACGGGCTGCCGGGTGGCTGGGTGCGGGTGAGCACGAAGAAGACGACCGTGTACAGCTGGTAGAACGCGAGGACCGCGAACCACATGAGCCAGAGCTCACGCTTCGGGTTCTCGCCCCGGGCGAAGGGTCTCATGCGGTGGCCTCGGCCGCGGCGCCGTCACGCGGTAACGCCCGCGCCAGAACGACCGACATCACGATGATCCAGAGTGCGATGGCGCTGTTCCGGACCCAGAACGACAGGAATCCGTCCCAGGCGAAAACGCCGTTGTGCGCCAGGCCAGCGAAACCCGCGGGAACAAGCGCGACCGCGACCGCGACGTTGAAATGCGCGATCCATGTCCGGAAGACGGGAGTCTCCTGCCGATCCAGGTGGATGGCGACCGCGAGGAAAAGGCTCTGCGCGACCAGAAAAGGAACTCCGCAGGTCAGTGTGATCCAGGCGAGGTCGTTGTAGAGCTGGGTGAGCTCCGGCGCGCGCTCCGGCCGGAAGGCCGCCAGGAGCCAGAACACGCTCGCGGTGAGAAACGCGATGGGTGCGGCGCCGGCGCAGCCGATCATGCAGTAGCGCAGGACCGGGGTGCGGTGAGCCATACCGCGCATCCGCTCCACGACCAGCATCAGGATCGGGATCAGCGCAACGCAGAACCAGTTGAAAACAATCATGCTGTAGCGGACGCGGGCGGTGTTTTCGCGGTAGAAGGACGCGACTTCGTCGGCCGAGGAGCGCGGCGACATCGGTGGTAGGAATCCGGGGAAGAGGAAAAACGCGGCGACCCACAGGACCGCGGCTGCGGGCAGCGTCCACAAGATGATCCGCTCGCCGTTCACAGGTCTCATGGGGCGGCAGAGTAGTCGATCGGCTATCCGGCTGTCTAGCTGATCGGCTACCCGGCCCGGGCGGCCGGAAACAAATGCAGGTCACCGGTCCTGGAGCGGTCGACTAGCTGACCGGCTATCCAGCTGTTTCGCCGGGCAACTAGCCTGGGGCGATGCGCCCGACGACCACGGCCCGGCCCGCCGTCCGACTGGCTGAGATCAGCTACAGCGCGGCGCAGGTCCGCGTCCTCACCGCCGCGCTCGACCTCTTCGCCGACAACGGGGTCGCCGGCACCACGCTGCAGATGATCGCCGACCGGATGGGGGTCACGAAGGCGGCGATCTACCACCAGTTCAGGACCAAGGAAGAGATCGTCATCGCCACGGCCGACCACCATTCGGTCCCGCTCGAGGCCGCCGTCGAGCGGGCCGAGGCGGCGCAGGACCGGGTCGAGGCGCGTCGGGAGCTGCTACAGCAGCTGATCGACTTCGCGGTGCGAAACCGCGCGGGGGTCAGCGCATGGCGCGGTGACCCGGTGATGACGCGGATCCTCATGAAGCATGAGCCGTTCCGCGGGCTGACGGAGCGCATCTACACGCTGCTCGTCAACGAGGACGCCGGCGCGGGCGGTGACGACGGCGCGGGCGGCGAGGAGCGTGAGAACGACTCGCGCATCCCCGCCGCGATACTCGTCGGGGTCATCACCGCCGTCGGCCAGCCCGGCCTCGCCGCGGTCGATCCGCAGATCCTGCGGGAACAGGTCTTCCGCTACGCCTGCCGCCTGCTGAACCTGCCCGACTGAGCCGCTCGGCTGACTGAGGCATCCGACCGAGTGAACCGCCCGGGTGGGGAGTCAGTCATCGGTGGGGAGTCAGTCGTCAGGCATAAGGCATCAGGCGCTGCCATGTGGGGCGCCGGCGCTGACCGCAGGCTGGTCGGCCAGGTCGCCACCACGTCGACCGAGACCGCGCAGCAGGCGGTCCAGCACGATCCCGACCTCGGTCCGGGCCCGGTCGGGATCCGCCGCCCGCGCGGTGTAGAGGCTCGCCTCGGACAGCAGCGCCGCGACCAGCCGGGTCAGCGGAGCGACCGGCAGCGGATCGATGCGGCCCTCGGCCGCCGCCCGCTCGAGCCACTCGGAGAGCAGCCGGTAGCCGTGCTGCTCGACCAACTGGTCCCAGGCGTCGTTACCGAGGACCGCCGGGCCGTCGATGAGCACGATGCGCTGGAAGTCACTGTCCGTGGTCGAGATGTCGAGCAGGGACTGGAAGCCCGTGCGCAGCTGCGTCCAGGCGTCGCTGGGCAGCTCGGCACCGCGGGCGAGCTCACCCGCGACAAGCTGCTCGGCGACCTCCATGGCGACCTGTTCCATCACGGTCCGGAACAGGTCGGCCTTGTCTCGGAAGTGGTGGTACAGCGCTCCTCGGGTGACCCGTGCGTCCGCGACTATCTCTTCGGTGCCGGTGGCGGCATAGCCCTGTTCGGCGAACCTGCGGCGGGCCGCAGCCAGCAGTACCTGACGGGTATCGCCCGTCTGTTCGGGCCGACGGCTGCGTGTCACCCCTTGATTATGGTGCAGGTTCTGGCGATGCACCGGCCGTCGGCCGCCAGGCGGCCAGTTCCACATCCGGATCGAGACCGTCGTCGTGGCGGTCGCGGGCCGGCAGCTTCGTCATTACACGTTCGACCTTCTCAACCCCCGCGCCGGACCTCAGCTGCACCTCGGGGATGAACAGGACCGTGAGCAGCGCCAACACAGCCAGCGGGACGCAGATCAGGAAGACGTCCGCGACGCCCAGGCCGTAGGCGTGGTGCACGACCGAGGCCACCGCGTCGGGCAGCCTGGACGGGTCGGGTACGGAGCGTCCGTCCCCAAGAGTGTCGGCGGGCAGACCGTTTGCGCGCAGCCCGGAGATCGTGGCGTTGCTGACGTGGGTGCTGAGCACCGCGCCGAGGGCCGCTACACCGGCCGAGCCGCCGAGGCTGCGGAAGAACGCCACGGCCGAGCTCGTGGACCCCAGATCCGCCGCGGAGGCGGAGTTCTGGGCGGCGAGCACCAGGTTCTGCTGCACCATTCCGAGCCCCGCGCCCATGAGACAGGCGAACAGCGACACCGTCACCAGCGGCGTGTGGTCGCTGACGGTGCCGAGCAGGCCCAGGCCCGCGCCGATGAGGATCGTCCCCAGGACCAGGAAGCGCTTCCAGCGGCCCGTCTCGCTGATGACGCGCCCCGCGATCAGGGAGGCGATCGCCAGGCCGCCGACCATCGGGATGGTGAGCAGGCCCGACAGCGTCGGGCTCTTGCCCCGGCCCAGCTGGTAGTACTGGCTGAACAGCAGGTTGGCGCTGTACATCACGGTGCCGACGCAGGCGCTGGCGATGATCGTGAGCACGATGGTCCGGTCACGGAAGAGCCGCAGCGGGACGATCGGCTCCTTCGCCCGCGCCTCGACCGCCACGGCGACCGCGAGCAGGGCCAGGCCGCCACCGAGCAGGAGCGCGGACTCACCCGAGACCCAGTCGAAGCTCGACCCCGCGAGGGACGTCCAGATGAGCAGGCAGCTGACGCCGGCGGCGATCACCGTCGCGCCGAGGTAGTCGATGGAGACCTCGCGGCGCACGGGCGGCAGCCGCAGCGTGCGCTGGAGCACCACGAACGCGACCACGGCGATGGGCAGGCCCAGGTAGAAGCAGGCACGCCAACCCAGGCCGGGGACGTCGACGATCACCCCGCCGATCAGGGGGCCGCTGACCGTGGCAACGGCGAACGTAGCGCCCAGGTAGCCGTTGTAGCGGCCACGCTCCCGTGGAGCGATCATGCCGGCCATCGCGATCTGCACCAGTGCGGACAGCCCGCCGACGCCGATGCCCTGCACCACGCGGAAGGAGATGAGCATGCTGGTGGAGGTCGAGATTCCGGCGAGCGCCGAGCCCGTGACGAAGATCACGAGCGCGGTCTGGACCAGGAGCTTGCGGTTGAACAGGTCCGCCAGCTTGCCCCAGATCGGTGTGGTGGCGGTCATCGCGAGCAGCGTCGCCGTGACCACCCAGGTGTAGCTGGTCGAGCTGCCGTGCAGATCAGAGATGATCTTTGGTAGGGCGTTCGTCACGACCGTCGACGAGATCATGGCGACGAACAGGGCGAGCAGCAGGCCGGTGAGGGCCAGCATGGTCTCCCTGTGCGTCAGCCCGGCCGGGCTGGCTCTTCGCTGGCGCAGCTCCTCCGGTGTGTCCCTGCGGGTCGTCGGTGCGTGCTTCGTCGCGCTGGATCCGCGGCCGCCCGGCAGGTCGGGCGAAGTCGTCGAGGTCGACGTGACGAACCTCCCTTGGTTGGTTCATACAACTAAATTTAGTAAAGCATCTGTCTGAGTCGATAGCGAGCCCAAAGCGGAAAATCAGGGCCCTCCGGGGTGTGAGCTTGCGCTCGCGCAACCCCGTGCGGAGCCCGGGCGGAGCGGGGGAAGCGGGGTGCAACAGCGCCGTGAGGCACCAGCCGGGACGGTGCGGGATCGATCCGTCCTGGCGAGTCCGGGGGTCCTGGCCGTGTGGCATCCTGCCTGGCGTGCTTCCACTGCTGGTGATCGCGCTGATCTCGCTCGCTTCGTGGGTCTTTCTGGCGCTGGGCTGGGGGTTCTTCTGGCGCACGGACCAGCGGCTGCCGCGTGCCGACGGGGCGGAACCGTCCGGCGACTGGCCGTCTGTCGTCGCGGTGGTTCCCGCCCGGGACGAGGCCGACGTGCTGCCCCTCACGCTGCCCTCGCTGCTGACCCAGGATTACCCCGGCCCGCTGAGCATCGTCCTGGTGGACGACGCCAGTACGGATGGGACGGGCGAGATCGCCCAGAAGCTGGCCGCGCAGGCCGCGGCCGACCGCCCGAACGCTGCGGTCCCGAACGGTGTGGTCCTGAACCGTGCCGGCGCGGACGGTGCCGGCGCGGACGGTGCCGGCTCGGGGGGCGCGGTGACACTGACCGTCATCGGGTCCAGCGAGCCGCCCGCCGGCTGGACCGGCAAGCTCTGGGCGCTCCGGCACGGCGTCGCCGCGGCCGGCCCGGCGGAGTTCCTGCTGCTCACGGACGCCGACATCGGCCATGAGCCGGGCTCGGTCCGCGCGCTGGTCCGGGCCGCGACCGACCATCGGCTGGATCTCGTCTCGCAGATGGCCAGGCTGCGGGTCAGCACCGGCTGGGAGAAGCTGATCGTCCCGGCCTTCGTTTATTTCTTCGCCATGCTCTATCCGTTCCGGTGGTCGAACAATCCGCGGTCACGGGTCGCCGCCGCGGCCGGGGGATGTTCCCTCGTCCGTCGGCGGGCGCTGATCGAGGCAGGTGGCATCGAGGCGATCCGGGACGCCGTGATCGACGACGTCACGCTCGCTCGGCTGATCAAGAACAAGCGCGGACGAACCTGGCTGGGGCTCGCGGACCACGTGTCCAGCCGCCGGCCGTACCCGCGCCTGGCGGACCTGTGGGACATGGTGGCGCGCACCGCCTACGCGCAGCTCTTCTGGTCTCCGCTGCTGCTGGTCGGCACCGTGTTCGGGCTCGCCGTGGTCTTCGTGGCGCCGGTGGCCGCGACCGTCGTCGGGATCGCCGCGGGTGACGTCGCGGTCGCCGCCGCCGGCCTGCTGGCCTGGTCGATCATGATCACGACCTACACGCCGATGCTGCGGTACTACGGCCAGCCGGCGCGCAGCGCACTTGCGCTGCCCTTCACCGCCGCCCTCTACCTCGCCATGACCATCGACTCCGCCCGCCGGCACCGGGCCGGCCGGGGCGCCGCGTGGAAGGGGCGCACCTACGCGGCCCCCGAAGGAAAGCGGGCCGGCCAGCGGGCCGAGCCGGCGGCGCAGGCGGAGGACGTCGTCCGCCAGCGCGCAGACGAGACCACCGAGATCGTGTGAAGGCCAGGACGCGGTCCTACCCGGAAGCCACTGCTTGTGAGCAAGAGGTGCGGATTTTGGCTGCTGCAGCAACCGAGATCCTCGCTTCTTGCGGATCGCCAACGGACTCCGTGCCTTGTTTGTCGCTATTGGTGTGAATTGCTGGCGCTGGGTGGCAGCACGGGATCCCCGGTGGGCCGCCGTGCGGCGGGTGGGTTTTCCCTCTCGGCTCCTGACCCGGCCGGTCAGGTCGGAGTCGGCGGGGTGTCGGCCAGGGCGCCGGTGAGCGGCCCGGCGAGTGAGTCGAGGCGGCGGCGCAGCGTGACCGCGTCGTCGGCCAGCGCGCTGACGAGCGCACCCGGGCCGACCAGGCGCATCGCAGCGGCCCCCTCCGCCACCGCCCCGGAGTCGGCAAGCGCCTCGAAGCTGGTAGCGGGGCCCGCGACCAGGACCGAACCAACGGCTCGCGCTCCGGCAAGCACGGCCGGGCCGGCCGTTCCGGGGAGGTCCGGGCCCAGCCGCAGCTCCTGGCACAGCAGCGGCCGCCGCCGCGGCGCCGGGGGCGCTGGGTGCACTGAGGGTGCCGAGGGCGCTTCCCGGTCGACGTCGACGTCCACGCGCAGTGAGGTCGTCAGGCTGCCGCCCGGCTCCCCGAACCGGCCGAGCAGGATCTCCTCGCGGTAGCGCAGCGACGAGTCCGGCGTGAGGGTGATCTCGGTGGTCATCCTGTGCCGGGCGCCGGCGGCGACCACGGTCGGCTCGGGGAGCCAGGTCAGCGCCGCCGCCGGGCCGACCTGCGCGTGCACCGCGAACGTCGACGGCCCGGCGCCGTGACCGGGCAGCGCCACGGTCGCGGCCACCGACCGCACGACCAGGTGCGCCCCCGCGCCCACGGTGATGTCGAGGCCGAGGTCGTCGCCGGCGAGCGGGCCGCCGGCACCACCCACGAGATGGATCACCACGACTCGCCCCGACCCGCCGGTGCGCCGCAGGATCACGGGCACCGCGGAACGCAGCTCGGCGATCCTGGCGGTGCCGCCGGCGTCCAGCTCGACCCGCAAAGCCGCGCGTGCCCGAACGGCCGTGCGGGACGGGTCCCGCAGCCTGGCCGTCGGGGCGGGATCGGGCGCCGCCGCCGTCGCCCCTGCTGCCGCCGTTGCTGTCACCGGCGCGGGCTCAGCGGGGGTGGGCGGGCGACGGCAGCAGGGCGAGCACCCAGTCGGCGATGTCCGCGGCCCCGGTGTCGGAGCGGAGGTTGGTGAACAGCACCGGGCGGTCCGCGCGCTCGCCGCGCATGGCGGCCGCGTCGCGGGCCATGACCTCCAGGTCGGCGCCGACGAGCGGGGCGAGGTCGGTCTTGTTGATGACCAGCAGGTCACTGTTGGCGACACCGGGCCCGCCCTTGCGGGGCACCTTGTCGCCGCCCGCGACGTCGATCACGAAGATCTGCCGGTCGATCAGGCCGTAACTGAACGTCGCGGTGAGGTTGTCACCGCCGCTCTCGACCAGGATGAGGTCGAGCCGGCCGAGCTCGGCCTCCAGGTCCTCGACCGCGTCGAGGTTGGCCGTGATGTCATCCCGGATCGCCGTGTGCGGACAGCAGCCCGTCTCGACGGCTCGGATCCGGACGGGGTCGAGGACCCCGGCGGCGCGCAGGAAGTCGGCGTCCTCGGTGGTGTAGATGTCGTTCGTCACCACCGCGAGGCGGACCCGGCCCGCCAGCACTCGGCACAGCGCCGCCACCAGCGCCGTCTTGCCGCTCCCGACCGGACCGCCGACTCCGACGCGAAGCGCGCGGTCCGTCGGCGGCGGCCCGGCGGGCGTGCCGGGCGGGCTCTGCCAGCGTGGCCCCGACTCGGTCGCGGAGCTGGGCGAGGATCGGCCCGCCCCGTCGACCAGCGAGCCGCCTACCGCGCCACGTCGATCGTGATCAAGGTGCACCGGTCGTCGCTCCTGTTCCTGCCTGTGCCGGGTGTTCCGCTGGTGCTCGGTGTTCCGCGCGCGGTGTGCTCCGTGGCCAGCCAGCCAGCCAGCCGGCCTGCCTGCCTACCTGCCCGTTTGCCCGTCTGCCTGGTCCGATCCTGCTTGCGAAGCGTAACGCCCGCCGGCGCCGCACCGACTCGCGTGCCTTTGGGGCAGGACCGAAGCACGTGATCGATAACATTTGCCGGACCCGGCCGTCCGGCTGCGTGAGCTGGCCCACGCCTACCGCCGCAGCGCCCTCACCGACCGGTCGTTCTACGCGGTCATGTTCGAGGCTGCCGTGCCCGGCTACCGGCCCGGCCCGGAGTCGCTCGCCGCTGCATGGTCGAGCATGGTCGTCCTCGTCGACGCGGTGCGCGACGCGATGGATACCGGGCTGCTGCGCGCCGGCGACCCCGAGGCCGTCGGCCGGCTCCTGCACGCCGCCGCGCACGGCTCGGTGAGCCTGGATATCTCGGGCCATCTGACGGGCGACGACGCGCTGCGTTGCTTCCGCGAGCTGACCTCGGCCGCCTTCGCCGCGAGCGCACCGTCCAGCAGCCCCAGCCAACCTGAAGGCCAGGCTCTCAGGACGTGAACATGCGGACCTGGGCCGTCCGGTGCCGTTCGGAGAGCAGGTCGAGGTGCGGTGCGCTGCCGGCGGGAAGGTTGGCGGGGGAGCCGAGGGACGCCTGGTCGGCTTCGAAGGCGGTGCTGTCCACCGAGGCGGCGATCTCCGCGAGCAGGCCGGTGACGGCCAGTGGGTCGAGGCCGAGGAGCCGGACGGCCGCGGTCGCCGGGCCGTTGACCGAGGCGTGGGCGGCGGCGAGGGCCGCGTCGCGTGGTTCGAGGCCGGCGGCGGCGGCGACCAGGCCGAGCGCCACACAGTGATGCGGTGAGCTCGGCTGGATGGGTACCGGCCAGGCGGCCCGGGCCACCCGCATCAGCGCCCGGCCCTGCGCCCGGCTGGCGGCACGCTGCGCCGGCGACGGGGTGCGGGCGTCGACCTCGTCATCGAACGCCGCCAGGACATCCAGCAGCGGGACGCCCTTCGTCCCGGCCGCGTGGGCTGGTTCGGCAGGGCTGGCGGGGCCGGCAGGGCTGGCGGGGTTGGCAGAGGCGGCTGCGGCGGCCGAGGCGGCCGAGGCGGCGGCGTGGACCGCGCGGCAGACCCCTGCCGCGAAGGAGGCGGCGAGCAGGCCTGCGGTCGCGAGCCGGCCGCGGAGGAACTCGGCGAGGTCGTCGAGCCCGGTGATGTCGCCACCGAGCACGGCGGCCTCCACCCCGCCGGAATGCGCATGGCCGCCTGCGGGCAGTCGACCGTCTGCCAGCAGCAGCAAGGCGGCCCGTGCCTCTACGTGACCTGTCGTGGTCGGATCCGCATTCATGCCACCTATCCTTGTCCACCACGCTCGGGCCGTTCGGCCCGCCCCCGGCCCGCGTGGACGGATCGGCGTCAGGTCGCTTCTGCGACATATCGCCCACGCTCGGCGTCCGGCCATGCCAGTCTCGGCCGATGTCGATGCAGCAGAGACACCGTCCGGGCCTGCGCCGCAGTGGACATGCGCGCGTCGCGTTGGCCCTGGTAGGGGCACTGGCGGTGTCCTCGGGAGTGGCCGCCTGCTCGGATCGTCCGCCGAAGCCGACCTGTAAGGCCGGCTATGTGGCGGACTGGGACGACGACGACCACGAGTGGGAGTGCGACCGCAAGAGCTCGGGCTCGAGTTCGTCGAAATCGTCGGGCTCAGGTGGTTCGCACCGATCGTCGAAGCGGCGCTGACCGTCGGTCCGAAGCCGCGGCTCGAAGATCTGAGGATTTCGGTCGTTCTGGAGCCAGCCGCGGAATCGTGAGCTTCGGGTTGGCGTTGCTGGCGGGCAAGTGTTGTGGATATTGGCTGCCGGAACGACCAAAACCCTCACTCTTTGCTGTTTGCCAGGTGGCTCTGCGCCACTTTTGTGCCTCTTGTGGTCGACCACGATCCTCAGATCCTGCCCGGCAGCAGTGGCGGCCCGAAGCTCTGGATTGCCACGGGCGTAACAGTGTCTTTCTAGAGTGGGCGGCAAACCGTCGGGCGGTCTGGCCGACCGGCAGTTCCTGGATCTGCGGTTGCCCGTCGTCCACGGCCGTGCCTGGCCCGGTGGGTGTGGGTGCCGAGGCGTCGCTGGAGGCAGTGGATGGGATCGTCCGTACTCACACCGTTCGCCGAGCCCGGGGTCTTCCGGGCCGGTGCCGCCGGCCCGGCCGGTGCTCCCGGCTTGGCCGGTGGGCCGGGCCCGGAGCCGACGCCGGCGGCGGACCTGGCGGCGGATCGGGCCGCGGACCTGGATCTGGACGAGATCGAGGCGTTCTACCGGCAGCACGGCTTTGTGATCCTGCGTGATCTGCTGGGGGAGAAGCTCATCGCCCGGATGGAGCAGGAGTGCGAGGCCGCGCAGGCCGGGGTGCTCGCCGGCGACCTGTCGGCCCGCTACGGCTCCACGCAGTACCTCGACGATGCCGCGAAGGCCGAGCGGTTTGTCAACTACGTCGAGCACATCCAGGAGCTCGCGCCCGCCGTGGGCGAGGCGGCCGAGGACCCGGTCCTGACCGGGGTGATCCGCCGGCTGATCGGCGCCCGGATCTGGCTCAGCGGCTCGGAGCAGACCGGGGTCGTCTACCAGGACGCCCGGCCGGGGCGGGAGTCCGGCTACACCCGCATCGGCTGGCACTCCGACTGGCAGGCGATGCCGAGCCTCGACGTCTGGCCTGGTCTGGCCATCACCATCCACATCGACGCGACGAGCCCGGCCAACGGCTTCCTGCGGGTTGTGCCCGGAAGCCACCAGTGGGCCACACCGGCCCCCTACCGCAACGTCAACGGGGTGCCGGTCCCCGCCGACGCCCGCCCGACCGGGGGATACACCGACACCGCCCCGCCGTTCGAGATGCCGTTGGGCTTCGAGAAGGTGCTGGGGGAGATCGCCGTCTACGCCGAGCGGGGGGACGTCCTGCTGCATGACGGCTACCTGTGGCATTCGGCGGCGCGGGCGACCGACGACGACACCAGGCGCCGCCATGTCCGCGGCTCGTTCTTCGCGGGTGAGCAGGCGGCCTACCGGCGGCAGTTCATCAAAAACGCCGCACGCTGATGCCGGGCGCCGGCGCGTGCCGGCTGGCCAGGTGCTGTTCGCGTAGGTGGTGGACGTCCTCGGGGGGCAGCTCGACGCCGCGTGGCATCAGCAGATAGGCGTGCGGGGCGATCCGCTCGATGTGCCCGGACAGTGCGTAGACGGCCCCGGCGGCGAAGTCCAGGAACCTGCGCTCCAGGGTTTCGCCGCCGTGATCGAGATCCACCAGCATCGGGATGCCGTCACACAGCCGGTCGACGGGCTGGCGGAAGTCGTCGTAGGTCGTCGGGGCGATCGCGGGAACGGTGGCTCGCGCCCGGGCTTTTCGGGGCGTGGTCGCGTCCATCGATGTGCCTCTCTTGTGCCGGGCCATGGCGGGCAGTCCACATGATTTCCGACAGAACGCGGTGCCGAAGGGCGACACGCCGGGACGGGACCACTGCCGGAAGTGGACCGGCAGCACGGCGGCGCTCGATGACCGGTCGGACCCAGCCCCAGCCCAGCCCGAGCCCAGCCCCAGCCCAGTGCAGGCCCGGCGCCGCCGGACCGGCGAGCTGGCCCGGACGGGCGCCTCAGAACAGGAAGTAGCGCTGGGCCATCGGCAACTCGGTGGCCGGCTCGGGCTCGATGGCCTCGCCGTCGACGCGCACGGTGAACGTGTCCGGGTCGACCCGGATGTCCGGGGTCGCGGTGTTCTCCGGCAGATCCGCCTTGCCGCGGCGGCGGACGTTCGCGGTGGCGACCATCGGTGTGGCCAGGCCCAGCCGGGCGTCCAGACCGTCCTCCAGCGCCACCGGCGCGACGAACATCAGCGAGCCGGCAGCGGCGGGCCCGGGGCCGCGCCGAACATGGGCCGGGGCAGCACCGGCTGCGGCGTCGGGATGGAGGCGTTCGCGTCGCCCATCGCCGCCCAGGCGATGAACCCGCCCTTGATGACCAGCGACGGCCGAACCCCGAAGAACGCCGGCTCGTAGAGGACCAGGTCGGCGAGCTTGCCGACCTCGACCGAGCCGATCTCGGCGTCCAGGCCGTGCGCGACGGCCGGGCAGATCGTGTACTTGGCGACGTAGCGCCGGGCCCGGTTGTTGTCGGCGGCGCCGTCGCCGGGCAGTGACCCGCGGCGGCGTTTCATGACGTGGGCGGTCTGCCAGGTGCGCAGCACGACCTCGCCGATCCGTCCCATGGCCTGCGAGTCCGAACCGATCATCGAGATCGCGCCGAGGTCGTGCAGGATGTCCTCGGCGGCGATGGTGGACGGCCGGATGCGGCTCTCGGCGAACGCGAGGTCCTCGGGCACCGTGGGGTTCAGATGGTGGCAGACCATCAGCATGTCGAGGTGCTCGTCGAGGGTGTTGACGGTGTGCGGCCGGGTCGGGTTCGTCGACGAGGGCAGGATGTTGCCGTACGAGGCGACGGTGATGATGTCCGGCGCGTGCCCGCCGCCGGCGCCTTCGGTGTGGTAGGCGTGGATGGCCCGGCCGGCGATGGCGCCGAGGGTGTCCTCGACGAACCCGGCCTCGTTGAGGGTGTCGGAGTGCAGCGCGACCTGCACCCCGGAGGCGTCGGCGACGCGCAGGCAGGCGTCGATGGCCGCCGGGGTGGTGCCCCAGTCCTCGTGCAGCTTGAAGCCGGCGGCGCCGGCCCGGAGCTGCTCCCACATCGACTCTTCGCTGACCGTGTTGCCCTTGCCGAGCAGGGCGACGTTGACCGGCCAGCCGTCCATCGACGACAGCATCCGCTGCAGGTACCACGGTGACGCGGTGACCGTGGTCGCCTTGGTGCCCTCCGCGGGCCCGGTGCCGCCGCCGATGAGGGTGGTGATGCCGGCGCCGAGCGCCTCGGGGACCTGCTGCGGGCAGATGAAGTGCACGTGGGTGTCGACCGCGCCGGCGGTGAGGATCTTCCCGTTCCCGGCGATGATCTCCGTGCTGGGGCCGATGACCAGATCCGGGTGGACGCCGTCCATGATGTCGGGGTTGCCGGCCTTGCCGAGGGCGACGATCCGCCCGTCGCGGACGCCGACGTCCGCCTTGACGACACCCCAGTGATCGAGCACCACCGCGCCGGTGATCACCAGGTCGGGCGCGCCCTCGGCCCGGGTGGCGCGGGCCTGGCCCATCGACTCGCGGATGACCTTGCCGCCGCCGAACACGGCCTCGTCGCCGGTGGCCGCGTGGTCCGGGCCGCGGCTGAGGTCCTCGGTCACCTCGATGAAAAGGTCGGTGTCCGCGAGGCGCACCCGGTCGCCGACGGTCGGGCCGAACAGGGTCGCGTACCGGGACCGCGGCAGCTCGCTCATCCGCACCCCTTTCCGGGTTCGGTGGGATGCGCATCGGTGGGACGTCGGTCGGCGAGCGGGCCGGCCCATTCCTGGCGCAGTCCCGGCACGACGCGCGCGCCGACCAGCGCGACCAGCTCGACCTCGCGCTCGGCGCCCGGTTCGAACCGCACCGCGGTACCGGCGGGAACGGCGAGCCGGAACCCCCAGGCCGCCTCCCGGTCGAAGTCGAGTGCCGGGTTCGCGGCCGCGAAATGGTAGTGCGAGCCGACCTGGACCGGCCGGTCGCCGGTGTTGCGCACGACGAGGGTGCGGGTCGGCCGGCCCGGGTTGAGTCGTACCGGGTCGGCGGCGGTGACGATCTCGCCGGGGATCAAGGGATCGGCTCGTGGACTGTGACGAGCTTCGTCCCGTCCGGGAAGGTCGCCTCGACCTGGACCTCGGCCAGCATCTCCGGGACGCCTTCCATCACGTCCTCCCGGGTGAGCACGGTCCGCCCGGCGGCCATGAGGTCGGCGACGGTGCGTCCGTCCCGAGCGCCCTCCAGGAGATAGGAGGTGATCAGCGCGGTCGCCTCCGGGTAGTTCAGCCGCAGCCCGCGCGCGCGGCGCTCGCGGGCCAGGCCGGCGGCCACATGGATGAGCAGACGTTCCTGTTCATGCGGGCTCAGCAGCACGATCGCGGAGCCTACACGCACCGCACACCGGCACCACAGTGCCACCATCGGCACCGGTGTGCCATGCGCCGATACCGGCGCGCCACTGACGGTGAACCTGGCCACAACGAGATCAGACGATCTGTGTCGATCACATCCGCGCGAGCCATAAATTCATTTCGGATCGGTTTCGGGCGGTTGCCGGTCTGGTGACATCGCCGACCTCGTGATCGGCTTTCTCCGGCTCGGTCGGCGTTTTCCGGATGGGTAAGGCATGTCGCGTCCCCATGGTGGTTACTGGCAATTCACGTGACCGCGATAACTCGGATACGCGTGCTTTCTAGCCTCCGTGGGACCGCCCGGGCCGGCCGGATGGGAACGGTACGGCGGGGGGCCGTGGGCGCGTTCGACGGGGGCTTTTCGATGGGGGCTAGTGTGGCAACAAGGAGCACCAGAGGTCTGGATCGGCGCGGCTTCCTGCGCTCGGGTCTGGGGGCGTCGGCCGGGGCCGCGCTGCTCGCACTCGGCGGCGGGAGCCTGCTGGCCGCCTGCGGTGATGACGACAGCGATGGTGCGGCCGCGGGGGTGGCGGCTTCGGCACGCTCGACATGCGGTTGTCCTGGATCAAGAACGTCGAGTTCGCCGGCGCCTACATCGCTGACCAGCGCGGTTACTACCGGGAGGCGGGCTTCTCCAAGGTCAACCTGATGGCCGGTGGCCCGTCGGCGACGCCGCAGGACACTGACGTGGCGACCGGGAAGGCCTTCATCGGGATCTCCGCGCCGGATATCACTGGTAACGCAATCCTCAACGGCGCGCCCATCAGGATCATCGGTGCGCAGTACCAGAAGAACCCGTTCGCGATCGTCTCCATGGCCGACAGGCCGCTCACCGGTCCCGAGGACATGATCGGGAAGAAGATCGGTGTTCAGGCGACCAATGAGAGTGTTTGGTCGTCCTTCCTGAAGGCCAACTCGATCGATCCGTCATCCGTCGAGAAGGTGCCGGTCGAGTTCGACCCGCTGCCGCTCACCACCGGAACGGTCGACGGCTGGTTCTCCTTCGTCACGAACGAGCCGAACCTGCTGCGGGTGAAGGGTTTCGAGGTCACCTCGTTCCTGCTCGCCGACCACAACTACCCGCTGGTCTCCGAGACCTACATGGTCCGTACGGAATCGATTGAGAAGGAGCGCGACAAGATCAAGGCGGTGCTGTCCGCCGATATTCGTGGCTGGAAGGACTCGTTGGCAGATCCGACGCTCGGGGCGCACCTGGCGGCGACTGTCTACGGTAAGGATCTCGGCCTGGACGAGGACGAGCAGGTCCTGGAAAGCAAGGACCAGAACAAGCTGGTCCTCACAGATGACACCAAGGCCAACGGCCTGTTCACGATCACCGATGAGCTGGTCGAGGAGAACATCCGGACCCTCGGGATCGCTGGCGTGGCCATCACCGCGGAGGAGCTGTTCGACTTGTCGATCATCAAGGAGATCTACGCAGCGAAACCGGACCTGATCTGATGGCCCCGGCCATGCCCGCAACGGCTCCCGGTCTGGCCCCGGACCCGGCGGGCGCATCCGACGGATCCGGGGTGAGCGTGGCCGGGCTCCGCAAGGAGTTCCGCATGGGCCGCGGCCAGGTCGTCGCACTCGAGGACGTCAACCTGTCGACCGCGGCGGGCTCCTTCCTGACCCTCATCGGGCCGTCGGGCTGCGGCAAGTCGACCGTGCTGCGCATCCTCGCGGACCTGGAGGCGCCCACCGAGGGCCGGGTCCTCGTGCACGGCGAGGCACCCGCGGTGGCACGCCGGGCACATCACCTGGGCATCGCGTTCCAGGACTCGGCCCTGCTGCCCTGGCGGTCGGTCGAGGCGAACATCCGGCTCCCGCTGGAGGTCAGCGGGATGAAGGCCGACCGGTTGGTCATCAGTGACCTGATCTCGCTCGTCGGCCTGACCGGGTTCGAGCGGGCCCGGCCGGCCCAGCTGTCCGGCGGTATGCGCCAGCGGGTCGCGATCGCGCGCGCGCTCGTCGTCGAGCCCAAGGTGCTGCTGCTCGACGAGCCGTTCGGCGCCCTCGACGACATGACCCGCCAGCGCCTCAACTTCGAGCTGCTGCGGATCTGGAGCGAACGCGCGACGACCACGGTGCTGGTGACGCATTCCATCCCGGAGGCGGTCATCCTCTCGGACACCGTCGCCGTGATGAGCGCCCGGCCCGGACGGATCGCCGCCCGGGTCACCATCGACCTGCCGCGCCCGCGGACACCGGAGATGCTGCGTACGGCGCGTTTCCACGAGCTGCACGACCTGCTCTCCACCGTCCTGTTCTCCGGGGCGAGCCCCGGTGAGCCCGCCCAGGCCTCTGGATGAGCGATCCGAGCGCGCCGCCCGAGGTTCCCGACCTGGTTCTGAGCGCGTCGTCAGCCTCCTCGCCAGCCTCCTGGGTCTCGGTCTCGGTGCCGACCACCGACTCCGACCCGCGCGCGGGTGACACCGGACCGGACGCGGCGGCCGGCACGACAGGTGCGGTCGGCCAGGCGTCCGGACGAGCGAGCGACCGGGCGTCCGGACGAGCAGGCGACCGGGCGACCGGGCGAGCAGGCGGCCCCGGGTCGGCCAGGCGAGCGGGTGGCCCTTCAGCGGCACGGCCGGCGGCGCCGGCGTGGATCGGCGGCGCGGTCGGCGTCGCCGGTCTGGTCGCGCTGTGGTGGCTGCTCGCGGTCACCGTCCTTGATCGTGGCGGTGTCGTTCCGACGCCGTGGGAGGTCGCCCGCGCGCTGTGGGAGGACCGGCGGCTGCTCTGGCGGTCGGCCACCGCGACGGTGTCGATCGCCGCGCAGGGGTGGCTGGTCGGCAACGGCCTGGCGATCGGGCTGGCGATCCTGTTCTTCGGTGTCCCCGTGGTCGAGCGGGTGCTGCTCCAGATCGGTGTTGCCTCCTACTGCCTGCCGATCATCGCGATCGGGCCCATCCTGACCACCGTGTTCGACGGCAGCACCCCGCAGAAGGCGCTCGCCGGGATCTCGGTCTTCTTCACCACGCTGGTCGGTGCGCTGCTCGGACTGCGGGCCCCGGACCAGGCCAGCCTGGACGTCATCCGCGCGAGCGGTGGCGGGGTCATCGACCAGATGCGCTTCGTCCGCCTGCGCGCCGCGTTGCCGAGCACGTTCGCGGCGTTGCAGATCGCGGCGCCGGCCGCGATCCTGGGCGCGATCATCGGCGAGTTCCTCGGCGCCGACCGCGGCCTGGGCATCGCGATGGTCCACTCGCAGCAGGCCCTGGAGGTTCCCCGTACCTGGGCGCTGGCAATGGTGGCGTCCGCCATCGCCGGCCTCGGCTACGCGGTGACGGCCCTGCTGGCCCGGCTGCTCATGCCGTGGGCTCCCCGCGGCAATCCCGGAGGTGCCCGATGAGCACGGCCACAGTCGACGCGGGCGCACCGCCACCGCCACCGTCGCCCGCAGCAGGGGCCGCGGCCGTGGCCCGCGGCCGGCAGGGGCACTCGGTCGCGGGCGCGATCGCCACCCGGATCGGGCGGACGCTGCTGTCCGTGGTCGCCTCCACCGGGGTGATCATCGGTCTGTGGTACGCGTTCATCGAGGTCTTCGACCTCAACCCGCTGGTCGCCAAGGACCCGCAGGCGGTCTGGCAGTACCTGTTCACCGTGCCGGACGCCGCCGAGAACCGCGACGTCATCCTGGATGGCCTGTGGCACACCCTGGGTGACGCGGCGGTCGGGTACGCGGTGGGAACGGTCGCCGCCCTCGGCATCGCGATCGCGTTCGTGCTCAGCCGTTCGGTCGAACAGGCCCTGATGCCGGTGGCGATGATGCTGCGGTCGGTGCCGCTGGTCGCGATGACGCCGCTGCTCACCCTGATCTTCGGCCGCGGCCTGCTGGCGGTCTCCGTGATCGCGGGGATCGTCGTGTTCTTCCCGTCCCTGGTCAACCTGGTCTTCGGGCTGCGGTCGGCCTCCAGCGCGGCGGCCGATCTCGTGCTGGCCTATGGCGGCGGCCCGTTCACCGTGCTGCGCAAGGTGTCGCTGCCCAGTGCGCTGCCCGCGCTGTTCGTCTCGGCCCGGATCTCCGTGCCGTCCGCGGTCATCGGCGCGCTGCTCGCGGAGTGGCTGGCCACCGGCAAGGGCCTGGGCTACCTCATGCAACGTTCGCAGCAGACGTTCGACTACGGCGGGGTGTGGGCGGCGACCGTGCTGATCACCGTGGCGAGCGTGGCGATCTACGCGCTGGTCGGGTTCGTGGAGGCGGTCGTCCTCGCCCGCTACGGCCCGGCGCCCTCCCGGCGCGCCTGAGTCGTCCCGGATGGGGCTGGGTCGCCCGGCGGGATGGGTCGCCACGGTTACGCGGGATGGTCACCATGGTTACGCAGCCGCCGCTGGTTACCCCCGGCGACCGTCCGTGCCTGTTTCTGGTCACCCGCTGTGATGTGGCGCATATTGCACTACTTGCTTTGGGCCACCTGACCACGCGAAGTCCCCGTCTCGTACGAGAATGCGGGTGTAGAGCAGTGCGTCGGAACGTGCCTGGGTGGTCGCGTGATGGGATCCGTCCCAACGAAGTCTCAGCGCGTGCATTCGTTACCGGGAAGCCGGCGGGGCCGGCCGGTGAGCTCCGGAGGGCGTCATGGCCGCTGAGCGGGACGTCGACCCCGTGGTCGACGCCTTCTACCCCTGCGCGCCTCCCGGCGGTGCGCAGGCGGCCACGGCCGTGCCGGTGGCCACCCCGCTCGCCGCGGCCATCTCCCCTCCGGCGGTGTCAGGTGCGCCGGGAGCCGGGCCTGATCGCCCTGTTGTCGGCCCGCTCCCCGGCCTTCCCCCCTTGCGGTGCCGCTGGCGGCACCGGGCGCGCGGCGAGGACCGGCCCGCCGCCGTCCCGCACCGCGCGACGGCGGGACCGCCGGCCACGTCAACGCGACCGGCGGCGCGGTGCTCGCGCCGCGCCCACACCTGACCCCGGCAGCCACGCTGGCCGGTGAGTCCCTCGGGCCGTCCCCGGCCGAGATCGAACGTCTGCGGGCCATCGCGCTGGGGCAGGCCGAGGCCGACTTCGCCATCCGCGGTGGTGTCGTGCTGGTCGTCCAGACCGGCGACCTGGTGCGGCGTGACGTGATCATCGCGGGCCGCTACATCGCCGCGGTCACCCGCCCCGGCGCGTTGGAGGCACGCCGAAGCCTCGACGCGGCGGGCCGTTTCGTCCTGCCTGCCTACGTCGACGCCCGGACGTCGGTCGAGCGCACCCTGCTCTCTCCCGGGGAACTCGCCAGGCTCGTCGTGCCCCGCGGCACGGTGACCGTGCTGACCGATCCCGCCCAGATCGAGCAGATGTACGGCGCGTCGGGCCGTGCGCTGGTCCTGGGCACCGGGACACCGATGCGGGTGCTGCCCCGCGGGCCGGTCGAGGCGCGGGGCGCTGATCCCGCCGAGTCCTGGACCGGTTCGGCCACGGAGGCCGGTGCCGGTGTCGTCGCCGCTGCTGGTACTGGTATCGCTGGTTCGGGCATCGCTGGTTCGGGTGCCGCTGGAGCTGGGGTCAGCGTCGGTGTCGGGGCCGGTGTGGACAGCGGGTTCATCTCCCAGGCTGTTCCCCGGCAGGTGAACCCCCTCGAAGGCCTGGCCGGTGGGCTTCCCGCCACCCCGCAACGGCCCGTTCCACTCACCGCGCCCGCGCCGCACCTGGTCACCGCCTTCCCGGGCCTGGAGATGCCGGCACCTCCGCTGGCCGGCGCGTCCGCGTTCCCCCACCTCGACGACCAGGTCCGGGCCCAGATCCGGGCGGGCGGCGGTGTCGGCAGCGCGGTCCTGGGCGCCACCCTCGATCCGGCCCGCGCCTTCGGTCTCGATCACGTGCTCGGCCTGATCGCACCGGCCCGGCTCGCCGACCTGCAGATCGTGCGGGATCTGACCGCCGGCGTCCCGCCTGACGTGGTCATCGCCGGGGGCCGGATCGCGGCCGAACGCGGTCGCGCGCTTTTCGACAATCTCGATGTCGCGCCGGAATGGGCCCAGTCGTCCGTGCGGCTGCCGGCGGGGCTGTACACCGGATCCTTCACCTCGCCCTGCATGCACTGGGGTGGGCGCCGGGACACCAGCCTCGGCGTCGTCGACGTGAGCGTGCCCGGTGACGGCGGCACGACGTCCGCCGCGCTGCTGGCGCCGGTGTCATCCCCGGTGGTCATCGACGTGTCCGGGGGGCAGGCGGACCGGCCGCGGGTGAGCGTCGCCCGGATCGAACCGACCCTGCGCGACGGTGTCGTCGTCGCGGATCCGTCCCGGGACCTGCTCAAGACCGCGGTTCTCGACCGGACGGGGCGTGCCGACCGGGTTCGGGTCGGCATGGTGCGCGGTATCGGGCTCACCCGGGGGGCGCTGGGGGCGTCCGCCGCGGCGGCTCCCGGTGACCTGGTGATCGTCGGGGCCGGCGACGCGGACATGCTGACCGCGGCCCGGGCGCTCGAGGGGATGGGCGGCGGGTTCGTCGTCGTGGACCGTGGCTGGGTGCTGGCCGCCTGCCCGCTGCCGGTGGCGGGCCTGATGAGCGACGCGCCCTGGGAGGCGGTGCTCGGTCAGCTCGCGGCGGTCGACAGCAAGGCCCGCGAGCTCGGCTGCCGCCTCGCCTCACCGCTGCGCACGATCGCCCGCCTCGGCCGGGAGCTGTATATCCGCCCCTGAGCCGGCCAGGCGCTCAGATTCCGGGGGCCGCCTGTGCCCCGGAGGCTGCTCGTGCCCCGGATGCCGGCCTGGGCTCGGATGCCGGCCTGGGCTTGGATGCCGGGTTGGGCTTGGATGCCGGGTTGGGCACGGAGGTCGGGTGGGGCACGGAGGTCGGGTGGGGCACGGAGGACGTGCGCGGCCCGGGGGCCGGGCGGGGCCGCAGCTGGGACGCCGCCTCGCGCAGCGCGCGCCGCACGTCGGGGGACGGCGCCCAGACCCGGGTGCCACGGTCGCCGTCGATGGCCAGCAGGCCGCGGCCGACCATGCCGGTCAGCTGCCGGCGGGCCTGTTCCTTGCCGGTGCCGAGCAGCTCGGCGGCGTCGGCGGTGCGCAGCGGGCCGTCGCGCAGGGCGGTGGTGAGGACGAGCAGGTCGGGCAGCTCCAGGGGGCTCCCGGCATATGAACGGCCGAGCGCGAAGTGCGCGAAGGGGAGATCCGCTTCCTGGGCCGGCAGCACGGCGATCACACAGTCCGCCGTCGAGCGGTGGAAGTCCGGCCCGGCGAGCCCGCCGGCCAGCTGCGCCGCGTAGGCGCGGCGGATGCCCCGCCCGGACCGCTCGGTGATGCCGGCCCGGCGGAACGCGTCCGCCAGCAGCGGGCTACGCGGCCGGGGCGGCCGTGCCGACAGCGCGGACGTGTGCGGCGCACGGCCGGCGTCCACGAAGCCACCGGGACTGGTGATCTCGATTCCCTCGCTGGTCCACTGCGTGTGGACGGCGCCGACGGCCCGGTAGTCGCGGTGCACGAAGGCGTTGGCGAGCAGCTCGCGGAACGCCTGCTCGGCATAGGCGGGCACGCTGGTGCGAACCAGCTCGTAGCGAATCTCCCGGCCGGGGTTGCGAGCCCGGAAACGCGCGAGCAGCTCCTCGGTGAGGCGAAGCAGCGGCCAGCGGAAGAAGTCGTTCATCCGCGTGCGGGGCGCCCCGGGCTCACCAGGCTCACCGGTCTCCGGGCCGATGACCTGGATGGCCGCCTCGTGCTGCGGAACATGGCGGCGTACGGCCTCCGGCCGCCCGAACAGCAGCACCGCGCCGGCGAGGACCTGCGTGCGGCCGCCCTCGGTGACGACCACTCCCAGCGAGCGGGCGATCTGCTCGTCGGACATGGTCGCGAGCGCCCCATCACCCTTGCCACCGGCGGCCCCGACGAGCCGGCGCAGCCGGTCGAACTCCCGCGGGTCGAGATCGTGCCAGCCCGCGGACGTGCGGCGGGCGGCGAAGTCGGGATTCGGCGGCGGGCCCGGCGTGGCTCGCGCGCTCTGCCACGCGCTCTGCGCGGCCGGAACCGGCGGGTTGGAGAACACGCAGGTGAAGCCGGGACCGGGCCGCCCGCCCGGCAGGTCCTGCCTGGGGAGGGTTCCGTCGGGGTCGCTCATCGACTCGCCTGACGAATCGGTGCTGTCCTGCACCAGGCACCACCTTCCCGGCCGGCCCGCCCCCGAGCGCCCCGCACGACCACTGGTCGCCCGGCGTCTGGTCGCCCGGCGTCGCAGCCTGATCACATCGTAGTCGGGGGACCCGGCCGATCGGGGCGGTTCCGGTGTCGGATATCCGCGGCGTTGCCTCGGTACCGGGGGGCAGACCTGCCGTCCACCGGACACCTCCGTACTGAGTCTTCCTCGATGGCGGAAAAGGCTCACCTGCACAGCGCAACATTTTCGCCGGTCGGTGACAGGCCCTGCGCAAACTGGCGTACCGCTGTGTTTTCGACTCGAAACCAAGGGATTCTCAGCACTGTGTCGGTTGAACATCGCCGTAACGTGGCGGCACTATCGTCGGCCACATGACGACGCTTGGGGGTCCGTCGACCGTCATGCACAGGCCGCGAACCGTCGGCGAGGCTGTCGGAGCGCTCACCGCCGAGGCGGGCGCGGGCCGGCGCGTGTGGCTGTTGGCCGGCGGTACTGACCTGGTCCCCGCGCTGCGTGCCGGCAGCCGCGAGCCCGCGGCGATCGTCGCGCTGCGCCGCGTGCTGGAGCTGCGGGCGCGCGGCGCCGGTGCGGACACGCTCACGGTCGGCGCCGGTGTCACCTACGCCGAGCTGGCGGGCTGGTCGCTCGCGCCCGGGCTGGCCACGACGTCCCGGGTGGTCGGGTCGGTCCAGATCCGTAACTGCGCGACTGTAGGCGGGGCGCTCGGCTCCGCCAACCCGCGCGGTGACCTGCTGACCTTTTTCACGGCCGCGGAGGCCGAGATCCTGCTCGCGTCGGCGCGCGGGCCCCGCACGACCGGCATCGCCGCATTTCTACGCGACGGGCTGGAGCCCGGCGAGCTGGTCACGGCGGTGCGGATCGCCCGCCCGAGCGGCCCGCAGACCTACCTCAAGATCGGCGGACGGCAGGCGGCGTTTCCCGCTCTCGTGTCCTGCGCGTTCCTTGTGGACAGGGTGCGCCAGCGGGTGTGCTGTGCGGTGAGTGGCGTGGCGGTCGGGCCCTGGCGGGTGACCGAGGCGGAGCGCCTCGCCGGCGAGGAGGTCGACTGGTCGACGGGAACCGCGTCGCCCGCGGTCGCCCGCCGTTTCGGTGAGCTGGCGGCCGAGGTGCTGCGCGCGGCACCACCGTTGCCCGAGGACCCGCGCCACCCGGCCGACTACCGGGCGCACGCGGGCGGTGTGCTCGCCGCCCGGGCGTTCGCCCGGTGCCTCGGGCCGGTACGGCGTGAGGAGGCCGCGTGAGCACCGGTGGCGTGGGCCCTGATGGCGCTGGCGCGGGTGCGGCCGGCATGAGGGCGGGTGTGGGTGTGGGTGTGGGTGTCGATGCGGATGCAGTGAGCGCGGGTGTGCTCTCGCTCTCCTACCGCCTCAACATCGACGGTGTGCGGCGTGCCGTCGCCGACGCCCGGATCGAGGAGTCGCTGCTCACCGTCCTGCGGGAGCGGCTCGGCGTCACCGCGGTGAAGGATGCCTGCGAGCAGGGCAGGTGCGGTTCCTGCTCCGTCCTGCTCGACGATCGGCTCGTGCTCGCGTGCACCGTTCTCGCCGCGGACGCCGTGGACGCGCGCGTGGTCACCGTCGCCGGTCTCGGCGCCGGCGGGCCCGCGGCCGACATCCAGGCGGCGTTTCTGGAGCATGGCGCCGTCCAGTGCGGGTTCTGCACGCCGGGCATGGTCGTGGCGGTCACGGACCTGCTCGGTCGCCGACCGAGTGCCGACGAGGACGAGATCCGCGACGCGCTCGCCGGGAACGTCTGCCGGTGCACGGGCTACGGCCGCATCATCGCGGCGGTGCGGGACGTCCAGGCCAGCCGGGCGCAGGCCGCCACGACCACGGGGACCGTGAGATGGGCGAACGGCGCATGACGGGCGAGGCGGGCATGACCGGGCGGATCGGTGTGACCGGCGGCTGCCGGGGCGTCGGGCGCTCGGAGCCGCGGCCCGACGGGGTCAGCAAGGTCGAGGGGCTCTTCAGCTACGTCGGTGATCTGAGCGTGCCCGGCATGCTGCATGCCCGCACCCTGCGCTCGCCGCACCCCCGGGCGCGGATCAGAAGGCTCGACACAGCCGCCGCGGCGGCTCTGCCCGGGGTGGCCGCCGTCGTGACCGCGGCCGACGTCCCTGGGCTGGCGACGTATGGGCTCATCGTCAGTGACCAGCCGGTCTTCGCGGCGGCCGAGACCCGCTATGCCGGTGAGCCGGTGGCGGCGGTGGCGGCGGTGGACGCGGCCACCGCCCGGCGAGCCCTGGCCGCCATCGAGGTCGAGTACGAGCCGCTGCCGCCGCTCGTCGACCCCGAACGCGCCCTCGAACCGGGTGCGGAGCTCGTCCACCCGGACGGCAACGTCTTCCGGAAGATCACGCTGAGGCACGGCGATCCCGCCGTCGAAGGGAGCGTGGTCGTCGAGGACAGCTATGTCGTCGGAATGCAGGACCAGGCCTTCCTGGCCCCGGAGGCGGCGCTCGTCGTCCCGGCCGCCGACGGCGGGGTCGACCTGTGGGTCGCCACCCAGTGGCTGCATTCCGACCGCGAGCAGATCGCCGCCTGCCTCGGGCTGCCCGAGGCACTGGTACGGCTGGAGCTGGCAGGGATCGGGGGTGCGTTCGGGGGGCGCGAGGACGTGACCCTGCAGATCCACGGCGCGTTGCTGGCGCTCGCCACCGGTTCGCCGGTGCGGATCGCCTATGACCGGGTCGAGTCGTTCCTGGGGCATCCGCATCGCCACCCCGCGCGGATGTGGTTCCGCCACACCGCCACCCCGGCCGGTGACCTGGTCAGCGTCCAGGCACGGGTCGTGATGGACGGTGGGGCCTACGCCTCCTCGTCGCCCGCCGTGCTCGCCAACGCCGTCACGCACGCCGCCGGGCCGTACCGGGTGCCGCACGCGCGCCTCGACGGCCTCGTCGTCCGGACGAACAACCCGCCGTGCGGTGCGATGCGTGGTTTCGGCGTGCCGCAGGTCGCTTTCGGGCATGAAGCCCAGATGGACCGACTTGCCGACCGGCTGGGCATGGACCCGGTCGCGCTACGGGTCCGCAACGCGCTCGTGCCCGGTGATGTGCTGCCGACCGGACAGGTCCTCGGACCGCCGCTGCCCGCGCGCGAGGCCATCGAGGCGGTCGCGGCCCGCCCGCTGCCGCCCCGCCTGACCGATGACACCCCCCGGACGGCCCGCCCCGGCGGTCGCGCCGCCGGGGCACCGATCAGCCGGATCCGCCGCGGGGTCGGCTACGCGCTCGGCTACAAGAACCTGCTGTTCTCCGAGGGGATGGACGATTCGTCCACGGCGCGGATCAGGCTGGCCCTCGACGACGCCGGGCAGCCGTTCGCCACCGTCCACAGCGCGTGTTCCGAGGTCGGGCAGGGGTTCGTCACGATCGCCGGGCAGATCGCGCGCACCGAGCTCGGGGTGGAACGGATCGAGCTGCTGCCCGCCGACACGCGGGTCGGCAGCGCCGGGTCGACGAGTGCGTCCCGCCAGACCTGGATGAGCGGCGGTGCGGTGCGCGGCGCCTGCGTGGCCGTGGTCGACCGGCTGCTTGCCCGGGTCGCGCGGGCGCTGGGCCTGCCGGCGGAGGTCGTCGAGTCGCCGCGACGGGCGCTGGTGATCGACGAGGGAGAGATCATCGGCGCGGAGACGGGGACCAGGCTCGCCCTGACCGAGGCGCTCGCGGCCGGTCCGGTCGAGGCCGAGTACACCTTCCACCACCGGCGCACGACCGCGCTGGACGAGCATGGCCAGGGCGATCCGCATGTGGCCTTCGCCGCGGCGGCGCACCGCGCGGTGGTCGACGTGGACCCTGACCTCGGCCTGGTGCGGGTCGTCGCGCTGGCCCTGGCACAGGACTGCGGCACGGTGATCAACCCGCTGTCGCTGCGCGGCCAGGTGGAGGGCGGCACCGCCCAGGGGCTGGGGCTGGCGGTCATGGAGGAACTGGTCACCGTGGGCGGTGTGGTGACCAACCCGACCCTGCATGACTACCTGCTCCCGACCGCCGCGGACGTGCCGGCGCTGGACTTCGTCGCACTGACCTACCCTCACCCCGACTCGCCGTACGGCGCGAAGGGGGTGGGGGAGACCCCGACCTGCACGGCCACCGCCGCGATCGTGGCGGCGATCCGGGATGCGGTCGGCCGCGACCTGCGCCGCGTGCCGGTGCGCCCGGTCGACCTGGTGGACCTGGCCGACCGGGACGACTGGGACGACCGGGACGAGCCGGTGGACGCGGCGCCGGCGGCCTCCGCGGATCGGCCCGACGCCGCGGATCGGCCCGACGTGGTGGATCGGCCCGACGTGGTGGATCGGCCCGACGTGGTGGACCGGCCGGACGTGGTGGACCGGCCGGAGGTCGTGCTGAGGGAGGGACACCGATGAGCGGTATGCCAGGGCCCGGCCGGGCGGTGCTGCCCGAGACGGTCGAGGTGGTCCGTTCGAGCCGGGTCGTGCTGCCGGGCGGCGAACGCCCCGCGGCCGTGCACGTCACCGACGGCCGGATCACCGCCGTCACCGCGCCGGCGGACGTCCCCGCCGACGCGGCGGTCACCGACGTCGGGGACCTGGTGCTCATGCCCGGGGTCGTGGACACGCATGTGCACGTCAACGAGCCGGGCCGCACCGAGTGGGAGGGCTTCGCCACCGCCACCCGGGCCGCGGCGGCGGGCGGCGTGACGACGATCATCGACATGCCGCTGAACGCCATCCCACCCACCACGTCGCTGGAGGCCCTGACGGTCAAGCGTGCCGCCGCGGCCGGGCAGATCGCGGTCGACGTGGGATTCTGGGGCGGCATCATCGGCGCCGACGCGCGCCGGCTGCACGACCTCGCCGAGCTGCACGACGCCGGCGTCTTCGGCTTCAAGGCGTTCCTGGCCCCGTCCGGGGTCGAGGAGTTTCCGCATGTGAGCATGGACGTGCTGGCCGCGGCCTCCCGGCACACCGCCCGGATGGGCGCCCTCACGGTTGTCCACGCGGAGTCGCCGGCGGTCCTGGCCAGTGCGCCCGCCGCGGCGGGCCGGGCCTTCAGCAGTTGGCTGCGGTCCCGCCCACCGGCCGCGGAGAAGGCCGCGGTGGCCTCCCTGGCCGCCCTCGCCGCGTCGACCGAGGCACGGCTGCACGTGCTCCACCTGGCCGCCGCCGAGGCGCTCGACGACGTCCTCGCC
The DNA here is from genome assembly GCF_000177675.1 of Parafrankia sp. EUN1f. Classification (GTDB taxonomy): domain Bacteria; phylum Actinomycetota; class Actinomycetes; order Frankiales; family Frankiaceae; genus Parafrankia. The sequence continues at coordinate 29,233 of NZ_ADGX01000074.1, forward strand.
GCCCTTGAGGCCGGCCTGCCCCTGACGGTGGAGACCTGCCCGCACTATCTGACCTTCGTCGCCGAGGAGGTCCCCGATGGTGCCACCATCTTCAAGTGCGCTCCGCCCATTCGTGAGCGCCCGAACCTGGATCGGCTGTGGGACGGTCTCGCGGCCGGTCTGTTCGCCGGGGTGGTCACCGACCACTCGCCGGCGACCCCCGCGCTGAAGTCGGTCGAGACCGGGGACTTCGGGACCGCCTGGGGCGGCATCGCCTCCATCCAGCTCGGCCTGCCCGCGGTGTGGACCCAGGCCCGCCGGCGGGGCCACAGCCTGGTCGACGTCGCCCGCTGGATGTGCTCGGGCCCGGCCGACCTCGTGGGCCTGGGCACGCCCGGCCCGGGCGGCGACGGTGGCGACGGTGGCGACGGCGCGCTGGCCGGTTCCAAGGGCCGCATCGCGGTGGGAGCGGACGCCGATCTGGTCGTCTTCGACCCCGAGGCGAGCTTCGTTGTCGACCCGCAGCTGCTGCGTCACCGCCATCCGTTAACGCCATACGCTGGACGAACGCTCGAAGGAGCGGTGCTCGCGACCTATTTGCGGGGGCACCGGGCCGATGGTGACCGGCCGGTCCGAGGCCGGCTGCTCGCACGGTGAAGCTCGGTGAAGCAGAGAAGCCGTCGAAGGAGTTCTCGAATGTCTGATGCGCCTGATCTGACGAACCTCGTCGACCTGGCCGCGGCCCGTTTCGGGGGCTCGGTCGTGGCGGTGAACGACGAGTTCTTCGCGCACGCGGAACGCATGCTCCTCCCGGAGGCCCCGGTGGTCCGTCCGGGGGTGTTCACCGAGCGGGGTCAGTGGACCGATGGCTGGGAGACCCGGCGCCGCCGCGACCTGCCAGGTTCGGACTGGGCGATCGTCCGGCTGGGCGCGCCGGGCATCGTGCACGCCGTGACCGTCGACACGACCCACTTCACCGGCAACGCTCCGGAGGCGGTCGAGCTGCACGGCGCGACGCTGGCCGGCTACCCGTCGGCCGAGGAGGTCGCGGAGGACTCGGTCACCTGGGTGCCGCTCGTGGGCCGTACGCCGGTGTCGGCCGACGCGGTCAACGTCCTGGCCGTGCCGGAGGAGGCGCGGTTCCGGATCAGCCACCTGCGGCTGACCATCCACCCGGACGGTGGGGTGGCCCGCCTGCGGGTGCACGGCGTGGTCGTGCCCGACCCGCGGCTGCTCGACCGGGTGACCTCGGATCTCGCCGCCGCCTACCTGGGCGGTGTCGTGGTCGCCGCCAGCGACATGCACTACGGCGACCGCCACAACCTGAACGCCTCCGGCGAAGCCCGGGCCATGGGCGAGGGCTGGGAGACCCGGCGCCGGCGCGGCGAGGGGCACGACTGGGCGGTGGTGCGGCTGGCCACCGAGGGCACGGTGGTGCGGGCCGAGGTCGACACCCGGCACTTCCGCGGCAACGCGCCCCGCGCGGTGGCCCTGTGGGCGGCGAACGCCCCGGAGGCGGGGGACGGCGAGGTGGCCGCGGCGGGCCTGGCGGCGGTCCCCGAGTGGCGCCCGCTGATGCCCCGGACCAGGGTCCAGCCGAACACCCGGCACCTTTTCGACCTCGAGGTACCGGCCGAGGCCACCCACATCCGGGTCGACGCGATCCCGGACGGCGGGCTGGCGCGGCTGCGGCTGCTCGGCAACCCGACGGCGGCGGGTCGCGAGGGGCTGGCCATGCGCTGGTTCGACTCGCTGGCACCCGCGGCGGCCAGGGAGGAGCTCCTGGCCTGCTGCGGCTCCGAGGACTGGGCGGACGCCGTGGTGGCCCGCCGGCCCTTCGGCACCCTCGCGGCGCTGTTGCCCGCCGCCGAGCAGGAGTGGTGGTCGCTGCCCGACTCGGCCTGGCTCGAGGCGTTCACCGCGCACCCCCGGATCGGGGAGCGCCCGGCACCCGCGCCGACGCCGCCCACGTCGTCCCGGGCCACCATCGTCACGATCGACGCCCCCCGGCGTGAGCAGGCCGCGCTCGACCAGGCGAGTGACGAGGTCCGCCGCGCGCTCGCGGAGGGCAACGCCGCCTACGAGGATCGGTTCGGGTTCGTCTTCCTGGTTCGGGCCGCCGGGCGTGGCGCCCAGGAGATGCTGGACCTGCTTCGCGAGAGGATGGCCAACGAGCCCGACGCCGAGCTTCGCGTGGCGGCCGGTCAGCAAGCCGAGATCACGGCGCTGCGCCTGCGCCACCTGATCACCGGCGAGTGACCGCCGTCGCCCGGTTCGGGCGACGTGACGAGATGGCCGCCGCCCAGCGCCAGCTTCGCGGCGGCCGGAGAAGGCGGTGCCTGTGAGCTTGTCGACCCATGTGCTGGACACCGGCGTCGGGAAACCGGCCGCCGGGGTTCCGGTCCGTCTCGAACGGGCCGTGCTGACCCTCGACGGTGAGGTGAAGGGTTGGCGCCCGGTCGCGCAGGCCGTCACGGACGGCGACGGGCGGGTGGCGCAGCTGCCGGCGGACGGCGCCGGCACCTGGCGGCTGCTGTTCGACACCGCCGGGCACTCGGCCTTCCACCCCGAGGTCGCGATCGCGTTCGTCATCGAGGACGCGGCCGAGCACGTCCATGTCCCGCTGCTGCTCGCGCCCTTCGGATACACCACCTACCGCGGCAGCTGATCGCGGCGCTCGCGGGCTCGGGTGGCGGGCGCTCGTGAGCCCGTGGCGCGGGCCGGGCCGGCGCGGCCCGGGCTCGGGTCCGGGCCTGCGGATCAGCCTGGCTGGGCCGGTGACGGTCGCCCGCCCAGCCGGGAGACCGTCGCGCGGTCCAGGCCGGCTGTGCGCAGCCGCGTGTCGTCCAGCAGGTTCGCGTCGAGCGCGCGCAGCACGTGGCCGGCCAGGGCCCGTGCCGTCGCGGGTTCGTCGGCGACGGAGCCCGAGGCGCGTGCGGCGGCGTAGTCCGCGAGCCGGCGCAGTGCGTCGGGGAGCCCGCGCAGCAGGCAGCCCGCGACCGCGGCGTGCCGGCTGACGAGCTGCGCCGGGTGCAGGTCCCAGCTCTGGTAGAGACCTCGTGACCAGGCCCGGCGGACCAGCTCGCCGTGGCGGCGCCAGCCGGCGTGGACGTCCGCTGCCGCCCCGACGGGCAGCAGGTTGGAGGAGCCGTCGGCGACCCGGACGCCGGTGCCCGCCGCCGCGAGCTGCATCAGCGCGGTGGCCAGCTCCACGGCCGGATGATCGCTGGCCTGGTCGGCCGCGGAGATGCCGAGCGCCGCGGAGTAGTCGTAGGTGCCCACGTGCAGCCCGGTGAGCCGGCCGGGTGCGGCGGCGACCAGCGCGGGCAGGCTCAGCACCGCGGCCGGCGTCTCGACCTGGATCTCCAGCGCGACGGGCCCGATACCGAGCTGGCGTTCCAGGGACGTCAGGACGTCGCAGAAGACCACCACCTGCTCCGGCGCGCTGACCTTGGGCAACGTCACCACCAGGCCGGGTGGCGGTCCGTCGTCCCCGGCCAGGGTGGTGAGGAAGAGGTCGAGGCTGCGCAGCCCCCGGGCCCGTACGGCCGCGTCGAGCGATTTGGGGCGCAGGCCGTAGCAGGTGGGCAGCGTGCCGGCGGCGGCCGCCGACCGCAGCGCCCTGGCGGCGGCTACGGCGTCCGCGTCCTCGGCGCTGTCGGCGCGGATGCCGTAGCCGTCCTCCAGGTCGACTCTGAGGTCCTGGACCGGTTCTGCTGCAAGGGTGCGGCTGACATGCGCGTACACGTCCGCGGCGATGGCCGCCGCGGACCCGCCGAGGGTGACCAGCGCGAGCGTTTCGGGATCCGGTGCGTGCCGGGTGAGCGCTTCGCGGGCCACGCGGCCCCATTCCCCGACGATGTCCGGATGAACCCGGTCGGCCGGGACGTAGCAGGTGTGCACCGGCTGACGGGTGCCCGGATCGCCCGGGTAGCGGGCCGCCAGCTCGGCGTCGAGACGGCCCAGCGTCGCGGTGAGCGCCGCGGTGGTGTCGGCTGACAGCGTCGGCACGGCCGCACCGTCGGGTCGGATCTGGGGACGGGCCTGCACCGTGGGAAACCTCGTTAGCTCGTCGATGGCTGCCGGCTGCCGGCTGCCGGCTGCGTGGCGTGGCGCGCGGCGAGGCAGGTGTGCCGCGTCGGCCGAAGTCTGGCGTGCCGAGCGACCTGGCGTGCCGAGTGACCTGGCGTGCGGAGGTGACCCGGCGTGCGGAGGTGACCTGGCGTGGCCGAGTGACCTGGGGGCCGAGCGGCCGGAGCGCGCGGCGTGAACAACGCCGCCGCCGGCGCGTTCGGCGCCGATCGGGGGATTCGGCGGGTGGCGCCGACGGCGGCTGCCTGGAACGCGATTCGTGCCGCGGCCGAGGGTCGTGACGGCATTGATGCCCTAACAGTCAGGCCGAGCGCCGAACGCGAGCTGTTGGTCCGGAAGTGCAAGCTCCCTGCCAGGATACTGCGCCGAAGCGGGTGCAACCAGCCATGTTCAGGGGCCGGATCGGTGTGCTGATGGGCTGTGTACGGAGTAACGGCTACCCTGCATTCTCGAACGCCGCCTGAATGCCCTCTGCGATGCGGCGGTGACGGCTGAGCATCTCGGGCAGATCGGAGTCCACTGGCAGGCCGTTCTCGACCACCGTGCGCCCGGCCACGACCGTGTGCCGGGCAGCCGTGGGCCCGCAGCGCAGCCAGGCGTCGATCGGATCGGAAAGGGCTCCGGCGTAGGCGATTCCGTCCAGCGGCCAGACGACCAGATCGCCCACCGAGCCGACGGCGAGGAGGCCGATCTCCCCGGCGCGCCCGAGGCAGGCCGCCCCGCCCCGGGTCGCCATCTCCAGGGCGTCGCGGGCGGACATCGCGCCGGCTCCCTGGCGCAGCCGGCCGAGCAGCATCGCTGTGCGCGCCTCGAGCCAGAGCGAGGCCGAGTCGGCCGACGACGAGCCGTCACAGCCCAGCCCGACGGGGACGCCGGCCGCGCGCATCTCGGCGACCGGGGCGAGCCCGCCGCCGAGGATCATGTTGCTGCTCGGGCAGTGGGCCACCCCGGTGCCCCAGGCCCCGAGGCGCTCGATCTCCTCGGGGTTCGGGCAGATGCAGTGGGCGACCCAGGCGCGGTCACTGCCCCAGCCGACCTCGGCGAACTGGTCGATCGGCCGCCGCCCGAAGACGGCCAGGCAGTAGTCGTCCTCCTCGGGATCCTCGGCCAGATGGGTGTGCAGGCGGACGTCGAGCTTCTCGGCCAGCTCCGCGGTCGCCGTCATCAGCTCCGGGCTCACCGAGAAGGGAGAGCACGGTGCGAGCGCGATCCGCACCATCGCCCCGTGCGACGGGTCGTGGTGCTTGGCGACGAGCCGGGCGGAGTCGTCCAGGATCTCGTCGGGCTCCTGGACGACCGAGTCCGGCGGAAGCCCGCCGTCCTTCACCGACAGCGACATCGACCCGCGGGTCGGATGGAAGCGCATTCCCAGCTGCTGCGCGGCCGCGATCTCCGCCGTGATGAGGTCGCCGCCGCCGCGCGGGTGGACGTACAGGTGGTCGGTCGTCGTCGTGCAGCCGCCCAGCGCGAGCTCGGTCAGCCCCACGTACGCCGACGTGTGGACGGCCTCCTCATCCAGCCGGGACCACAGCGGATAGAGCGTCTTCAACCAGTTGAACAGGGTGCCGCCGAGCGCTGGCGCGAAGGAGCGGGTGAGGTTCTGGTAGATGTGATGATGTGTGTTCACCAGGCCTGGCGTCACCAGGCAGCCGTCGGCGCGCAGCGTGCGGGCCGCGGCGGGCGGTGTCTGCTCGGGTCCGCCGATCGCGCTGACGAGCCCGTCGGTGATCGCCACCCAGCCGCCGTGGATCTCGCGCCGCTCGGCGTCCACCGTCGCGACGAGCTCCGCACCGATCACCAGAAGATCGGCCGTGGGGCGGTCCCCGGGTGCGGCGCTGGTGTCGGTGGGGCTCGTGCTGGCGGGGCCGGGTGTGCTCATGAGCGCTGATTCTGCAGGTCCGGGGTTTCGCGGACATGACGGTCGGGCGGTGGCGGGTGGATGAGGAACTCATGACGGCGGAGGGTGACGGGCAGATCGTCGTCATCGACGACCCGGCCGACCCGCGCGTTTCGGACTACGTGGCGCTGACCGACGTCGCGCTGCGCCGGCGCCGGGAACCCGAGCAGGGTCTGTTCATCGCCGAGGGCGAGCGGGTGATCGAGCGGGCGCTGCGCGCCGGCTACCAGCCACGTTCGGCGCTGGTGTCACCGGCGCGGCTGCCGGGCGTCCCGGCGAGCTTCTGGGCCCGACCGTCCCCCGACCGGCCGGCACCGCCGGTGTACTTGGCGGGGCCGGCGGTGCTGGCGGCGATCACCGGGTTCGAGGTCCATCGCGGGGCGCTGGCGTCGATGTGCCGCCGGGAGCCGCTCGATCCCGCGCACCTGCTCAGCACCGCGCGCCGGGTGCTCGTCTGCGAGGACCTGGTCAGTCACACCAACCTCGGCGCGATCTTCAGGTCGGCCGCGGGCCTGGGCATGGACGCCGTCCTGCTGAGCCCGCGGTGCGCCGATCCGCTGTACCGGCGGTCGGTGCGGGTGTCGATGGGCGAGGTCTTCGCCGTCCCCTATGCCCGCCTCGAACCGTGGCCCGCAGCGTTGTCCCTGCTGCGCACGGCGGGTTTCGAGGTGGTGGCGCTGACGCCGGCCCCCGACGCGCAGGAGCTGACGGCGGCCTGGGCGGCACCGGACGACCGGGTCGCGGTGCTGCTGGGGACGGAGGGCAGCGGGCTCACCGACCAGGTGCTGGCCACGGCGACCCGTCGGGCGCGGATTCCGATGGCCCACGGTGTCGACTCCCTCAACGTCGCCGCGACGGCCGCGATCGCCTGTTACGTGCTCGGGCTCCGCCCGGCCGCACCCTCCGCGCCCGCCGGGTGACCCGACGGCCGCGTGCCGTGGCGGGTGAAGGCGCAGACTGGTATTGAGTGATGCTCTGATGGCGGACAGTGGCGGGGAATGGGGCGGTACTCATGACGCAGGGCCCGGAACCGTCGCCGTCGCCGGTGCCGCCCTATGCGGGTGCGGGCGCGTCTGCGGGCGCTTCGGCGGACGACCCCGGGCCGGACGCGCCGGGGTACGCCGGCCTCGCCACCTTCGCGGACCGACCCTGGATGCCCGGCCTCGACGAGCTGCGGGCGCGCCGTCCCGACGTCGCGGTCGTCGGCGCGCCGTTCGACATCGCCACGACGCACCGGCCCGGTGCCCGGTTCGGGCCGCGGGCGCTGCGCGCACAGGCCTACAACCCGGGCACCTACCATCTCGATCTCGGGATCGAGATCTTCGACTGGCTCGACGTCGTCGACGCCGGTGACGCGCACTGCCCGCACGGCCTGACCGAGGCCTCACACCGCAACATCCGGGCCAAGGTCGGTGACATCGCCCGGCTCGGCATCCGTCCGGTGATCATCGGCGGTGACCATTCGATCACCTGGCCCGCCGCGAGCGGGGTGGCCGAGGCCGTCGGCTGGGGCGAGGTCGGGCTGCTGCACTTCGACGCGCACGCCGACACCGCGGACATCATCGACGGGAACCTGGCCTCGCACGGGACGCCGATGCGGCGGCTGATCGAGTCCGGTGCGGTGCGCGGGCGGAACTTCGTCCAGGTGGGGCTGCGCGGGTACTGGCCGCCCCCGGACGTCTTCGCCTGGATGCGTGAGCAGGGGATGCGCTGGCATCTGATGCACGAGATCTGGGAACGCGGCAGTCGTGAGGTCATCGCCGAGGCGATCGCGCAGGCGGTCGACGGCTGCCGCGCGCTCTACCTCTCCGTCGACATCGACGTGCTCGACCCGGGATTCGCGCCTGGCACCGGAACCCCCGAACCGGGCGGCATGACCCCGGCCGATCTGCTGCGGGCCGTGCGGCAGATCGCGCTCGACGCCCCTGTCGTCGCCGCGGACATCGTCGAGGTCTCGCCGCCGTACGACCACGCGGACACGACGGTGAACAGCGCGCACCGGGTCGCGCTGGAGATCTTCGCCGCGCTCGCGCACCGGCGGAGGTCCGAGGCCGGCGGAACGGTGGATCTGCCCGGCCGGCCGCCGCACAGCTGATCCGCCGTACGGCCTATCCGCCCGTACGGCCTATCCGCCCGTACGGCCTATCCGCCCGTACGGCCTATCCGCCCGTACGGCCTAACCGCGGCCGGTCAGGCCGCCGTGGGCTCCGCGTGCACCTCGGGTGCCGTACCGACCCGCACGATCCGTCCGTCGCGTAATACGGCGACCCGGTCGGCGAGGGCCAGTGCCTCGTCACGGTCGACGGTGGTGTGCACGACGGTCAGCCCGACCTGGCGCTGCACGGCCCGCAGGTCCTCCCGGAGCGCTGGCCGCAACCGTTCGTCCATGGCCTGGAGGGGGTCGTCGAGCAGCAGGATCCGCGGCCGGACCACCAGCGCACGGGCCAAGGCCACCCGCTGCTGCTGCTCCCCGGAAAGCTGCGGCGGGCGTCGCCGCGCGTACTCCGACATCTGGACGGCCGCGAGCGCGGAGCGCACCCGCGCTGACGTCTCGGCGCGGCCGGGACCGGCCGGGCCGTGGGCGTGCCGCAGCCCGAACGCGACATTCGCGGCGACATCCAGGAAAGGGAACAGCGTGTAGCCGCCGAAGATCGCACTGACGGCGCGTCGGTAGGTGGGTCTGCAGGTCAGATCCTCGCCGTCGAGCAGGACCCGGCCGGCCGACGGCTGGTCCGCCCCGGTGACCAGTCGCAGCACGGATGTCTTGCCGCTGCCGGGTGGCCCCTGAAGACAGAAGTACTCACCGGCGTTGATCGTCAGGCTGACGTCGTCAAGCGCGGTCCTGCCCCCGAAACGCAGGCTCAGCCCGATCAGATCAACCTGGCCGGTGCGACGGCCGCCCTCCGCCATGCCCACCCCCAGCTGCCCGGTCCAGCCTGGTGCGTACCGGGTGAAAACGACAGTCTCACCCCGGTCGTCGGCGGGTTCGGCCGGCCCTTCGGCCGCGCCGCGCGGATCGGCTGTGGATGGATTCCCGTTGGGCGGGCGGTTATGAACGGGCCGGGAACGCGGGGCCGGGCCGGGAACACTCAGGAACGGTCAGGAACGCGGGTCGAGGTGAAGTGCTTCCTCTTCGGCAGTACGCCGCCACGCCTCGTCATCGGCTGGTCGGTGGCGGCGGTGGGCACCGTCACTGCTCTCGACAACCTGGTCCGAGTTCGCGTCGTCGAACGCCGCGATGTTCGACGAACCTTCGGCGAAGAAATCGCTGTCGTCACCGCCGGCATCGCCGCTTTCCGACTCGGCGTACGGATCGGGGTCGGGGACCTCGGCGGCAAGCTGACGATCAAAGGACGACGAACGCTCTTCCCGCGGCGTGATCGGATTGCGAACCAGTCCGCTCGGAGTGTCCGGCGGATCCCAGCTGTCGTCGAGCGGGTCGAGACCCGCGTCGGTCGACCCGAGGTCGTCGCTGTCGGTGATCTCGGCGCGTTCCAGCGGTGAGTTGCTGTCCAGGTCAAGGACGTCGAGGTCTGGCTGGATGTCCGAGGCGGGCCATGTCATCGCTGCCTCCTGTTGGTGCGAACGGCCGAGCTGATGCGGCGTGAACGCTTGTAGACGGCCAGACCGCTGGTGCTTCGGACCCGTGGTGCGCTGGCCGGTCCCGACCATGGGCGTTCCCGGGACCGACCGGGCTAACCGGGCCACCCACGCAGTACCGCTGGTCTTACGCACCCCCGATGCGGGAAGGAGCGGGGATAACGTATAGCGTCCCCAAATGTGGCTACTGTTGCTGACCGGATTCTCGAGCAGCTCGCGCTGATTCCCGACGGACTGGATGACGGCTCGCTGGCCGCGGCGATCAGCGCGAATCGTGCAACGGTGAACCAGGCATGCCGGCGTCTGGCGGCGCAGGGCAAGCTGGACCGGGGCCCCGGTCCCGGCGGCCTGATCGTCAACCGGCTGTTGGTGACGCCGACCGCGGAGCCGGACGTCGTGGTGGCCGAGCCGGACGTCGTGGCCGAGCCGGACATTGTGGTGGCCGAGCCGGACGTGGTGGCCGTAAGCGCGCCCGTGTCGGTGGGCGCGGCGCAGACAGCGGTGTCGGCGGAGCCCTTCGAGGCGCTACCGGTAGCAGCGCAGGCCAGTGACCCGCCCTTGGCTCAACCCGAGCCGGCGACTGGCACGGAGCCGGCCTCGCCGCAGGTCACCGTCCCGAGCGCGCGTGTGTCCGAGGAGTCTCTCGCCGACGAGGCGGCAGCGGAGCCCGTCGAGGTGCTCGAGCCGGTCGAGAGCGTGGCGCCTGTTGAGGACGTGGCGCCTGTTGAGGAGGTGGCGCTGGTCGAGAGCGTGGCGCTGGTCGAGGAGGCCGTGTCTGTCGAGGACGTGGTCCCGGTCGACGAGGTGGCGTCCGAGGACGTCGTGCCCGTCGAGAGCGTCGCGCTCGTCGAGGACTCGGTCCCGGTCGATCAGGTGCCGGTTGACGAGGTGCCGGTTGACGAGGTGCCGGTTGACGAGGTGCCGGTTGACGAGGTGCCGGTCAGCGAGGCGGCGGCGGCCTCGAACGCGCTCGTCGCCGCAGTCGAGGCGGCCGTGGCGCCCTCCATCGAGGCGGTCTCCCAGGCGGCGCTCGCCCGGGATGGGGCCACCGGCGGGGAGACACCGCAGGGTGTGGACGCGGTTCTGGCACTCGGGCAGGTGATCGCGGCGATCGACGAGACGGTCGCGGCGATCACGGCCACCACCACGGCCGCGGGCCGCGGCGCCCCCGTCCCGGAGGCCGCCCCCGCGCCGGTTCCGCCGCCCGCGTCGACCGAACCCTTCGGTGACGCGCTGTCATCGGGCGGGGCCGCTGATGCCGACGGTGACACGGGTAACGGCGATGCCGTAGACGGTGAGCTGGCCCTGGGCACGAGTGCGGGTGACGATCGGGAACCGGTGGCGGAACCCGCGGTCGTGGTCGCGGAGCCCCCGATCAGTGATGAGGTTCTCGCCGCTGGCGTGAGTGTGGAGGATGCCGGTGGCCCGGCTGCTCCGCCGGTTCGTCGTACGTGGTGGCGTCGGTTGTTCGTGCGGGGCGCTGGACGAGCCTGACGGCAGGTAGCGGTCCTGTTGCCGACAGCGTCGTCGCTGTCGGTAGCCTGACCGGCGAGGCCCGCGCAGAGCTGGTGGCGTGTGAGCGCCGCCGACCTATCAGAGGAGTGCAATTCATGCGAGCGAGAGCGCTCGTCGCCGGGGTCGTGCTGTCCTCCCTGGCGCTCGTCGCCTGCGGCAGCCGCGCGGGTGACTCGGCTCCGTCCGGCGAAGGTACGCAGACCGGTGCTGCTTCGGCCAACACCGCGTCCGACACCGGTGTGACGCCCACCGAGATCAAGATCGGCAACATCACCGGCATGAGCGGTGGTCTGGGGCCGGAGACGTTCTCGGCCTCCCTCTACGGCGCACGCGCCTATTTCAAGGCGCTCAACGCCAAGGGCGGCGTCAACGGGCGCAAGGTGACCCTGGTGTCGTGCGACGACAAGAGCACCGGCGACGACAACGTCGCCTGCGCGCACAAGCTGGTCGACGACGAGAAGGTGTTCGCCCTCGCCGGTGTGACGGCCTTCGACTACGCCGGCGGCCAGTACATCAACTCCGAGGGCGTGCCGGACATCGGCGGCCAGCCGGTGGGCGTCCAGTACGACCAGTACCCGCACCTGTACTCGATCTACGGCAGCGACTACCCGCGGGACGGCCGCCGGCCCGGCTTCGACGGCAACCTGTACGGCGGCACCGAGGAGTACCGCTGGTACAAGGAGAAGCTCGGCGCGACCACGGCGGCGGTGGTCTACTACAGCATCGCCCAGTCCGAGCGGTACGCGACGAAGATCGCCAACGGGCTGCGGGCCGAAGGCTACAAGGTGGTCGAGGAGCCGATCAACCTCGCCGCGCCCAACTGGGACTCGGTCGCGCAGCACATGAAGCAGCAGGGCGTCCAGATCGTGTTCGACGCGATGGAGGACACCGGCAACGCCAAGCTCTGCGAGTCGATGGAGCGCCAGGGCGTCCCGCTGAAGGCGAAGGTGACCACCGCGCAGGGCATGTCGAGCTCGGTGGGCACGCTCTACTCGAGCGCGCCGCAGTGCCGCAACCTCGTCTACGCGACGACCCAGTCGGCGACCTTCTCGGACGCCTCGATCCCGGCGGTCAAGGCGTTCCAGGACGCCATCACGACGTACGAGCCGGACCGCGCCGCGACGATGAACCAGTGGATGCTCGAGGGCTACGCCTCCGCGCAGTGGCTGACCGACGCGATGGCGTCGTGCGGGGCGAACCTGACCCGCGAGTGTGTCGAGACGTACATGAACCGCAACGAGCCGTACACGGGCAACGGCCTGCTCACCGCCCGTGACTTCGTCAAGGACCAGCAGCCGCCGGCCGAGTCGAAGAACTGCCTCAATGTGGCCCGTTGGCAGGACAGCGCCAACGGCGGCAAGGGCGGCTGGTTGACGCAAAGTGGTGATATGAACACCAACTGCTACACGGTCAAGAACCTGCCTTACCCGGCAGCCTGAGCCTGACGCGGCGTGTGTCGGACGTCGGAGCCCGATCCGGGGCCCGACACGCGCCGCTACGGGCGCCGGCCCCACCGGGCTGCTGTTGCTGACGCGCAAGATCGGAGCGACTGATATCCCCGACTCTTCGGGGCTTGGCTCCGAGGCGCGGTCGGGCGTGTCGTTGCTGCCGGGGCAAGATCCAAGGCCGCGTAGTTAAGTGATCTCGGTTGCTGTCAAGGGTGTTGAGGTCAGGGTGTAGGTCGCTCGGTCGGTCTTGTGGAGGAGCCCCTGGCGGGCCCACTGCGACATCCGGGTGCGGAAGCTGTTGATGTTCGTGACGTGGAGGATCCGGGCGATGTCCCGGCTGTGCCAGGCGCGGTGAGGATCGCCGCGCAGGAGGTCCAGGACGTCGGTCGCGGTGGGTGCCGGGCGGTGGGATGGCTGGTCCGGTGCTGTCGGGTCGGTGTCCGGTGGTGGCACGGCGGGCCGGGTGAGCGCCGGGGTGGCTTGCCGGGGTGGTGTCCGGTTGCGGTGGCTGGCCGCGGGTGTGGCGGGGGTGGCTGGGGGGTGGATCTCGGTGGTCACGGTCGCGATGCTGGTGGTGACCAGTGGCCGGTCGTCTCCGGCGGGCCGGGCGTGGTAGCGGGAGAGGGGGGACTTGG
>NZ_ADGX01000073.1 GCF_000177675.1 Parafrankia sp. EUN1f
GCGTCGCGGCGCTGCCGGCTCGTCCGCCGCGGCAGCCATGCTTGCGGCTGCGGCTGCGGCTGCGGCTGCGGCTGCGGCTGCGGAAGCGGCCGCCGGTTGGCCTGGCAGGCCCGCGTGCGGCGGCTCGCTGGCCGGCTCCCGGGCCGGGACGGCCTCGCCGTCCGAGACGGCCTCGGCCGCGAGGTCGGCGTCGAATGCCGCCGCTGTGCCGTCGAAGCCGCCGCCCTCGAAACCGTCGCGGTCGAGCCGCTCGTCCTCGAATCCGAGCCGTTCGTTCTCGAACTGTTCGTCGGCGGCGACGTCGTTGCCGAATCCCTGGCTGTCGTCCGGCTCGGCCCAGCTCTGCGCATCCTCGTCGCCGACCGCCTCCGCCGGCTCACGGACCTGCGCGGGCCGGTGCGGCGTGATCCGGGCGGGATCGGCGGTGCCGGCCCGGTCGCTGACCGGAGCATCGTGGCCGGTGGGCACGCTGTGGTCGGCATCACTGTGGTGGTCGGCAGGAGCGTGGTGTTCGACCGGCGACACCTCGTCAGGCGGCGCAACCGCGCGGTCGCGGGATCCGAATCTGCTCGTCGGTGGCACCGCGCGCCGGCCTGCTGCCTGCCGGCCGGGAACACCGGGCAGCCCGCCGGGGCCTCCGGGCCACGGGGTGGCGGCCGCACGGCGCGCGGTGGGCGCTGGGCGGCTCGGCGCGGGAGGTGCGGTGGGGGTTCCGGCTGGGGCCGAGAAGTCGTCGGAGGCGTTGGCAGCGGGGCCGGTGCCGGCGAGGTATCTGCCGGCGGCGCGTTCCCTCCTGGACCCATCGGAGGGGACGCGCCGTTCCGGCACCGCGCCGGTTTCCGCGGTGGGGCGCGGCCCGCCGTTGCGGCCAGCGCCGATCCGGGTCGGCCCGGTGTGCTCGGGCGACCTGGAATGGGGGGCGCCGTGGCCGGAGTTGCCGCCGCGGTCGGGCGCATAGCCGGTGGGCCGGTATCCGTCCGCGTCGCCGTCGGCATCATGGCTGGTGCCGTACCCACGGGCCTCGTTGCCGGCGGTGTCGTACCGGCCGGTGCCGTAGCCGTTGGCCTCGTAGCCGTTGGCGTCCTTGCCGTACCCGGCCTCGGGCCCCGGCCGACCGGGCGCGGCCGGGGCGTGGCCGGCCCGCTCGTAGCCGTTGGCCTGCCGGCCGGCGGTGGCGGCCGGGACGGATGCGCTGGCCGTGGCCGGCCCGTGCCCGGCAGGGGTGAATCCGTCGCCGTCAGGCTGCGGTGAGTAGTGGTCGGCGGGCTGGTAGCCGGCCTCGTCCGTGGTGGATCCGTACCCGGCGGAGGAGCCGCCCGGCGGATAGCCAGTCGCGTTCGCCACCGCCGCGGACGGGAAGGCCGCCGGCGTGGCGGGATGCGACGACGGCTGGCTGTAGCCCGCGGCAGCGCCCATCGCGCCCGGGTGGGCCGCTGCGGCCCCCTGGTCATGCACGAGTGTGAGCGCGGGTCCGCCGGCGCGTGCCGGTGGCTGTGTGGGCGGCTGCGCCGGCGGGAGCTCGGCGGACTCGGGGGCGACCAGCGCGCGGGCGGCGTCGTCGTGCGGGCGCACGCGACGGACCACCGGGTCCCATGTCCAGCGGGCGCAGCGACTGTCGGAGGTGAGCTGAACCAGCCAGATCCCGTCCACGCGGCGCCAGGCGTCCCACTGGGCGGTCTCCGGGTCGTCCTGGACGCTGAGCAGGCGTGAGTCGACGACCTCACCGAGCGGGCGCCCGGGGATCCCGCCGGGATCCTTGGGCAACAACGCCGCCCGGGCCTCCTGGACCACTCGGGCGCGCTCGGCGAGCACGGGACCCTCGTACCGCTCGACCCGCTCGACCGGGATGCCGGCGGCGCGCGCGACGTCCGCCGCGGTCTCACCGGCTCGCAGCCGCGCCTGGATCTCGCGGGGGGTCAGCGCGCTTTCCGCGCGTACTTCACTACGTCGGGCCCCGCGCAGGGCGGCCCGTAGCCGATCATCGACGGCGACCCGGAACTGTTCCGCGCCGCCGCGCCCGGCAGCGTCGGCGAGTACGAGGTAGCCGCCGTCCTCGCTGAGTGCGACAGCCCGCAGCTCGCGCATGGCGCTTTCTCCTCCCGTCGATCTCCTGCCGTGGGGCCGCCGCGGCGCACACACCGTGCCGCGGCGCCCGCACGGGGCCGAACACCGGTGTGCCCCGCTGGACACCCTGAGGGCGCACCGGAGCACGGAGTGCGCGCGCAACCGCCTCGCCGCCATGCGTCCCGGTAGGTGACAGCCTGCCATTGATGGCGCCAGACAGTCGCATTGCGGCGGACGACACGCACAGTCTGACTCTCGCCGAAGGTTCTGGACACGTCGGGGGCTTGCCGGCGAGGCCGGTGTGACGAATCACCGCCCGGGGTGCCACCCGTTCCGGATGGCCCGTTCGGGTGGTGTCGGCATCGACGCCGGCTTCGGTGCCGGATTCGTTGTTCGCCAGGGGCGTCGCCCGCCTCAGGGGCGCCGGCCCCCGGGGGGTCTGGTCGCCGGGCCGCGGCGGCGGGCCGGTCGTGGCACCGGCCGCGGGCGGGTCTGGTCACCGACGGCGACGAGGGCGGCGCCGATGATCCCCGCATCGTTCTGGAGCTGCGCGGGGACGACCTTCGTCCGCAGCTGGAGATGATCGAAGAACTTGTCGGCCTTCTTGCTCGCACCGCCGCCGATGATGATCAGATCGGGCCAGAGCAGGGCCTCGACCGTGGCCAGATACCGGTTCACGCGCTTGGCCCACTTGTCCCAGGAGAGGTCCTCGCGCTCCCGGGCCGCCTCGGAGGCCTTCGTCTCCGCGTCGTGGCCGTGGATCTCCAGATGCCCCAGCTCGGTGTTGGGGACCAGCTGCCCGTGGAGGAACAGCGCCGTGCCGATGCCGGTGCCGAAGGTCGTCATGACGACGAGACCGGACGTGTCGCGCCCGGCGCCGAAGGCCATCTCGGCGACTCCGGCGGCATCGGCGTCGTTGACGACGGAGACCTCGGTACCGCCCAGAGCCGAGCCGAGCGCGGTGGACAACGTCGCGGACACATCGGTGTCCACCCAGCTTGGATCGACGTTCGCCGCGGTGCGCGCGACCCCGGACTTGATCACGGCGGGGAAGGTCGCGCCGACCGGGCCCGACCAGTCGAAGTGCTCGACCACCTGGGCGACGGTCCGGGCCACCGACTCCGGGTCCGCCGGACGGGGCGTGGGAATCCGGAAACGGGGCGCGGCGAGCGTTCCGTCCTCGATGTCAACCGGGGCGCCCTTGATGCCGGTTCCGCCGATGTCGACCCCGAAGACCCGCATCTACCCCGTCCTCTCCGTCGTGCTCCGCAGTGTTCCGCAGTGTTCCGCTTCAGCGCGCCCCGCGGTGCGCCGGGGCGCCGCAGGCCGTTCGTGGTCCGTCGTACGTACGTCCCGTCGCGGTATGTCAGGTCGACGTACCGTGTCTCGCGATGTCGTTGTGTCGTCGTGCGTCCGGCCTGTCGCTCTGTGTGTCCTCCGCTGGAGGTCGGCGCTGATCCGGCCGGGCCTCGGGCGCGGAGGCCGCCCGGTACCGGGCCGGTCCTGTAGCGGGCCGGCCTGCTGGCACCTGTTGTAGTTTCGCAGGCCGGCGGGGCGTCGTGGCGGCGACGGGCGCTTTCGGCGGTGACGGTCGTTCATATGTGGCGCGGTCAGCTCGCGCCGGTCGGTACCCTGCGCCGCGCCTGGTACCTTGCGCTGCGTCGTCGCGCCCCGCGGGCGGTTCGGCGGGCTGTTCGGCGGGCGGTCCGCGGCTGGTGGCGGGCCAACGCGTGTGCCGGGTCCAAGGCCGACCTACTCTGGCCAAATGCGGCTAACCGATTCCTACGGGCGAGTCGCGACTGACCTGCGGGTGTCGCTGACCGACAGGTGCAATCTCCGTTGCGCCTACTGCATGCCCGCCGAAGGCCTCGACTGGCTGCCGAGCGCCGAGGTGCTGACCGACGACGAGGTGCTGCGGCTGGTCGGGATCGCGGTCACCCGCCTGGGCGTCACGGAGATCCGGCTGACCGGCGGCGAACCCACGCTGCGCCCCGGCCTGGTGCGCCTGGTCGAGCGGATGTCGGCGTTGTCGCCCCGGCCCGAGATCTCGCTCACGACGAACGGCCTGCGGCTCGGTGGCCTGGCTGCCGACCTCGCCGCCGCCGGCCTCGACCGGGTCAACGTCTCCCTGGACACCCTGCATTCAGACCGCTTCGCCCGGATGACCCGCCGTGACCGGTTGGACGACGTCCTGGCTGGCCTGGCCGCGGCGGCCGAGGCCGGTCTGACTCCCGTCAAGGTCAACGCGGTGCTGGTCCGTGGCCTGAACGACGACGAGGCCGCCGACCTGCTGCGCTGGAGCCTGCGGCTGGGATACGAGCTGAGGTTCATCGAGCAGATGCCGCTCGACGCACAGCACGGCTGGCGCCGCACGGAGATGGTCACGGCCGGCGAGATCATGGAGCTGCTGCGGGCGGAGTTCTCCCTGGAGCCGGTCCCCGGGCGGGGCAGTGCGCCGGCCGAGCGGTTCAGCGTCGATGGTGGCCCTGGCACCGTCGGCGTGATCGGCTCGGTGTCGGCGCCGTTCTGCGCCGCCTGCGACCGGGTTCGGCTCACCGCCGACGGTCAGGTGCGCAACTGCCTGTTCGCGCGGGAGGAGTCCGATCTGCGCGGGCCGATGCGCGCGGGCGCCGACGACGAGGACCTGGCGGAGCGGTGGCGGCGCGCGGTCTGGGGCAAGCATGCCGGCCACGGCATCGACGCCCCCGGCTTCCGCCAGCCGGAGCGGCCGATGTCGGCGATCGGCGGATGACCGTGCTCGCCCCGGGAGCCCTCGGAGACCCCGGATTCCAGGAAGCCCTCGGAGTTCAGGGATTCCAGGGCGCTCAGGGCGACGCCGAGCCATGGGACGCGCTCGTGCTGGCGGGCGGAGCGGCCCGGCGGATGGGTGACGACAAGGCGGTGCTGCGCGTCGGCGGAGCCCGTCTGCTGGACCGGGTGCTCGACGCCGTGGCGGCGGCCCGCACGGTTGTGGTCGTCGGGCCGCAGCGCTCCCCGGTACCGGGCGCGCGTCCGGTCCGGTGGGCCCGTGAGGACCCGCCGGGTGGCGGTCCGGTCGCCGCGATCGCCGCCGGCCTGCGGCTCGTGGCGGCCACCCGGGTCGTCGTGCTGGCCGTGGACCTGCCGTTCCTCGGCGCCCCGGAGGTTCACGGCCTGCTGGACGCGGTGGCGACCGGCCCCGGCGGCCCGCAGGTGGCGCTGCTGAGTGACCCGGCCCAGCGGCCGCAGTACCTCGCCGCCGCCTGGCGCACCGTCACGCTACGAGCCGCGCTGCCGATCGACCCGGCCGGCCGATCGGTGCGGTCGTTGCTCGCGGGCCAGTCGGTGCGCACCGTCGCCGCGACCGAGCGCGTCTGCCTGGACTGCGATGATCCGGCTGCCCTCGCCGTCGCCAGGGCCTGGGCCGTCAGCCCCGTCCCGGTCCCGGTCTCGGAGCCGGGACCGGGACCGTTCCCCGAGCAGGCGCCGGCCGCGGGCGAGCGGTAGGAGGCAGGCGGTGGGCGGTGGGCGGCGGGCGACCGCGGTGTCGGACAGGTGAGGTGGCTGATGGCGAGCACGAACACGAACCGGCCGGACGACGGCGGGATCGAGGCCGTTCTGGACGAGTGGACGGCCCGGGTGGTCTCCGTGCTCGGGCTCGCGCCCGACAGCGTCGACGCCGCGCTCGTTCTCGACCTCACCCGCGATGTGGCGCACGGTGTCGCCCGGCCGGCGGCTCCGCTGACCGCGTTCCTGGTGGGGCTGGCGGCCGGGCGGGCCGGCGGCGACTCGTCCGCTGTCCGGGCCGCCGTCGACACGGTGCTGGCGCTGCTGCCGTCCGGCGATGGTGCTGGAGACGGCGAGCCGTGACGGCGCGCGTGTCGGGCTCTGGGCGGCCGGCGTGCCGTGACCGTCGGCCGTGCCGCGGTCAGCGCATGCGTATCGCGCCGGTCTCGTCCAGGTAGCCCCGCATGTCGATGGCCATGGTGTGGACGTCCTCGGCCGCGGGTTCGGGGGCGTCGTCGGGCCCCGGGGCGTAGCGGAACGCCAGCCGCGGCAGCATCTGGGTAGGCGCGTCGACGAGCCCGGGGGCGGCTTCGATCAGCCCGGACTCCCAGTCGAGCTCCTTGCCGCTCAGCGGCCCCGACGGCAGGCTCTGCGCCGCCGGTGAGGTCGTGACCAGCACGAAATCGACGATGCCCAGGACCGCGATCACCCCGAGCGCGGGGAGCGCCGCGATCGGCTGCCACGCCGCCAGGCCGACCATGACGAAGACGGTGACGACGGTCAGCCCGCCGACGATGTGCCTGCGCACCGGGGGCAACGCGGGCACTTTGCGGCCACGCCGGTAATGGGCCATACCCAACAGTGTGCCCCCTGGGCCGCAACTGTCCGGAACATGGGTGGCTGTTCGTCGCATGGCGGTATGCCCCGCCGGGCGCCGGTAGCTGTCGGTGACTGTCGGCGGGGCCGTCGGCAGTGCTGTCGGCGGCGCTGTTGGCAGTGCTGCCATGGGCCTGTGCCAGTGCTGCCGTGGGCCTGTCGGCGATGGGTCGACCGTGGTGGTCACTGTGGGTAGTTACCGAGTGGCGCCCCCGGGGAGGGGACCGCAGGGTGGAACCCGGCGGGGCCCGCGAACGGAGGAGTCGGCCGCGACAGCGGAGGGTATCCGCAATGACCCTTTCCGGCGAAATCCAGGTGATGTTGTGCCGGAACGAGTCACACTTGTCATGGGAAATGTGGATCCATGGCCCGGTGCCGCACCATGGGATCGACCTCGCGAGGCTGGAGGATCGCCGTGGAGGTTAAAAGTCGTGGCCACCTGCCGCGGCCACTGCCACCAGCCCGGCCGAGACGCGGGCCGCGGCCGCGCCTGAGGTCAGGCCCCGTCCTGGTCATCGCCGCGGTGGTGGCGCTGCTGGCCGGAGCGGCCGGATGTGGTTCGCCTAGTTACCAGTATGTGACGAACAAAAAAGACGGCGCGTTCCTGAAAGTGCCGGCTGGCTGGACGCATCAGGAGATGCCTGGCCCCGCGCTGTTCGGAATCGATGCCCGCAATGTGAGCCCGGAGATGCTGCGAACCCTCATGTCGAGGGAGTGGGTGGTCGGGCTCGACGCGTCGGAGAAGTTCGACGAGACGAGTCTGTTCGTTCCGGATGCCGCGTTGCCGAAGGGTTTCGTCCAGGTTCGTCATCTCCTCCCGGAGGAGGCCCGTTCGGTCTCCACCAATGACCTGCGCAACTTCGTCGTGACCGTTGACGACGCCGTCGCGGCGCAGGAGGAGGCGGTGCGCCGCGACCCCTACGGCGCGCGGCTCGCGCCGAGTTTCCTTCTGCTGCGGGACGAGTCGGTCTCGCGGGACTCCGGCGTCCACGGCGTGCATCTGATCTACCAGGTCGCGACCGCGGCCGGTCTGGTGACCATCGACCAGACGAGCCTGCTGGACCAGAACCAGACCGTGCTCTACCAGCTCGTCCTGGCCTGTTCGGCGTTGTGCTACGCCCAGCACGGCGTGCAGATCAGCGAGGTGACGGGCTCGTTCACGATCAAGCCGACGGACCGAGGGCAGAAGGCATGAGCACAGGCGACCGGGCGCGAGGCACAGAATCCTCCGCCACCGGCAGTGCGACCGAGCCGAAGCAGCCGAAGCTGCCGGTGCAGCCGAACAGGCCGGATCAGTCGGAGCCCGATGGAGGCTCGCCGGCCGGTACCGGGCTGCGTCGCCGCCCGGCGGCGTTCTGGGACAGGGCGAAGTTCCTGCTCCTGCTCGGAGCGCTGTTCATGTTCGTGGTGGCGGCGGATGTCTCCGGCAACCCGCTGATGACCTGGGGCGACGCGTTCCGCATCCAGGCGGAGTCCAGCTGGTGGATCCTGGCGCTGCTCGGTCTGGAGATCGTCCACCAGGTCCACATCTTCCTCGGTGAAAGATCGTCCGCCTACTACCTGTTCTGGACGGACAAGGTCTTCGGTCGTGCCGAGCGCCGGCTGATGCGCCTGAACGACTGGAACAGGTACCGGGTCAGCCGTGCACTGAAGATCGTGGCGACCTTCGCGCTCTTCCTCTTCGTCTACGCGCGGGTCGTCGACCAGTCCGTGTTCGAGGCCATGGTCGGCCTGCCCGGCGCCGCGTGGGACGCGATCCCCTACGTGCTGCAGCTCGTGCTGCTGATGCTCGTCGTGGTCGGCCAGTTCGTCGCGATCTTCTGGTTCCTGTCCAAGGGCGGCGTCGAGGTCTACTTCCCGGAGGACATCAAGACCCGCTTCTCGGACGTCTGGGGCCAGGACCACGTGGTCAGCCGGGTCCGGGAGAACGTCTTCTACCTGGAGCGCCCCGAGGAGATCGAGGACCGGGGCGGCTACGTCCCGGGCGGCATTCTCCTGTGGGGCCCGCCCGGGACGGGGAAGACGCTGATCGCCGAGGCGGTCGCCGGCGAGACCGGCAAACCCTACGTCTTCGTCGATCCGGGCGCCTTCTCCGCGATGTTCGTCGGCGTCGGCATTCTGAAGGTGAAGTCGCTGTTTCGGCGGCTCCGCAAGCTTTCGCTGCGTTACGGCGGAGTGATCGTCTTCTTCGACGAGGCCGACACCCTTGGTAACCGAGGCCAGCTCGCCACCGGGTTCGGCGGAAAGCTCGGCGGTGCCGCCGGGGCCTCCGCCCGCGGGAACGGGGTCTTCTCCGGTGGGCCGGGCACGTTTTCCGCCGCGCACAGCGCGTTCGGGGTGCCCGTGGGCCCGCACTCGCCCGACGCCTGCAACGGATTCTCCTATCTGGACCCCTCGGCGCAGGCCCGAATCGCCCGTGACCACACCGAGCGGCACAACTTCGTGATGGGTGGAATGGGTGGCGGCGGCGGGAACTTCGACGGAACCCTGCAGGCACTGCTGACCGAGATGTCCGGGCTGAAGAAGCCCCGCGGATTCCTCAACCGGGTCGTCCGGCGCACGCTCGGAATGCGCCCGAAGCCACCGCCGAAATACCGCATCCTGGTCATGATGGCGACGAACATGCCCCAGTCGCTGGACGAGGCGCTGCTGCGTCCCGGTCGTATCGACCGCATCTACAAGGTCGGCTACCCCAGCAAGGAAGGCCGCATCCGGACCTTCGAGGGGTACCTGGCCAAGGTGAGCCACGAGCTGACGCCCGAGCAGATCGAGCGTCTGGCGATCATGAGCCCGGAGGCGACCGGGGCCACCATCAAGGACACGGTCAACGAGGCCCTCGTGCAGGCCATCAAGGATGGTCGGGAGGTCATCACCTGGCAGGACATGCTCCGCGCCCGGGTGATCAAGGAGTACGGCCTCGCCGACGACCACGAGCACATCGCGCGTGAGCGGCACAGCATCGCCCTGCACGAGGCCTGCCACGCGGTGGTCGCCTACCGGACCCAGCGTGGCCGGGTGATCGACCTGGCGACCATCGAGCGGCGCGGCGGCGTCGGCGGCTTCGTCGCGCACGTCGCGGTCGAGGACCGCATGTTCATGTGGAAGTCGGAGATGGAGACCCAGGTGATGGTCTCGCTGGCCTCCCTCGTGGGCGAGCGCATGTTCTTCGACGGCGACAACACCGTCGGCGTGGGTGGTGACCTGCGTACCGCCACGCTGCTCGTCTCCGGCCACATCTCCGCGTCGGCGATGGGCGAGACGCTGGCCTCCCGGTCAGTCATGATCGAGAGTCAGCTGGGGCAGGCGTCCATCGATGTCGACCGGCCCTTCGGCGAGCAGGTCGAGACCAAGCTGCGCGAGCTCTACGAACGCACCGAGGCCGTGCTCGCCGCGAACCGGCGTGAGGTGCTGGCCATGACCCATGCCCTGGAGAAGTACAAGACGGTCAGCGGGGAGGACATCGAGGCGATCATGGAAGGGGTGGTCGGGCCGACCATCGACGGCAGCAGCTACCTCGACCCCGGCTTCCTGGTCCTGGTGGAGGACTACCACCGCACGGCCGCGCTGGCACACCGCGGCCCGCAGCAGCGGGACCTTCCGCGGGAGCTGCCCGGGCTCGGCAAGGCGGCGGCCCGTGAGGCGCGGCAGCCCGCGCCGCAGGTGCTGCCGGAGATGCCGTCGCCCTCCGAGAACTGAGCTGACGGCGCGGGACGGCTGACCCGGGTACCGGCCCACAGGTCGGCCGTCAGCGCCGTGAGCCATCAGCGCTGTGAGCCGTCAGCGCTGTGAGCCCTGCCGGTCGTCAGCTCTGCCGGTCGTCAGACGTCCCGCAGGGCGGTGACGGAGCGGCCCGCTCCCGAGACATGCCCGGCCGGACCGGGACGCCCGGCGCTCCCCACACCCAGGGACAGCCTCACCGCCGACTCATCCGACTCATCCGACTCATCCGGGACGTCCGGGTCCTTCGTGGCGGAGCCGGCAGGCACAACCTGGCATGTCTGGGCCCGCTCCGGCGTCACCGTGAACGCCGGCCTCGTGCGGTCGGCGGCCTTGCGCAGCGAGGCCAGGGCATAGAACGCTCCGGCGACGGCGGCGGCGCCGGCCAACACCAGCCCGGCACGGGCACCGAAGGTCTGGGCCACCCAGCCCGCGATCGGTCCACCGACCGGCGTCGAGCCCAGGAACGCGACGGACCACAGCGCCATCACCCGGCCGCGCATCTCGGGCGCGGACGACAGCTGCACGGTCGCGTTGCCGGTCGCGATGAAGGCGACGCTGGCCGCACCGACCAGGACCAGCGCGACGACCTCCAGAGCCAGCGTCGGAGCCGCCGCAGCGAGAAGGAGCACCACGCCGAACATCCCGGAGGCAAGGGCGAGGGCGGCGATGCCGACGCTGCGGCGCCGGGCCACGAACAGGCCGCCGACCACGGCACCGGCGCCCATCGCGCCGGTGAACAGGCTGTAGGTCGCCGCCGACCCGTCGAAGGTCTCGCGCGCGACCAGCGGCAGGACCACCTGGAACTCGTACGCGAGCGCGCCGACCACCGCCATCATGATCAGGGGGACCCGCAGCCCGGTCGTCCGCATCGCATAGGTGAGGCCGGAACGTACCTGGCCGGGGGCCCGCGGCACCGGCTTGCTGGGTACCAGCGCACTGGCGTCCATCCGGCGCAGCGCCAGGACGACCGCGGCGAACGACGCCGCGTTGAGCAGGAAGCAGCCGCTGGTCCCGACCAGGCTGATCACCACTCCGGCGATGCCCGGACCGACGACCCGGGCCGCGTTCACGGTCACCGAGTTCAGCGTGACCGCGTTGGGTAGATGCTCAGCCCCGACCATCTCCTGGACGAAGCTCTGCCGGGTCGGGTTGTCCACCGCGGTGATCAGTCCGATCGCCGCCGCGAGGGCCGCGACCATCCACAGCCGCGCCACGCCGGTCAGATCCAGGATCCCCAGCAGGGCCGCGAGCGCGGCCAGCGAGACCTGGGTGCAGACCAGCAGCCGGCGGGAGTCCGAACGGTCGGCGATCAGGCCGCCGTAGGCACCGAAGAGCAGGACGGGCAGGAACTGCGCCGCGGTGACGAGGCCGAGCTCGGTGCCCGACGCGCCCAGCGAGAGGACCAGCCACCCGAGAGCGATCATCTGCATCCAGGTGCCGCACAGTGAGACCACCTGACCGCCGAGGAAGAGGCGGAAGTTGGGTACCTGGAGCGCGGCGAACGTGCCGGTCCGTGACCGTGTGGTGTCGTGTGCGCCGACCGTGTCGCGCTGGACCACCCTCGACGTGACCGTGCGTCTCATACAGTGCACCTCCGTTCCGGTCAACGCCTCCGTCCCGCCAAATTATTTCGCGATGCTAAGTAATTTTGCGGACGGCTCTGGCCCGGATGGGCGCCCTCGGTCACCTGGCGACCCGACGGCCAACGGTCGACGGTCGACGGTCGACGGCCTGGCGGCCTCACATCGACGACCCGACGCTGCGATTCGAAGATCTGAGGATTTCGGTCGTTCTGGCGACCGCGACCCTCAGGCCTTGCTCGGCAGCGGCGGCGACCCGAAGTCGCACGCGCGAAGAATGGAGGATTTTGGTCGTCCCAGCGACCAGGATCCTCGGATCTTGCTTGGCGGCGGCGGCCCGAAGCTCGGGATCTTGCTGCCTGGTCCCCGGTGACAGAAATTCTCGCCCCTTCTGGTGCCGGAGCCGGGTGGGACGGGGGTGCGGGGGTGGGTGGGCTGCCGGTGTGGTGGTCTCGCGCCGGGTGTGCGTGGCGAGGCGGGTGGTGTTGGGGTGCGCCGGCGGGTAATATCGAACGTACGTTCGAAGACGACGTTGTCGGTGGCGTGCGGGCGTGCGGCGTGCGGGAGTCAGGAGGTCGCGATGAAGGACGTCGACGAGCAGGTGGCTCACCTGGCCGCGGTGGATCCAGCCAATCTGCCGGACGGCGAGCTGGCGATGCTCGTGACCGACATGCGGCGGCTCGTCGACGCGACGGATGCCTGCTGGATCCGGCTGCTCGCCGAGTTCGACCGCCGTGGGCTGTGGCGGCGCGACGGCACCAGGTCGGCCGCGGCCTGGCTGCGCCGGGAGTGCAGGCTTGTGCACCCGTCGACGACGGCCGCGCTGCTCGTGGCGAGTGTGCTGCGGGTCCTGCCGGTGACGGCGGAGGCGTTCCGGGTGGGCTCGATCAGCTTCGAGCACGTCAGGGCGATCGCGCCGGCGGCGGAGGGCGGCCGGGTCGACCTGGTGCGCAACGCGGATCCGATCTTCGCGCGCGCGGCGCTGTGGATGAACCCGCGTCAGATGGGGAACGTCGTGCGGACGTGGATTCGTCTCACCGAGACCGAGCATCCGGAGCCCGCAGCGTCCGCGGAGAACTCGGCGTCCGCGGAGCGCCTGGAGCCGCCGGAGGGGGCGCCCCGCGGTCCCTGAAGGCGACCTGCGTCGGCCCCGCGACGGCGGGGGCGGCCGAGAGCCTGGGCGGCCAACTACCGGCGCGGCCGAGAGTCGGGAGTACCGGCCGGGGCGGGGCGGCACCCGGTGTGCGTCCGCCCCGCTGTCGGCCGCACACCGGGTGCGACTGACAGCGAGGCGGAGACGAGCGCAGAGCTACAGCGGGATGTTGCCGTGAACGTTCTTGTCCGTGCGGGCGGCGGCCAGCGCCTCGGCGAGCACGGTCGCGACCGCGCCGCGGGTCTCGCCCGGGGTGACGACGGCGTCCACCACACCCAGCTCGACGGCGCGGTCGACGCCACCGACCGTGCGGACGTGCTCCTCGGCCAGCTCGGCCACCACGTCCGGGCGGCGCTGCGCGGGAACCTCGGCCAGCTGCCGGCGGTGCAGGATGCCAACGGCCGCCTCAGCTCCCATGACCGCGAGCTGCGCGGTGGGCCAGGCGTAGACGGCGGTCGCGCCCAGGCACCGGGCGTTCATCGCGATGTAGGCGCCGCCGTAGGCCTTGCGCGTCACGACGGTGACCCGGGGAACGGTGCACTCGGAGAAGGCGTACAGCAGCTTCGCGCCGCGGCGGACCACGCCCTCCCACTCCTGGCCCACTCCGGGCAGGTAGCCGGGAACGTCGACGAGCACCACCAGCGGGACCCCGAAGGAGTCACACATCCGCACGAAGCGGGACGCCTTCTCCGCCGACAGCGCGTCGAGGCAGCCACCGCGGCGCAGCGGGTTGTTCGCGACGACGCCGACGGTGCGCCCGCCGATGCGGCCGAGGGCCGTCACGATGTTGCGGGCCCACTTCGGGTGCAGCTCGATGACCTCGTCGTCGAGCAGCCCGGCCACCAGTGGGCGGACGTCGTAGGCCCGGCGCGGGTTCTCCGGCAGCAGCGCACCGAGCTCGCGCTCCGGGACGTGGCCGATGGCACCCTGGTCGGCCAGCAGCGAGGTGATCGCCCGGGTCTTCTCGAAGGCGGCGTCGTCGGAGTCACAGGCTAGGTGGACCACACCGCTGCGGGTCGAGTGCACCTCGGGCCCGCCGAGGCTGTCCGCCGTGCACTGCTCGCCGGTCACCGAGCGGACCACGTCCGGGCCGGTGACGAACACCTTCGCGTCGGGCCCGGTGATGACCAGGTCGGTCAGGGCCGGGCCGTAGGCCGCGCCGCCGGCCGCGGCGCCCAGCACCAGCGAGAGCTGCGGCACCAGACCGGAGGCCCGGACCGTCGCCGCGAACACCCGGCCGACCCCGTCGAGCGAGGCCACACCTTCCTGGAGGCGTGCGCCGCCGGAGTGCCAGATCCCGATGACGGGGCAACGCATCCGGACGGCCGACTCGATCGCGTGCACGATGCGGGCGCAGCCGTCCCGCCCCATCGCACCGCCCTGGACGGTGGGGTCCGTCGCGAAGGCGACGACCTCGTTTCCGTCGACAAGGCCCTGGCCGGCGACAACTCCCGAGCTGTCGGCGGCGGCGAACAGAGAAAGGGAATCCGGGTCAAAAAAACGGCTCAGCCGCGCGACAGGTGTTCTCGGGTCGGTGCGATCGATGGTGGACAGACTCACCGTAGGTCTCCTAGGTTGAGCGGTATCAGTCTGCTCCTGCGCAGATGGCAGCGATGGACCTGGCTGCCGCGGGCTGTGGAGGGCGGCTACAGCCTGAGCCGGAGAGGCTGTGCTGTGAGCCTTTTCCGTCTCACGTTTGTCGGATGCTGTCGTGGCAGGTTCAGAGTCGACGATGGAAAAGGCTCGGTAAGCGGAAAAGCTGTGTTGTCATGTGAAACCGCGCGGTGACAGATGTGTGTCCGGGTTTCCCAGGCATCATGCCGTCGCTGGTACGCCGGCATGATGCCTGGGAAAACGCCGAACTCTGTCACACCGTGAATCCGTCTTGCGTCGTGAATCTGTTACACCGTGAAGGCGAGGCAGACGTCGTGCCCGCCGAACCCGAACGAGTTCGACAGCCCGGCGCCTGTTCCGAGCTCACGGTTGTCGATGCTCACGACGTCGAGAGCGATCTCGTCGTCGAGCGCGTCGAGGTTGCGCGTCGCCGGAACGACCCGCTCGCGCAGCGAGAGGAGCGTGACCACGGCCTCCAGCGCGCCAGCCGCCCCGAGCAGGTGACCTGTCATCGACTTGGTCGAGGTCACCGCGATCGAGTCGAGGGCGTCGCCCAGCGCCAGCCGCAGGCCCACTCCCTCGGCCACGTCGCCGATCGGCGTCGACGTGGCGTGCGCGTTGATGT
Source organism: Parafrankia sp. EUN1f (assembly GCF_000177675.1). GTDB lineage: Bacteria > Actinomycetota > Actinomycetes > Frankiales > Frankiaceae > Parafrankia. Next base: position 15,119 of record NZ_ADGX01000073.1, read on the forward strand.
GGATCACATCCGTGGGCTCCAGCGAGGCCGAGCGCAGCGCTGCCCGTACCGCCCGGGCGGCACCCGCACCGGTCGGATCCGTCGCGGCCACGTGGTAGGCGTCCGAGCTGATACCCGCGCCGGCGAGGGTGCCGAGCACCCGCGCTCCCCGGGCGGCGGCGTGCTCCGCGGACTCCAGCACGAGAACGGCCGCGCCCTCACCGAGCACGAAGCCGTCCCGGCCCTTGTCGAACGGCCGCGACGCGGTCTCCGGTGCGTCGTTGCGCTTGGAGAGCGCCTGCATCTGGGCGAAGCCGGCGATCGGCAGCGCGGCGATCGCCGCTTCCGTGCCACCGGCGATCACGATGTCCGCCCGCCCGGCGCGGATGATGTCCAGCGCCAGCGCGATCGCCTCCGAGCCGGAGGCACAGGCGCTGACCGGAGCGTGCACACCGGCCTTGGCGCCGAACGCGAGGCCAACCGTGCTCGCCGGGCCGTTCGGCATCAGCATCGGGACGACGTGCGGGGAGACCCGCCGCGGCCCCTTTTCCCGCAGCACGTCGTGCTGGTGAAGGAGAGTGAGCACGCCGCCGATCCCCGACGCGACGCACACCGCCAGCCGCTCGGAGTCGACCTCCGGCGAGCCCGCGTCAGCCCACGCCTCCCGCGCGGCCACCAGTGCCATCTGCTGGCTGCGGTCGAGGGTTCTCGCCTCGACGCGCCCCAGCGGAGGCTCCACGGCCAACGGGGCGGCGATCTGGACGGGGAGCTGTTCGACCCAGTCCTCGGTCAGGCGACGCGCGCCGGAGCGGCCGGAGAGCAGCCCCTCCCACGTGGACGGCACGTCGCCGCCGAGGGGAGTGGTTGCCCCGAGGCCGGTGACGACGACCTGCCTGGGGGTGGGTGTCACGCGGCGACACCCGCCCGCTGGATGTAGGAGACGGCGTCACCGACGGTCTTGAGGGTCTTGACGTCCTCGTCCGGAATCTTCACGCCGAACTTCTCCTCGGCCGCCACCACGACCTCGACCATGGACAGCGAGTCCACGTCCAGGTCGTCGATGAAGGTCTTGTCAGCGGTGACGTCCGCCGGCTCGACACCGGCGACTTCCTCGAGGATCGCGGCGAGGCCGTCGAGGATATCCGCTTGCGACATTGCTTTCCTCCTGGTTGCGGGATGCTGTTTGCGCGAACCGGTCGAGCCGGTGGCTGGCGGTCGGCCCGCGGTGGGCCGGCCCGGTCAGCGATGGTGCGTGCGGTGCCTCGTCACGGGGGCGATGACACAGGGGAACGGGTGCTCGGGGGCAGTCGACGCACCCGGGGACATGGTGTTCAGGGGCATCGAACCACCTGCCCGCAGTAGGTCAGGCCGGCGCCGAAGCCGAACAGCAGTACCGGGTCTCCCGAGACCACCTCGCCGGCTTCCATCATCCGGTCAAGTGCGAGGGGGATGCTGGCTGCGGACGTGTTGCCGGAGTCCACCACATCGCGGGCGATCGGCACGTCGGGCACGCCGAGGCCGCCGGCGAGCGCCTCGACAATACGCAGGTTTGCCTGGTGCGGCACGATCGCGGCGAGCTCCTCGGGCGCGATTCCGGCCCGTTCGCAGACCGTGCGAAGGGTGGGGACCAGCGAGATAGCCCAGCGGAACACCGCCGGGCCCTCCATCCGGAAGGCGTTGTCACCGCGCCCGGGAACCTGGATCGCCTCCGGCCGCGAGCCGTCGTGCCCCCAGACGGCCGGGCCGATCCGGTCGGCGTCGGCCGGGCCGATCACGACCGATCCGGCGCCGTCCGCCAGCAGGATGCAGGTGGAGCGGTCGCTCCAGTCCGTGTAGTCGGAGAGCCTTTCCGTCGCGACGACCAGGACGTGCCGCACACTGCCGGCCCGCACCATGTCGGCGGCGGTGGAGACCGCGTAGCAGAAACCGGCGCAGCCGCCGTTGATGTCGAAGGTGCCGGCGCTGGACGCACCGAGACGAGCGGCGATCTGCGGCGCGGTTCCCGGGATCTGTGACGGCGCGGTGCAGGTCGCGCCGATGACGGCGTCGATGTCCGCGGCCGCCAACCCCGCGGCGGCCAGCGCCTTCTCCGCGGCGTTGGCGCCCATCACGACCGTCGACTCCTCGCTGTCGGCGATGCGCCGCGTCGCGATGCCGGTCCGGGTCTGGATCCACGCGTCGGAGGTGTCGACCTGGCGGGTGAGGTCGTCGTTGGTGACCAGCCGGGCCGGCCGGTAGGTACCGAGCCCCAGCATTCCCGCGCCGGTCATGAGCTCGCCCCGACCAGCGGGGCCGCCTGGGCGGGCACCGCCGCGGCGGCGGGCAGGTGCTCGGCGACGAGCTCGCGGGCCGCGTCGAGATCGGCCGGCGTCTTCACCGCGACGATTTTCGTTCCGCGCAGCTCACGGCGGGCGATGCCGGCCAGCGTGCCGGCGGGCGGAAGCTCGATCACCGCGGTGACGCCGGCTTCCCGCATGGCGGCGAGGCACAGGTCCCACCGCACCGGCGCGGCGACCTGGGTGACCAGCCGGGCGACCAGGTCGGCTCCGTCGTGGACGAGTGCGCCGTCGGCGTTGGAGAGCTGGCCGAGCGCCGGCGTACCGGGCTGGATTCCCGGGGCGACGGCGCGCAGGGCGTCGCGGGCGGGCGCCATGTGCTGGGTGTGGAACGCGCCGGCGACCGACAGCGGACGCAGCTTCGCCCCGGGCGGCGGCGCGTCGGCCAGCCGGGTGAGATCCGCCAGGGTGCCGGCGGCGACGATCTGCCCGGCGCCGTTGCGGTTCGCGGCGGTCAGGCCCAGCGCCTCCACCGCGGTGGCGATCTCCTCGGGGTCACCGCCGAGTAGCGCGGTCATGCCGGTCGGCGTCCGCGCCGAGGCCTCGGCCATCGCGCGGCCACGCAGCCCGACGAAGAGCAGGGCAGCCTCCGGGGTGAGGGACCCGGCGATCGCGGCGGCGGTGATCTCGCCGACGCTGTGCCCGGCGACCAGCGCCTGCCCGCCGGCGGCGACGGCCGGCGATGCCGGCAGCAGGCCGAGCTGCTCGGCGGCCAGCAGGCCGTTCGCGACGATCAGTGGCTGGGCGACGGCGGTGTCCCTGATGGTGTCCGCGTCTGCTTCACAGCCGAGGTCGATGAGGTCCAGCCCGACCGCGGTGGAGTACCAGCGGAGCCGGGACTCGACGCCGTCGAGCTCCAGCCATGGACGTAGCTGTCCAGGCGTCTGAGCACCCTGTCCCGGTGCGAGGATCGCGAGCACGTATCCACCTAACCCCGTGTGGCCGGTCGTTGTCGCTGGTGACGAGTCACCGATGTCTCGTCAGCTCATTGTGGATGCCCTACAAAGGGCCGGCACTGACGGTACGTTAGTCCTGTCGCGGGTCACCTGGTTGTAATGCGGTGACCCGGCAGTAAATCTGCTTGCTGTGACCGTTGTCGCACCGCCGGCGCCAGCCGGGTAGGTCGGTCACGGACGGGGTCGTGGTCCGGGGCGATCTGTAGGTTGCGCACCGTCGAGGCGGCCGAGAACAAGGGCGATGTGCAGGACGAATCGCTCCCGGTGATCGGCCGGGTCGAGCCCGCAGAGATCCGCGGCCTTGCGTAGTCGGTAACGCACCGTGTTGGGGTGAAGGTAGAGGGCGCGGGCGGTCGCCTCCAGCGACGCGCCGTAGTCGAGGTATGCGCCAGCGGTCTCCAACAGCGGGCTGCCGGCGTTTTGTAGCGGCAGATACACCTTTCTGATGAGGCTCTGGCGCGCCTCCGGATCGCCGGCCAGGGCCAGCTCGGGCAGCAACGCGCTCGCCGAGACCGGGCGCGGCGCGGCGGGCCAGGCGCCGACGACATCCGCGGCGGCGAGCGCCGCGCGGGCGCAGTCCGGGGCTCCGGTGAGATCCGCGGCGATCGGTCCGACCACCACCGGGCCGGGGCCGCACGACGGCAGCAGGGCCCGGCCGGCGTCGAGTGCGGTCTCGGCGCCGCCGTGGCCGGCGCCACCACCCGAGGCGCCCGAGGTGCCCGAGCCGCCGGCTGCGCCGTCCGCCGGGCCGGCTCCCGAACCGCCCGCCGCGGCGGAGGCGGCGTGGGATTCTCCGCCGGCCGGGCCGAAGGCCCCGCCGACCACCATCACGAGCCGGTTGTGGTGCACACCGGCGAGCACTTCGAGCCCGGCGGCCCGCGCTCGCCGGTGGACCTCGTCCACCGCGGCCTCCGGGGACGTCGGCGGTGCCGGACCGACCACGACGGTGACCGCCGGTGGGTTGCGCCAGCCGACCGCCGCGGCCCGGGACGGAAGGCTGCGGTCGACATCGCCGCGCACGACCTGGTCGACGACCAGGGCCTCGAGCCGTGCGTCCCAGGCCCCGCGTTCCTCGGCGGCCCGCGCGTAGACCACCGCGCCGGCGAAGGCGATGTCCCTGGAGTAACGCAGGACGTCCGCGAGCAGGTACTGCTCGTGCTCCGGCCCGGCGAGGGCGGGCACCTCCACCTCGATCGCCTCGACGGCGACCCGCACCAGGTCCACGAGGCGGCGGAAGGTGACCGCGCGGACCAGCTCGCGGGGCGCCACCCGGAAGACGTCGCCGGACAGCTCCCGGGCATGCTCGGGGCGCCGGCACCAGGCCACGAAGGAGGAGATCCCGGCCTGCACGACCAGCTGGATGTCAGCGCGGTGACGCGCAGACATTCCCGGATACCAGGGGAGCACCTCGGTCATCCGGGCCGCGGCCCGGGCCGCGAGATGGCCGCTGGCCCGCTCGACCCGTCGGATCACCTCGTCGGTCGTCCCGCGGGCGTGCGCCGGCCCACCGGCGGTGGCGGCCGCCGCGCGCCGCGCGCCGCCCGCCGCGCTGCTGCCGTCACCGCCGTCGCCGTCGGGATGCCAGGCCGGTGTGGTCACGTGACCAGGGCCCGCGGTGGACGACACCGGCGTGGACGAGGAGAAGGATGCCGAGGTCGCGGGGGAGAGCGACGGCGGCAGCAGCGGCGGCTCCGCCGGCGGTTCGTCGGCCCGCCCGCCGGCGGCGGGGTCGAGGTCGGCGGCCGGGTCGAGGTCGAGCGCGCCGGCCGGGTCCAGGTCGAGCCTGCCGCCCGGGGACGCCTCGCCTACCTCGCCTGCCTTGTCGACCGCCACGACATCCAGGATGACATGCCCTCAGAGCTGGTCGGAGTAAGTGGCTGCCCAGTCATGCACCCGCGCGACGTAGGCCCGGGTCTCGTCGAAGTCCGGGATGCCCCCCGCGGTGCGGACGGCGACCGGGCCGGCGTTGTAGGCGGCGAGGATCAGCGAGATGCGGTCGCCGGGAAGATCTGCCAGGGACTTGGCGAGGTGGGCCTCGTAGTTCGCGGCGGACGGGATCGCGTCCCGTGGTTCCAGCGGATCGGCCAGCCCGTCACCGCTGCCGTCGACGCCGAACTGCGCCCAGGTCGTGGGCAGGAACTGCATCATTCCGCGGGCCCCGGCGTGTGACACGGCGCGCGGGTCGAAGCTGCTCTCCACCCTGGCCTGGGCGGCGAGCTGGGCCGCCGTCAGCACTCCGTAGGTGGCGGCGGCGGCCTGGAAAACCGGAACGAGGTCGGCGGGCACGTCCTCGAAGGACCGGTCGAAGATGTGGCTGCAGCCCGAGAGCAGGGAGATCACGATGACGGTGACCAGAACCGCGGGGACAGGTGCGCGCCGGATCATGCCCCTCATTGTCGGTTCCGCCTCGGCGATGTGTCCGCGTGGTCGGGAACTTTCGGGTTACAACCGTGGCACGGCGGCCGGCGGCCCGACACACGTCTGCCCGGCGCACGTCTGACCGGTGCGCATCGCGCCGGCACCTGTCGCCCCGGTCGGCGTCGACGCGGCGGTACGACACCCTCACTCGACAAGGCGGGTCCGCAGCGAGTGCAGGTCGGCCTCGGTGACCCCGGCGTGCAGCGCCCATGCCGTCGGCCCGCCCCAGATCCGGTCGACGGCGTCGAGGAAGCCGCGCATCACCTCCGGGCGGCAGCTCAGACTGTCCACCGTGATCGCGTTGTCGGGCCGGCGGTAGGAGGGGCGCCGCGCCAGCCGCGCGTCGACCAGTGCGATCCGTTCGTTGGTCAGCGTGTAGTCGCCGATGATCGATTCCCGGTCGACCCCGACGATGTCGAGCACGAGCGCGGCCAGCACGCCCGTGCGGTCCTTGCCCGCCGCGCAGTGGAACAGCGCCGGCCCGGTCGTCGGCTGGGCGAGCAGGCGGACGGCGCGTGCCGCGGCGTCCCCGGCCAGCCGCAGGTAGCTCAGGTAGCGCTCGACCCGAGCGGCCGAGTCGAGATCCACGACGATGGCCGCGTGCCGCGGGTCGCCCGGCATCACCCACTGGCCCGGCAGGAACGACAGGTGGTGGTAGGCGACGCTCTCGAACTCCAACGGCCCGCGCCCCTCGTGCGCCACCTCCTCCTCGGCCCGCAGGTCGAGAACGGTGCGCAGACCGAAGGCCTGGCGCAGCCGCACCACATCCGCCGGGGTGAGCTCCTGCAGCGTGTCGCTGCGCAGGAGCACACCGCGGCGGGTCAGCCTGCCACTGGATGTCGGCATCCCGCCGAGGTCACGGGTGTTGTCGGCGCCTGCGAGATCGAACCACCGATGCACCCGTTGATCATAGATCGGCCCGTGGGGTGCCCGGCTCGGGTTCGGGCTTTCGCGGCGAGACGATCGGGGGGCGCGCTTCGGAGACGCGGCCGTCCGACGCGTCGATGGGGCGCGCCGGGACGCCGGCCACGACGAGCCCCGGCCGTACGTCCTCGGTGACGACGGCGCCCGCGCCGACGACGGCACCGGCTCCGATCCGGGTGCCGCGCACGACGCTCGCCTGCATGCCGACCCAGGCTTCGGGGGCCACCTCGACCGCGCCACCGAGACGGGCGCCCGAGGCGACGGTCGTGTAGTCGCCGAGGCGGCAGTCGTGGGCTACCCCGGCGCCGATGTCGACGACCACGTGCCGGCCGGTCTCGATGTTGGTCGTGAGGCTGGCGAGCGCGCAGACGATGGTTCCGGGCCCGAGTTTGACGTCGCCGCCGAGGTAGGCGCGGGGGTGGACGAGGGTCGCCGGGCGGCGGCCACAGGCGCTCGCGTAGCGGTCGATGCGTGCGCGCGACGCACCGGCGGCGACACCGATCAGGTAGTCGGCCTCCAGCCCGGTCAGCAGGTCGAGCCCGCCGAGCACCGCGGTTCCGCGCCGCGCGAGTGGGTCGGGGTCGACCTCGCCGTCGTCGAGAAACCCCAGGAAGCGGTAGACATCCTCGGCGGCGGCGGCATTGATCGCCTCGACGAGGTCCAGGAGCTCGCGGCCGTGACCGCCGGCTCCCACGATGACGAGCTGGCGTCGGTCGTCGGACACGGGGCGACCGTAGAGCGATGACCGCTCTCATTCAATCAGACACTCTGAGTAGTCGGAGTGCGAGTGAAGATGCCCTTCGTGCGCATCGGGTGGACGTGTCGGGCCGGTCGGGATGCGCTTCTCGGGAATGATGCCGTCGTGCTACTACTATGAGTGTTCGGTCGACTTCTTATGGTGTCCAGTTGTGCGCGGGGCTGGTTGACCTCAGGGCCCATGCGCTTCGCAGGGAGTGATCCGGACGATGCAGGTGGGACTCGCGAAACCGGTGGGGCGGGCTCGGTGAGGGTTGTGGTGACCGGCGGTGCCGGCTTCATCGGCGCCCACCTGACCAGGGCGCTGCTCGCCCGCGGCTGCGAGGTGGTCGTCGTCGACGACCTGAGCACCGGTGCCCGGTCGAACCTGGCCGGGCTGTCGGTGAAGCTCGTCCTGGGCAGCGTCACCGACCGGGAGCTCATGGAGGAGGCCTGCACCGGCGCCGCCAGCATCGTGCACCTGGCGGAGCGGCCGTCCGTCGAGAGATCGCTGCTCGACCCGCTGGCCACCCACCATGTCAACGCGACGGGCACGCTCACCGTGCTCGACGTCGCGCAGCGCAGCGAGACGCACGCCGTGATCGTGTCCTCGTCGGCGGTCTACGGCGACCGTGACGGCCGCCCCTGCGCAGAGTCCGATCCGCCCTGGCCGTGCAGCCCGTACGCGGCCAGCAAGCTGGCCGCCGAGGCCTACGCGCTCGGCCACCAGGCGAGTTTCGGGCTCCCCGTGCTGGTCGTGCGGCTGTTCAACGTCTACGGCCCGTACCAGTCGGCCCGGGCGGCGCATGCCGCCGTGATTCCGTCGTTCATCGACGCGGCACTGCGCGGCCGTCCGCTGAACGTGCATGGCGACGGACGTCAGACCAGGGACTTCACCTATGTGGGCGCGGTCGCCGAGCTGCTCGCGGAGGCGGCCTGGCGCCGGATGACCCACCCCGGGCCGGTCAACCTCGCCTTCGGGAGCAGGACGGACCTGCTGTCGCTGGTCGGCCACCTGGAGGTGGTCCTCGGGCGCCGGCTGGAGGTCGCCCACAGTGCTCCCCGCACCGGGGACATCCGCCACTCGCGCGCCAACACGGACGTCATGCGGTCCCTTTTCGGCGCCGTCGAAGGCCAGGACCTGCGTGCGAGCCTTGCCGCGACGGCCCACTGGCACCGGGCCCGCCTGCACGAGAGCGCGGCCGGCACGACTCGTGCCGTCGGCGGCCCGCGCCGCTGATCGATCTACCGCGCCGGGCTCCCGTCTCCCGCTCCCGCCGGCTCGGGTGCGGCCGACCGCTCGGGAGTGACCGGCCGCCGTGGCGACGGGATGCCGAGCCCGTGCTCCGCGACGTGCGGTTCGGAACGGTGCTGGTCGGCGGCGGGCTGGTCGGCGGCGGGCTGTTCCGCGGTGAGCTGGTCGGTGGTGTGGTGGCTGGCGGCGAGCCGGGCGAGGGTGGCGCGCAGCACGTCCGGTTCGGCGTACGGGTCGACGGACCAGGCGTCCGCCGGGTCCAGCGGTGGCACCGGGACCTGCGAGATCAGCGGGTGACGCGGTCGGGTGTCGAGCTCGCCGGCGCCGAGCAGATCCTCGTGTAGCTTCTCGCCCGCGCCGAGGCCGGTGTACACGATGCCGACCGGCTTGGGTGCCCGCAGCGCGAGGCGGCGGGCGACGTCCGCGATGCGGACCGGTTCCCCCATGTCGAGGACGAGTGCCTCGCCGGGCGAGCCCAGCGCCGCGGCCTGCAGGACGAGCTGGACGGCTTCCTGGATGGTCATGAAGTACCGGGTGACCTCCGGGTCGGTGACGGTCAGCGGCCCGCCGGCGGCGAGCTGGCCCGCGAACACCGTCAGAACCGATCCGTTGCTGCCGAGCACGTTGCCGAAGCGGACGCTGACCAGCACGCCGGTGGCCCGTGCGGCGATGTGCGCGGTCAGCCGCTCGGTGACCCGTTTCGAGTAGCCGAGCACGCTTCCCGGGTTCGCGGCCTTGTCGGTCGAGATGTTGACGAGCCGCAGCACCCCGCTGGCCGCCGCGGCCTCGAGAACGTTCAGCGTTCCCCAGAGGTTCGTCTTGACGGATTCTCCGGGAAAGCGCTCCAGCAAGGGCAGATGCTTGAGGGCCGCCGCGTGGAAGACGACCTCCGGTCGACGCCGCTCGAACAGGCTGGTGATCAGATCGGCGTCCCGGATGTCGGCGAGAACAGTGGAGTCGTCGTCGAGCATCGCCCGGCCGTGCAGGGAGAGCTGGACCGCGCGCAGCGCGGACTCGTCGCGGTCCAACATGATCAGCTCTGCCGGGTCGAACGCATGGATCTGTCGGCACAGCTCGGAACCGATCGATCCGCCCGCGCCGGTCACGAGCACTCGCCGGCCGGCCAGGTACGCCCTGGCGGCCGTCATATCGGTCTGGACCTGGCGGCGCCCGAGCAGGTCGGCGAGGTCCAGGTCACGGATGTCACCGACACCGACGGTGCCGTCGATCAGGTCGACGACCCGGGGGAGCACCTTCACGGCGAGCCCGGCCGACTCGGCGAGCGTGCTGATCTCCCGCAGCAGGGCGGCGTCGGCGCTCGGGATCGCCACGAGCAGCGTGCGGGCCGCCGTCGCCGCGGCGACGGCGGGGATGGCCTCCCTCCCGCCGCGGACCCGGACCCCGGAGAGCCGCAGGTTCCAGGTGCTGGGGTCGTCGTCGAGCAGCGCCACCGGCAGGTAGGGGCTGTCGGGTGTGCGCAGCATCGCGGCGATCACCAGCTGACCTCCGTCGCCGACGCCGAAGACGATCACCGGCTCGGCGGCCTCCGGTGACGGTCGGCGCAGCCGCTCCTCGATCCGCCGCCACAGATAGCGGATACCGAACATCAGCACCAGGGTCACCGCGCCACCCAGCGGCGGGACGCTCAGTGGAATCGGGCGTGGTGAACCGAATGCGAGAACCACGACCAGTACTCCGGCCACGGTGAGTGCAACCGCGATCACAATGCCCAGAATCTCGTCGAATCCGCCGAACCGGTACCGGCCGAGGTAAAGGTGCAGCGCGGTGCCCAGGAAGTGCAGCAGACACACCGCGAGAAAGAGAATGACCCAGAAGTCGGGGTCCGCGAGTGCGGCCGGATCCAGGTCGAGCCGTCCGACCTGTGCCGCGATGAGGCCGAATGCCAGCGAGCAGACGTCCAGGGCGATCTGCAGGCCGACACGTTGACGGAGATTGAGCCGCGACACGCGCTGTGCCAGGCCTGTCGTCCACAGACCGTGACGCGGCCCGTCTACTGTACGTCTCCACATGAGTCCACAGAGTAACTGTCGCTGTGGGTAAATGACCGGCTACCAATTGGTAAGTTGCGTTTGCTGAGTGTCACGGTGAGTGTTCGGATGAGCTTCCCGGGAAGGCGGTCGACGAGTGGAACTGCGCGAATATGTGCACGTCCTGCGTCGAAGTTGGTTGCTTGTGCTGGCGTGTGTGCTGCTGGGCGGTCTGCTCGCGGCAGCGGCCAGCTGGCGTCAGACGAAGATGTACGCGGCCTCGGTGACGATGGTGGTCTCGTCGTCCGACGAGGCCGTGAACGCAGCCAGCGCGTACCAGGGCGGGCTACTCTCGCAGCAACGGGTGAAGTCGTACGCCAACCTCGTCGCCAGTGAGCGGGTCGCGAGTGATGTGATCGCCCGGCTCCACCTGGCGGAAAGCCCCGCCGACCTGCGTGCGCGGATCGAGGCACAGGCCGTTCCGGACACCGTCCTGCTGCGGGCGGTCGTGCGCGACGCCGACCCCCAGCGGGCGAAGTCGATCGCGGACAGTGTCGGCGAGGCCTTCTCCGCCGCGGTCGAGCGGATCGAACGGCCGGCCGAGGACGAGCCGCCGTCGGTGCATGTGCGGGTGTGGGAACGAGCCAAGGCGCCGACCGCACCGATCTCTCCGCAGCCCGTCCGCAACGTGGTCATCGGCCTCTTCCTGGGCATGATCGTCGGGATTGCCGCCGGCATCGGCCGGCACCGTCTCGACACCAGCATCGGCGGGGACTCCGACGCGAGCGTGATCACGGGCGCCGCGACCCTCGGCATGATCGGCTACGACTCGGATGCCGGCCGCCACCCGTTGATCGTTCACCTCAGTCCTCACTCGCGGCGCGCGGAGGCTTTCCGCCAGCTCCGCACCAACCTGCAGTTCGTCAACATCGACACCGGCCCGCGGTCGATCCTGGTGACCAGCTCGGTCGCGCAGGAGGGCAAGAGCACGACCGTCTGCAACCTCGCGATCGCCCTCGCCCAGGGCGGGGCGCGCGTGTGCCTGGTCGAAGGAGACCTGAGGCGACCGTCCTTCGGTGAGTACCTGGGAATCGAGTCCGCGGCGGGGCTGACGTCGGTGCTGATCGGCGCCGCGGAGCTGGACGACGTGCTCCAGCCCTGGGGCGAGGGCCGGGTCGGTGACGGACGGGTCGAGATTCTGCCCAGCGGCCCCGTCCCGCCGAACCCGAGTGAGCTGCTCGGCTCGCGCAACATGGCAGAGCTGCTCGAGGTTCTCGACAGCCGCTTCGACATCGTCCTGATCGACACGCCGCCCCTGCTGCCGGTGACGGACGCCGCCGTGCTGGCCACCCGTGTGGACGGTGCGCTGCTCGTCGCCCGTACGGGCCGGACGCGCCGCGAGCAGCTCCGCCGGGCGGTCGGGGCGCTGCGGGCAGTGGACGCGAACCTGCTCGGCACCGTGCTCACGATGATGCCGACGAAGGGCGCGAACTCTCACTACTACGGCAGCTACGAAACCTATGCCCCGCATCCTCGGCACCTGCGTTCCCGCGGGGAGGCAGGCTTCCCGAACGAGTCGTCGCCCGCCATCCCGGCCCAGGGCCGGGCCCAGGCCACCTCCGCGGCGGGCGCGTCGTCGTCCGACGGCAGGCCGTCCGACGGCAGGCCGTCCGGCACCCGGGTGGCTGACGGCCGGGTGGCTGACGGCCGGGTGGCCGACGGCCGCGCCGCCAAGCCGACGGCGGCCGCGCGCAAGGCGGCGACCAGGGCCGCGGTCGAGGCTGACAGCCGGCTCGGCGGCCGTCGAGGCTCCCGATCAATGCCGCGTTCGGCCCCGGAGCCGTCCACACAGTCAGCGACGTCGTCGTCGGCGGAGGGGACGGATCAGGTGAGCGCCGAGGATTCCTCGGCGGTCGAGATCGCCGCGCAACGGCAACCGGATGAACCCACGGCACCGCTGGCCTACGGCACGGCTGACAATCCGGACCACCCGGCGGGCCGGTGACGGAGCGGCCGACGGGGGGAGCAGAACAGCCGTCCGCACCGTCGGCACCGCCGACGGTGCGGACGGCGCTACCGGTGTGGGAGACGGCACGGCCAGCGGGCGAACCGGTGGGAGGGGACGGCCCCGGACGCCCGAGAGGCGGCCGGGGCCGACTGCAGCACCCGCGGCGACGGTTCATCGTGGCCGCTGCCCTGCTTGCCGTCGTGGTGTCGGCCGGTGTCTGGGTCGGTGTGCGCGGGCTGCTCGCCCGGTCGCAGCTGGAGGCCGCCCGGGCCCAGATCACCGGGCTGCAGGCCGCGCTTTCGGGCGGCGCTGTCCCCGGGGCGGCGGACCTGCGCCGAACAATGGACGAGATCGTCGCGCGGACGAGCTCGGCCCGGTCGCTGACGTCCGACCCGCTGTGGTCGCTGGCCGGGCATCTCCCGTTCGCGGGTTGCCCGCTGCGTTCCAGCGCGGCGCTCGCCGCCGCGCTGGACGGGGTGGCGACGAACGCGCTGGGGCCGGTCGTCGAGCTGGGGGACCGGTTGGACCCCAGCACCCTGCGGTCGGGTACCGCGATCAACGTGACCGCGCTGGCCTCGGCCCGGGTTCCCGCCGAGCGGGCGCGCGTGGCGGTCACCTCGTTCGAGACCGCGGTGCGGCGGGTGTCGCCCTGCGACAGCCTCGGTGGTCAGCTGGGCATCAACGCGGCCCGGAGCGAAGCGGTCGCGACCGGTGAGAAGCTGCACGGCGTCCTGGACACCCTGGTGCTCGCCACCCGGCTGGGCCCGGACCTGCTCGGCGCAAGCGGGCAGCGCCGCTACCTGCTGATTGTGCAGAACCCGGCGGAGTCACGTGCGAACGGCGGCATCATCGGCGGGTTCGGCGTACTGACGGCAACCCGTGGCCGGCTGGAGCTCGACGACATCTCGGGTAACGGGAACCTGCCGGGCGGTCCGACACAGCGGCTACCGGCCATGGACCTGCCCGCGGAGTTCGCGACCCGCTACGGCCAGTTCTGGCCGGCCCGGGTGTGGGCGAACGCGAACCTGACGCCGGACTATCCGACGGCGGGGCAGCTCTACTCCGCGCTCTACCGCGCCGGCACCGGTGAGACGGTGGACGGGACGATCAGCCTCGACCCGACGACCCTGGCCTACCTGCTGGCTGTGACCGGCCCGGCGGTCCTGCCGGACGGCCGAACGGTGCGGGCGGATCAGCTGGTCGAACTGGTCGAGTCCCGGGTCTATGCGCAGATCGACGATCTCGACCGGCGCGACGAGTTCTTCGCCTCGGTCGGGGAAGCCGTCTATCAGGCCGTGATTACCGGTGGGGGTTCGGCGGGCGACACCGCGAAACTCCTCCGGGCGTTGGCGCGCGCTGCGGACGAAGGGCGCCTGCTGGTGTCAAGTAACCACGCCGAGGAAGAGGCGACGCTTTCGGCGACCGCACTCGGCGGGGCGCTGCTGGATGTTCCCGGCCCTTTCCTGGGAGTGGTGACCCAGAACGCGTCGGCGAGCAAGCTCGACTTCTGGCTACGGCGTAGTACCGAATACCGCATCGACCGCCGGCCGGACGGAGCCGGACTTGCGACGATCACTGTTTCGCTGACGAACGCCGCCCCGGAGGGTCTCAGCGATTACGTCCGCAACCGCGGAGACGTCGACATCCCCGGCTGGCGTAATGAAGGGGCGCAGAACAACATCTGGATCTCCCTCTATACCGGGCGCGGGAGCGCGCTCGTCGATGCCAGCCTGGATGGGAAGCCGATCTCGCTGGCGGTGGGGGAGGAGAAGGGACGCCCAGTTCTGTCGAGCTATCTGACGGTTGACCGCGAGCAGACCCGGACGCTGCGGGTCCGGGTGCTGGAACCTTCCGCCGGACCTGTTCTGACTCTCCGTAGTCAGCCTCTGACGGTTCCTGAACTCCTCGTGGTAGAGGGACTCCCGGTCGAGCGGGCATGGTCACGCACAGTTACTGGATGATGGCTCCAGGTCGTAGACACTGAGAGTGACTCTCTGTACTCTCCCCGTAGTCAATCATCCGACTGCTTGCACTGATCACCCGCAGGGAGAGTATCTGAATGAAGTTCCGAACTCTCGGCGTCGCGCTGGTAGCGGGCGGCGGGCTGGCGCTCGCCGCGCTGCCGGCTTCTCCGGCGACGGCATTCGATGACAAGGACAAGCCCTACCCACCTGTCTCCTGTTCTGGGGACAGCGGGGAAGGTCATGTCACCAAATCCCTTCTCCTGTTGGGTGAGAACACGACCTTCAGTGGATGTGGATTCCGGCCGAACACATCTGTCAACATTCAGATCGACGGGGTCACCACGATCACGGCCCCCGTGAACGGATCCGGGCGCTTCAGCCAGGTGGTCACGCCCACCACCGCGGGCACCCACATCCTCTCCGGTGTGGGGCTGGCTGGCGGGCCTCCGACGGTCGGCCCGGGTGCCGACGACGAGTCCTTCGACGCGGCCGGCGGCGACACGTTCGCTGACCCGGGCGACGACGGGTTCGACGAGGGGTTCGACGACGCGGCCACGGCGCCGGAGGACGATCTGCCCTTCGACAGTGCCCCGTTCGGCGGCCCGGCCGTGGGCGGCCCGGCGGTGGACGTTCCACCGGCCACCGACGACGTCCAGCCACCGGCCGCCGTGGACAGCGCGACCGAGTCGCCGGACGGGCTCGCGGCCGTCGTTCATCCGGGGTGGAAGACCCGGGTCGTCACCGCCAAGATCACCGTCATCGGTTTCGGTCAGGGTGGTATCGACCCGATCGTGGCGGCTGACCTGATCAGCGACTGGGTCCGCTGGGGCCTGGACCGGAACGACAAGGACCGGTTCCGGGACGGGAACGGTTCCTGCTTCGGTGACGGGTTCGACAAGGACCGCAACAGGGACTTCGACAAGGACCGCGACAAGGACCGCGGCAAGGACTTCGACGACAAGAACATCCGCAACGACAAGGACTTCAACGACAGGGACCGCGTGCACCGTAACGGCCTTGCCGCCCCGGTGGTCACTCCGCTGGCCGACGGTGACAAGGACGACCGGTTCAACGACAAGCACGACCGGTTCAACGACAAGGACGACCGGTTCAACGACAAGGACGACCGGTTCAACGACAAGGACGACCGGTTCAACGACAAGGACCGGCGCCGGGACGGTGACTGCATCATCGCTGGTGGAGTCGTCGGCGTGGGCGTCGGTGGCGCTGGTGTCGGCGGGGCCGGCGTGGGCACGGGTGCGGGTGCGCTGCCCTTCACCGGTGTCGAGACCGGCGCGATGATGTCGATCGCGATCGCGCTGCTCGGCGGCGGTGTCCTGCTCCGGGTTGCCGCCCGGCGTCGTCGGCTGGCCGGCCGGGTGCAGGGCTGACCTGGACGGACAACCAGCTGGGGGACTGAGACCACATCCCCAGGGTGGAATGATCCAACCCGGCGACTGAGGACGATCGTCCGCAGCCGTGGCGCAGACACGCAGCCACGGGCCGTGGTCAGGAGAACCGGAACCGTTGGTTGATCACGGTGCATCCGGTGCCACCCATGAAAGGCACGGGCCGCCCGCGTAGAGCGCGGGCGGCCCGTCGCCATGCCGGCCGTCGCCGGTCAGTGACCATCAGCGGGAACCGCGGCGCAGCGGATCGAACGGAGCCAGCTCGGCGGGTAGACGCCCGTCGACGAGCGCCTCCGCCACCAGCCGGCCGGTGATCGGTCCCAGGGTGAGGCCCCACATGCCGTGCCCCCCGGCCACATGTACCCGCGGCGAGAGCGTCGGCCCGATGAGCGGGAGCCCGTCCGGTGTGCATGGCCGCGGCCCCACCCACTCCAGGGCGCGGGTATCGAGATCGACACCGCGTAGCAACCTGCGCGCGGCCGTGACGATCGCGTCGATCCGGCGTGGGTCGGGCGGTGCGTCCGGTCGGCGGAACTCCATCATTCCGGCGACTCGCAGCTCGGCGCCGATCGGTGTGCACGCCACCCGGGAGCCGGGGAAGTAGAGCGGCCCGGTGGGCGGCTCCTTCACCGCCACACTGAAGCTGTAGCCGCGCCCGGCCTGCACGACTGTCCGCACGCCGAACCGGGTCGCCAGTGGCGACAGCCAGGCGCCGCCCGCCAGCACCACGGCGTCGAACCGCACCGGAGGGCTGGCGTGGTCGGCCATGGTGAGCACCACCCGGGAGCCCAGGTCGATGACCTTGTCGACGGCGATGCCTTCCCGGATGACCGCACCGCGCTCGCGCACGGCGTCGGCGAGCGCGGCCACGAACCGGCCGGGATCGCAGTAACGCTGGCCGTGGATCTGGACCACGTCGGTGATCTGGTCGGACAGCAGCGGTGCCAGGTCCCGGGCCGTCAGCGGGTCGAGCTCCTCGGCGTCGACGGGCTGGCCGCAGTGGCGCACCTCGTCGAGCTCGGTGAGGAACGCCTCGGCGCCGACCCGGTCCTGAAAACAGGCCAGGAACGGGGCTGCTGCCCTGGTCGGTGCCGCGACCCCGCCGGCGGCGAGCTCGTCGAAGGCTTCCAGGCTGCGCCGGGTGAGCGGCGAGAGGGCGCGCATCGCCCGGCGCCAGCGGGCCTGGGTGCTGTGCCGGACGAACCCGGTGAGGAAGCGGGCGAGGACGGGGTCGGCGGCGGGCGGCAGGAACACGGGGGAGTCCGGGCGCAGGAACGTCCGCAGTCCGTATCTCAGCACCGCCGGTTCGGGCAGCGGGGTGGCCAGGCCCGGAGTGAGCCATCCGGCACTGCCCCAGGACGCACCGGCGCCGCCCTGCACCGGACCGGGTGTCACCCGGTCACGTTCGAGGACCGTGACGCCCACACCGCGTTCCTGCAGGTACCAGGCCGTGCAGAGGCCGACTATGCCGGCACCGACGACCGCCACCTGATCCGGGCGCGGATCAACAGACAAACCAGACGCGGGACGAGGGTCCACGCCCCAGATGTTCCCCCGCGCGGGCGGTTCAGCCGTCCGGGCCGGGTGAGCTGGCCCAAAAGGGCCCGCCCACAGGTGGCGACGGGCATGGAGCGTGCCGGCCGCCGCCCGTGGGCGGGGTTGTGCGGGTGCGACCGCGGGTGCGGCTGGCTACCGCTTGGTCAGGGCCCGCAGGTACTCGCGGTTGAGGTTGCCGATGCTGGTCAGCGGAATGCCCTTCGGGCAGGCGACGGTGCACTCGCCGGTGTTCGTGCACCCGCCGAAGCCCTCTTCGTCCATCTGCGCGACCATGTCGCGCACCCGGCTCTCGCGCTCCGGCGCGCCCTGCGGCAGGAGGTTGAGGTGGGTGACCTTGGCCGAGGTGAACAGCATCGCCGAGCCGTTCGGGCAGGCCGCCACGCAGGCACCGCAGCCGATGCAGGTCGCGTTGTCGAACGCGGCGTCGGCGATCGGCTTCGGCACCGGCGTCGAGTGCGCCTCGGGGGCGCTGCCGGTGACGACCGAGATGTAACCGCCCGATCCGATGATCCGGTCGAAACCGGAACGGTCGACGACCAGGTCGCGCATCACCGGGAAGGCGGCCGCGCGCCACGGCTCGACGTCGATGACGTCGCCGTCGGCGAACTCGCGCATGTGGAGCTGACAGGTGGTCGTCCGGTCCCGCGGGCCGTGCGCCTGGCCGTTGATGACCATGCCGCACATGCCGCAGATGCCCTCGCGGCAGTCGTGGTCGAAGGCCACCGGGTCTTCGCCCTCGAGGATGAGCCGCTCGTTGAGCACGTCGAGCATCTCAAGGAACGACATGTCCGGGCTGACGTCTGCCAGCTCGTAGGTGACCATGGCACCGCGGTCCTCCGGGCCGCGCTGCCGCCAGATCCGAAGGGTGAGGTTCACGGTCGGGGCTCCTTCGAGTGCTGTGTGGCTCGTCGCGCGGCGTGCGGACGTCCGTGATCGCGCCGCCTGCGGCGCTGTGGAAAGCGGATGGCAGGAAACAGGGGCAGGGGCGGATGCACAGGCGGCTGGTGCCCCCGGAGTGGCCCCCGGAGTGGGTGCCCCCGGAGCCGGCCGCCACCGCACCGCCCCGACGGGGGCGGCCGGGCGACGGCCGGCAGTGAGGATCACGAGTAGTTGCGCTGGGCCAGGTGGACGTAGTCGAACTGGAGCGGTTCCCGGTGCAGCACCGGGGCCCCGCCCGTGTACTCCCACGCCGCCGCGTACGCGAAGTGCTCGTCGTCGCGCAGTGCCTCGCCGTCCGGGGTCTGGCTCTCCTCACGGAAGTGCCCACCGCAGGACTCGGCGCGGTGCAGGGCGTCGATGCACAGCAGCTCGCCGAACTCGAGGAAGTCCGCGATCCGGTTCGCCTTCTCCAGGGACTGGTTCAGCTCGCCGGAGTCGCCCGGCACCTTCACCCGCCGCCAGAACTCCTCGCGCAGCTCCGGGATGCGGGCGAGTGCCTTGCGCAGGCCCGCCTCGGTGCGGCCCATGCCGCACTCGTCCCAGATGAGCTCGCCGAGCTCGCGGTGGAACGAGTCGGGGGTGCGGTCGCCGTTGATCTCCAGCAGGCGGCCGAGCCGGCCGGTGACCTCGCCGATGACGGACGTCACCGCGGGGTCGTCCAGGCTGACCGAGCCGAGCTTGGTGCTGGCGATGTAGTTGCCGAGCATGGGCGGCAGCACGAAGTAGCCGTCGGCCAGGCCCTGCATGAGGGCGCTGGCGCCGAGGCGGTTCGCGCCGTGGTCGGAGAAGTTGGCCTCGCCGACGACGAACAGGCCGGGGATGGAGCTCTGCAGGTCGTAGTCGACCCACAGCCCGCCCATCGTGTAGTGGACGGCCGGGTAGATCCGCATCGGGACCTTGTACGGGTCCTCGCCGGTGATCCGCTCGTACATCTCGAACAGGTTGCCGTACTTCTCGCGGACCTTGTCCTCGCCCATGCGCTTGATGGCGTCGGCGAAGTCGAGATACACGCCGAGGCCACCCGGGCCGACACCGCGGCCGTCGTCGCACTGGTACTTCGCCGCACGCGACGCGATGTCACGCGGGACCAGGTTGCCGAAGGCCGGGTAGATCCGCTCCAGGTAGTAGTCGCGCTCGGCCTCGGGGATCTGGTCGGGCGAGCGGGTGTCGCCCTTCTGCTTGGGCACCCAGATGCGGCCGTCGTTACGCAGCGACTCGCTCATCAGCGTGAGCTTGCCCTGGTACTCCCCGGAACGGGGGATGCAGGTCGGGTGGATCTGCGTGTAGCACGGGTTGGCGAACAGCGCGCCGCGCCGGTGCGCCCGCCACGTCGCCGTCGTGTTGGAGCCCTTGGCGTTCGTGGAGAGGAAGAAGACGTTGCCGTAGCCGCCGGTGGCGAGCACGACCGCGTCCGCCAGGTACGGAGTGATCTTGCCGGTGACCAGGTCGCGGGCGACGATGCCGCGGGCCCTGCCGTCGATCACGATCAGGTCGAGCATCTCGGTGCGCGGATGCATCTCCACGGCGCCGGCGTCGATCTGGCGCGACAGCGCCTGGTAGGCACCGATCAGCAGCTGCTGGCCTGTCTGGCCCCGCGCGTAGAAGGTGCGCTGGACCTGCACACCACCGAAGGAGCGGGTGTCGAGCAGGCCGGAGTACTCGCGGGCGAACGGCACGCCCTGGGCGACGCACTGGTCGATGATCTGCGTCGAGATCTGGGCGAGGCGGTAGACGTTCGACTCGCGGGCGCGGAAGTCGCCACCCTTGACCGTGTCGTAGAACAGCCGGTAGACGGAGTCGCCGTCGTTGCGGTAGTTCTTCGCCGCGTTGATGCCGCCCTGCGCGGCGATCGAGTGCGCGCGCCGGGGCGAGTCCTGGAAGCAGAACTGGATGACGTTGTAACCCTGCTCGGCCAGCGTCGCGCCGGCCGCGCCGCCGGCGAGGCCGGTGCCCACCACGATCACGGTGTGCTTGCGGCGGTTGGCGGGGTTGACCAGCTTGGCGGAGAACTTGCGGCGGTCCCAGCGGGTCTCGATCGGGCCGTCGGGTGCCGCGGTGTCGGCGATGTCGTCGCCAACCGTCCAGTAGGCGCTGCCACCGGAGCCGAGAGACGTCGTCTCAGGCATCTCAGTCCACCAATCCGGCCAGCACGGCGATGGGAACGACCATGAAGCCCGCCGCGATGAGAACCGCCAGGACGGTCGCGCCGATCTTCAGGTTCTTCTCCCGGGCCGCGCTGTGCACGCCGAGGGTACGAGCAGCGCTCCAGAATCCGTGATGGATGTGAAGTCCGAGCGCTAGCATGGCGATGATGTAGAAAAGTGTGACCCACCACACAGAGAAGCTGGACACCACGTTGTCGTATGCGGCGCCTTCGACTCCGTTGCGGTTCAGCGTCAGAGCCGTGAAGTCGAGGAGGTGGTAAATGATGAACAGGGCGATGATGATGCCGCCATACCGCATCGTGTTCACGGCGTAGCTGGCCTCGAGGCGCTGCCGGTGCGAGTACTTCTGCGGCCGGGCCTTGAGGTCGCGCCGGCTGAGCTGGTAGGCCGACGTCGCGTGCAGCACGACTGCCACCGTCAGGACGGCCCGCATGAGCCACAGGAACCAGGCTCCGTGGAGCGCGGGGACGCCGATCGAGCGCAGCCAGTGCGCGTACTCGTCGAAGCTCTCACGACCGTAGAAGATCTTCAGGTTCCCGAGCATGTGGACGAGTAGATAGAGCAGCATCACTGCCCCGGTGACGGCCATCACGGCCTTCTTGCCGATGGTCGACCGCCAGAAGATGCCTACGGGGGACGTAGGCCGCGCGTCGTTCGTTACAGCCACGCTGCGAACCCTAGGGATAAGTTCCCGAGTGGTCCAAGACATGATGGACCTGAGCTCGATAGCTTCTGCCTATCCTCGGCTACTCTTAGGTGTGCAGCTTCATCAGCTTGCGTATTTCGTCGCCGTCGCCGAGACCAGGCATTTCACTCATGCGGCAGAGCGCGAGCACGTGGCGCAGCCCTCCCTCTCGCAACAGATCCGTGCCCTGGAACAGGAGCTGGGAAGTCCACTCTTCAACCGAATGAGGGGGAACATCACACTGACGGTGGCGGGTGAGACCCTGCTGCCGCTGGCACGTCGGATCCTCGCCGACACCGAGACGGCCCGCCGCCAGGTGCAGGAGCTGCTGGACCTGCGTACCGGCACCGTCCGGCTGGGCGCGACTCCCAGTCTGTGCACCGGTTTCCTGCCCGAGGTGCTGTACGCCTTCCACCGGGAGTACCCCGGTATCCGGCTGATCGTCGAGGAGGGCGGCTCCCGCGACCTCGTCCGCAACCTCGCACAAGGGCATCTGGACCTCGCCCTGATCATCCTGCCGCTGCACAGCTCGGACCCGGCGCTGTCGACGACTCCGCTGCTGCGTGAGGACCTCGTCCTGGTCACCTCGGAGAACTCGCCGCCACCCGCACGGGACGGCCAGCTGCGGGTGGGCGACCTGCGCGGGCGGCCACTGGTGATGTTCCGCCGCGGCTACGACCTGCGGGAGTTCACCGTCGGGGCCTGCCGGCTGGGCGGGTTCGAGCCGACGTTCTCCATCGAGGGCGGGGAGATGGACGCGGTCGTCGGCTTCGTCGAGGCCGGTCTGGGCGCGGCCGTCATCCCGAGCATGGTCGCCCGGCGGCAGCGGCTGCGCAGCACCTCGTTCGCCCCGCCGGGCCTGCACCGGACGATCGGGCTCGCGCACCGGCGCGATGTCGAGCCGCCGCAGGCGGCCCGTGAGCTGCGGCGCAGTCTGCGCGCCTACCTGAAGAGCACGGCCGCGGCCGGAACCCTCCCGCCTGGAACCGATCTGCTGCCGGGCTGACCGGGCGACGGTCGGACCGTCGCGGATCTGCGCCATACAGTGAGATTTTTCGCTTCGTTGTGATCATTGTCGCGCGCGGCTGATCCCGAGCTGGCTAGCGTTGCCGGGATCGGAGCTTTTGTCGGTGAGTGACGGGTTCGTGCACCCGAAGGTAGGTGTGTGGCCGTGACCGTGCTCGGCGATCGGGCCGAGCGCATCGGCCTGTGGGCCGGGATGCGCAGACGGGCCGAGAACACCAGGGCCGGGCGGTCGACGGTGGCGGTGGCCGCGCCGGCGCACACGGAAAGCTCGTGGGAGCTCTCGGAGCGTGACGCTCCGAACGCTCGGGAGACTCGTGCGGGAGGAACTGTGAACAGCGTCGACGTAGCTCTCAAGGAGGCGATGGCCACCGAGGGCGCCATCGGGGTCGCGCTGGTGGACTTCACCAGCGGGATGACTCTCGGCACGCTCGGCAGCAGCCACACCTTCGACCTGGAGGTGGCCGCCGCCGGCAACACCGATCTGATCCGGGCGAAGATACGGACGATGGAGAGCCTTGGGCTCGCCGACACCGTCGAGGACATCCTGATCACCCTCGGGCGGCAGTACCACCTGATCCGCCTGCTGCAGAGCCACACCGGGCGGGGGCTGTTCCTCTACCTGGTCCTCGACAAGCCACGCGCCAACCTCGCGATGGCCCGGCACCGGCTGCGCACCATCGAGTCGTCGCTCGACATCTGATCGGTGGGTGCCCGGGCCGCCGCTGTCGCCCGCGTCGGCGTCGGCGTCGGCACGGCGGCCAGACGTCCCACGGCCTGGCGGAGGATGGTGGCGTGACCACCACTCCGACACTGCGGATCACCGGGCGGGTTCTCGTCGGGCCTGAGGACGTGCGGGACGACGTCTGGGTCGTCGACGGGCGGGTGACCTTCACCGCGCCGGTCGGCGCCGCCGCGCGGGACGTCCGGACCCTTTCGGGCTGGGCCGTTCCCGGCCTGGTCGACGCCCACTGCCATGTCGGGCTCGTCTCCACCGGTGCCACCGACGCCCGGACCGCCGAGGAGCAGATCCTCGCCGACCGGGCCAGCGGCGCCCTGCTGCTGCGCGACGCGGGATCACCGTCGGATACCCGGTGGATCGACGAGCGACCGGAGCTGCCGAGGCTGATCCGCGCCGGCCGGCACATCGCCCGCCCGAAGCGTTACCTGCGCGGCTACGCCGCCGAGGTGGAGCCGGACGATCTCGCGGCCGAGGTCGCCGAGCAGGTCCGCCGCGGGGACGGCTGGGTCAAGCTGGTCGGCGACTGGATCGACCGGGCCCAGGGTGACCTGGCGCCCTGCTGGCCGGCGGAATCGGCCCGTGCGGCCATCGACACCGCCCACGCGGCCGGAGCCCGGGTCACCGCGCACTGTTTCGCCGAGAGCTCGCTGGTCGATCTCGCCCTCGCCGGCATCGACTGCGTCGAACACGCGACCGGGCTGACCGACGAGACCATCGGGCTGTTCGCCCAGCGCGGCATCGCGATCGTGCCGACCCTGGTGAACATCGCGACCTTCCCCCAGATCGCCGCCGGTGCCGCGGCGAAGTTCCCCGCCTACGCCCGGCACATGCGTGACCTGCACGCCCGCCGGTACGACACGGTCGCCGGGGCGTTCGAGGCGGGCATCCCGATCTACGTCGGCACGGACGCGGGCGGCTCGCTGCCCCACGGCCTGGTCGCCGACGAGGTCGCGGAGCTCGTCGCCGCCGGGCTCCCGCCCCGCGCGGCGCTCGGTGCGGCCTGCTGGGACGCCCGCCGCTGGCTGGGCCGACCGGGCCTGGACGAGGGCGCCTCGGCCGATCTCGTGGTGTACCCGGCCGACCCCACCGCCGACGTCCGCGTGCTGCGCGCTCCCGAGCTGGTCGTCCTGCGCGGTCGGGTGGTCTGACGGTGGTCTGACCTGGCCGGGTTGCGCCTGGGGAACCTCGGGCCCGGCCACTCGTTGTAACCGGTGCGGGCCCTGGCCCGGATGGGCGGTGCGGTGCGGCGGTGCGGGCGGTGCGGCGGCACCGAGGAGCGGGAGGCCAGATGGCGGAGCTCGTGTCCGGAGCCAACACCGAGCTGTCCGGCACCGTGATCTCCATGGAGCTGCCGGGCCCCTTCGATCTCTCGGCGCTCGTGCTCGGGCCGGACGGGCGGGTGTCCGGCGATCGGGACATGGTCTTCTACAACCAGCGGTCGGCACCAGGCGTCATGCTGCGCGCCACGCCGGGCTCGCCGGCCATCGAGCTCGATCTGGGCCGGCTGCGTCCCGGTGCAGAGCGGGTCGTGCTCGTGGCCAGCCCGGCGGACGGTGTCACGCCCTTCGGCCGGCTGCCCACGCCGCAGGCGACTGTCAGCGCCGCCGGCCGCACCGTCGCCACCCTGCGCCCGCCGCCGCTCGGCACCCAGACGGTCCTGCAGATCGCCGAGATCTACCGGCGCGGGCCGGGCTGGAAGCTGCGGGCGCTTGGCGCCGGGTACGCGGACGGGCTGGCCGGCCTCGCCCGCGACTTCGGCGTCGACGTGGACGACTCACCCCCGGTGCCCGCTTCCGGGCGGTCGGTGCCGGTTCCCGCTTTCGGGCGGTCGGCGCCGGTTCCGCCGCCCGCGGCACCGGGGGACGTCCTCGCCGAGGTGCTGGCGCTCACCAACGCCGAACGCGCCCGGGCGGGGCTGGCCGCGCTGACCGCCGAGCCCCGGCTGGCCGCGGCGGCCGCCCGGCACAGCGCGGACATGGCCGCCCGCGGCTTCTTCGCCCACGACACCCCGGAGGGGATCAGCGTGGCCGACCGCGTCCGGGCCGCCGGTTACGACTACTCGGTGGTCGCCGAGAACATCGCCGCCGGTCAGCGGACGGCACGCGAGGTCGTCGCCGGCTGGATGGACAGCCCGGGGCACCGGGCGAACATCCTGCGGCCGCAGGTTCGTCAGCTCGGCGTCGGCCGGGTCGAGGGCGGCGAGTACGGCGTCTACTGGACGCAGGTCTTCGGGTCACCCAGGTGATCCTCCGGGTGCGGAGGTGATCAGGTACCCGGCCGTGGTGCCACCGACAGGTGTGCGCGGGGCCTCCGGCGGATGTGGCGTGGGTCCGATCGCGGTGTCGGCGTCGAGCCGAAGGTCCTGACCACAGGCCCGCGAATCGGGCCGGGCGGGGCCGGAGATCGCAAATTGTGGGTGGTTTGCTTGCCGAGCAGGTCTTTGTGACCATACGTTCCCAGCTGTCACCGTGATCCGTGATCAGGGTTGTTCGCGTCGATCAGGTGGGTCCACGTCGCGATTCGTGGGCCATGTCCGGAGGCGCTCGTGGCCCTCCTTGAGCGCAGGCAGACACCGGCCACCGGTGTGATGCGAGGTGGTGGCCGTGAACGACGTCATGGGCTACGTCCTGTTGAGCCTGGGCACCGGTGCCCTTTACGCGCTGGTCGCCACCGGCGTCGTGGTGGTGCAGCGGGGCGCCGGTGTCCTGAACATGGCGCAGGGTGCGCTGCTGGCCTGGTCCGCCTACGCGTTCCACGGCGCAAGCAGCGTCTGGGGGCTGCCGCGGGCGCTGGCGGCGCTGCTCGCCGTCGGCTCCACGATGGCCATCGGGGTCGCCTTCCAGCAGCTGGTGCTCCGCCCGATGCGTCAGGCGACGGCCGTGCTGCGCCTGATGGCCACGCTCGGACTGCTCATCGTCATCCAGTCGTCGCTGACGCTGATGTACGGCAGCGACGTGCGGAACTCGCCGACAGTCCTGCCGACGTCCAAGGTGACGTTGTTCGACACCGCGGTGGGTGTGGACGTCTTCACCCGCCTCGCGGTGGTGGTCGTGGTGGTGGCGGGGCTGTGGGCGGTGTTCCGGTTCACCACGCTCGGGCTCGCGGCGACCGCGGTGACGGAGAACGCGCGGGCCGCGGCGACCCTGGGCTGGTCGCCGGACGCCGTGGCGAGCTGGGCCTGGCTCGCCGGGTCCGCGCTGGCCGGGCTCGGCGGTGTGCTGCTGGCGCCGCTGCAGAACCCGCTGTCGGCCGGTGGGCTGATGCTGCTGATCGTGCCGGGCCTGGCCGTCGCGCTGGTCGCCCGGTTCAGATCGCTGCCGGCGGTGCTCGTCGGCGCGGTGGCGCTCGCCGCGGTGGAGCTGGAGCTGCAGGTTCACCTGGTGGCGGACCATCCCGTCTGGCGGGGTGTGGACCGGGCCGTTCCGCTGGCGGTGATCGTGTTCTATCTGGCGGTGCGCGGGCGCGGGATTCCCGACCGCGGGCATGTCGCCGAGCGTCATCCGTCGCTGGGCAGCGGCCGGGTGTACTGGCGGGCGCTGGGTGTCGCGGTGGCCGGCGCGCTCGGCTGCATCTGGTGGCTGCTGCCGGTGCCCTGGGTGAACGCGCTGAACGCGAACGCCATCTGGGCCATGATCATCCTTTCGGTGGTGGTGCTGGTCGGCTTCACCGGCCAGCTCTCCCTCGCCCAGCTCGCCTTCTCCGGGACGGCGGCCCTGATCGCCGGGAGACTCGTGGCGGTGCAGGGGTGGCCGCTGGAGGCGGCGCTCGTCGTCGGGGTCGCCGGGACGGCGCTCGTCGGGGTGCTGTTCGCGCTGCCGGCGCTGCGGACTCGGGGCCTGCAGCTCGCCGTCGTCACCCTCGGCCTCGGCGCCGCGGTGGACGCCCTGCTGTTCCAGCGCGGGTACCACTCGCCGGCGCCACCGAGCCCGCTCGGTGACCTGTTCGGTGACCTCTCCAGACTGGAGGGCACCGAGGTCGGCGACGTCACCCTCCTCGGCGTCCACCTGGACAAGGTCACCGACCCGCGTGGTTTCGCCACCCTGTCGCTGCTGGCCTTCACCGTGCTGGCGCTCCTCGTCGCGAACCTGCGGCGTGGGCGGGCGGGCCGGCGGCTGATAGCCGTCCGGACGAACGAGCGTGCGGCGGCCGCCCTCGGGATCAGCGTCGTCGGCGCGAAGATCTACGCCTTCGCGCTCTCGGCGGCGATCGCCGGCTTCGGTGGGGTGCTGTACGCCTTCTACGCCTACGGTGAGCGGGGCAACATCGACTACGGCGGCGGGCTGTTCTCGCCGTTCGCGTCGATCCTGCTGATCGCCTACGCGGTGGTGGGCGGGGTCGGCTGGACCAGCGGCGCCTTCGCCGGCGCGACGATGGCCGCCGACGCGCTGGCGACCCGCATCGGCGCCTGGGTGGGAAGCCTGCTGGCGCAGCTGGGTGCCGTCCTGCGGCTGCTGCTGGCCGCTCTCGCCGCGATCGTCGGCTTGGCCGTCGGGCGCGCGGTCGCGCCGCGCCGGCCGGCGCGGGTGGGCGGACCCGCGGGCGGGTCGGCGGGCGGACCTGAGAACCG
>NZ_ADGX01000072.1 GCF_000177675.1 Parafrankia sp. EUN1f
CCTACAAGCTGGCCGATGTGGACGTCGAGAGGTTCACAAGGAAGATCGTCGCGGCCGCGAGCCGAGGCCCGAAGGCGTCCCGCCCCGGCTCGGCCTACTCGCTCAGCAAGAACTTCGTCATCTGGTACTCCCAGCGGCAGGCTGCGGCGTTCGGCGCGAAGGGCGCCCGCATCCTGTCCGTCTCCCCCGGCTCGTTCGACACCGCCATGGGCCGGCTCGAGGAGGCCAGCGGCGCCGGGAAGCTCCTCGACCACGCCGCCCTCAAGCGCTTCGGTCGGGCCGACGAGATCGCCGAGCTACTCGCCTTCTGCGCCAGCGACCGACCCGGCTACCTCACCGGCACCGACATCCTCTGCGACGGCGGAACCAGGGCCGACCTCACCCTCAAGGGCATGATCGCGATGGCCCGAGGCGCCTGAACGGCCCTGGCATCGGAGCAGCCGTCCCCCGGAGTACGTCGACACTGCTCATGCGACGGCGGGGGTTTCACCGATGGCTTCCTCGATCTCGGACTCGAGGTGCTCGGACTCAAGCTGGTCGCGGTTGCGGCGCACGCCGAGCCAGAAGCACAGGCAGCCGCCCACGAGCCAGCCGAGCAGGACCAGGAATGGCTGGGTGCTGCCGTGGCCGTCGAAGAGGGCGAGGTCGCGGAGCAGCGTGCCGACTGCGCCCGGCGGAAGGAACTGGCCGACGGCACCCCAGGGCCTCGGCAGCATCTCGGGCGCGCTCGCCAGGCCCGAGAGCGGGTTGCCGAGCACGACGAGAGCGATGGCGGCGATCCCGAGACCGAGTCCGTTGAGCAGGTTGCGCAGCCCGAGGACGGTCATGGCCGTGGCGGCCAGGCCGAGCACTGCGCCCGCCGAGGTGATCAGATAGTTGGTGTCGAAGGTCCCGATTACGAACCGGATGACCGCGGTGAGCGCGAAACCGCCCGCGACCGCGAGGCTGAGAGCAGCGGCGACGCGGCGGCCCGGCGCCTGGATGAGGAGCATGATGACGACCGCGCCGATCCAGCCACCCAGCGCCATCGGCAGGGCGCCAGCCGAGAGGCCGGCTCCATGCGTGTCGCCAGCCGGGAAGGGCCGGACATCCTCGACCGTCGTGGTCGCCCCCCGCGACGAGGCTATGGCGCCGGCCGCCTGCTCAACCAACTGGGCGGCGGAGTAGCTCGATGCCGAGGCGACCTGCACCCGCACCGTGCCACCCGAGCTGAGGTCGAGGGCGCCGTAGATGTCACGGTGGAGGATCGCGGTCCGGGCCGCGGCGGCGGTGTCGTACCGGGTCACGGTGAAGCCGTGGAGCTGCTCTGCGGCCTGCTCGGCCCCGGCGGCCCCGGCGCCGTCGGCGACGACGCCGATCGGGACGCCGTGCGCCCCGGTGTTGGACGCCGGGAGCCCGAACGCGAGCAGCAGCACGGCCAGGAGGGCGGTCAACCCAAGGACAACCGTGACGATCTTGCGTACTGATACCGAGGCTGAGGCGCTCATGGCGGGGGCGGTCTCCGACCCGGGCTGGCGGTCAACGGTCGCGGCAGGTGGAGTGCTGGCCATGGGACGCCTCCCCATAAGAAACGGATCGTATCTTAATTTAGAAACGTAGCGTATCCTATAGGGCTGTGACGAAGACAACCCGACGACGTGGCGAGGCCCTGGAGCAGGCGATCCTCGAAGCGGTCACCGCCGAGCTCGCCGAGCACGGCTACGCGGGACTCACCTTCGAGGGCGTCGCGGTACGCGCCGAGACCAGCAAGCCCGTGCTCTACCGCCGCTGGCCGACCAAGGCCGAGATGGTCGCCGCGGCCACCGTGCGAGCGAACTCGACGACAATCGTGTCGCCCGACACCGGGAGTCTCGCCGGCGACCTGCTGGCGCTGCTGGATCAGGTCCGAACGGTCGTCGACGCCAGCGACCGCTCCGTGCTGCTCACTCTGATGGCCGAGCTGCCGCCCTCAGCCGCCGAGTCGTTGCGGGAGCTGCTGGTGGCCCGTGGCACCCAGCTGGTCCAGCCGATCGTCGACCACGCGCGGCAACGCGGCGAGCTCGGCGACGCGCCCCTGCCCAGCCGTCTGCTGGCACTCCCGATCGACCTCGTCCGCCACGAGATACTCGTGACGGGGACACCGTCCGACGCCGCCCTGCGGTCCATCGTCGACGTCATCCTCATGCCACTTCTCCGAGCAGCCGCCGGTCACGGCCAGCGGCCCGGCTGACCAGCGCCGGGTGAAATGGCTACGAAGGCGATGCTGCCGATGGCCGATCCTCCTCGGCGCCGGCGGGGCCGGTGAGGGCCGGCGGAGGATCGCCGACGGGAGCGCCGAGCCGGGCGGCGATGAGCCAGACCAGGGCGGCGATCGTGTCCTGTCGATCCGTCCTGTGCCGATCGATGGCCAGCACGAGAGCGGTGACGTCCCCGACGCGGACGACGGCATGGTGGCGGCCCGCGACGTCCGCCGTGCCGGGTGTGGGCTGGTGCCGGGCAGGCTCCTTCTGGCGCCGGCCGCCCAGCGCCAGAAGGAGCCTGCCCGGCGGGCGCCGACTCGCCCACAGGCTGACCCTGATCAGCACGGTCGGCGACTGAGGGTGACGGACCACCCATCGCCCCCAGCCGTTGCTCTTGGCCTTGCCCCCGGGTAGCAGGCGCTCCAGTTCGGCGATGGACAGGACGTCGCGGAGTGCCACCCAGGCCACCGGTGGTCCGGGGGCGTGTTCGAGGGTGCTCACCGCCCAGGTGGTCTGGCCGCCGTGGCGCGTCAGGCGTACCCGGGCGTGGCGTCTCGGCAGGGGGCCGACGAGGTCGCCGATCGGGCGGGCGGGTGTCCGGTCGCCGCGGCCGTCGTCAAGGGCAACCCACATTCCGGACGAGTCGGTCCACGAACGCAGCACGTGGCCGACCACGGTCTCGGAGCCAGCGATGTCGACGTCGGGGGATGTCGATGTCGCTGGCTGGTCGATGGTGACGAACCGGGGTGTGCCGCCGCGGGAGGTCCAGGATCCTGTGCTGGACGCGGCGGCGCGGGTGAAGGGAGCGACCGCGGCGGGAGCGCGGCCGAGCGCGGCGGCGTACACGAGTGCGATCCCGAATCGCTCGATCTCGTCCGCGGTGGCTGTCGCCAGCGCGGGTTCGGCGTCGATCGCTCTCGTCGTCCGCTTCAGCTGTGCGTGGTGGAGCGAGCGGCGCCACCCGCTCGTCCAGGCGTAGAAAACGCCGGTCACCACCGCGGTCAGCAGCGCACCCGAGAAGAACCCGATGAACCACGCCTGATAGGGCGAGTTCACTGTCTCCTCGGTGCGGACCTCGGGGGCGTCCCAGAAGTCCGCCTCGATCAGACCGTTGATCATCGCGTAGGTCAGCCCGAACAGCGCGGATGCCACCCAGAGCTTCGTGACCAGCCGCTGGTACTGCCGTGGCCGGCGCAGTGCGTCGGCCGTCACCCAGTCGTGCCATTTCTCCCCGTCGGGCTGAGCCTCGGTGAGCAGGACGTCGGCGGGAAGCGGGCCGGTCGCCGTCTCCGCGCTGATGAGGTCGAGCACGGTGGTCTCGTGCCTGACCAGCGGTTCTTCGACGGGCTTGGCTGTCCGCTGGACGAGCAGACCATGTCGGGCGTCCCGCGAGATGTGGAGGTAGCCCCGGTGGGCCAGGTCCAGGATGGTCGCCGCGACCGCCGGTCCCCAGAACCTGGCCCTCCATTCGGCTCTTTGCCGGGCGAGTTCCGCCTCCAGCCGCTCCTCCCGTTCGCGCGCGTCCGGGCCCTCGCCGCCATCGGTGTTCATGGAAGGCTCCGGCGGCGCGATCTGCGACGGGGGCGGCCCCCAGCGGAGGCGGAACCACAACGCGACCCGCAACCGCAGGACCATCAGTTTCAGCCCCAGGAAGAACAATGCGAGTGCGGGGCCGGCCAGCACGACATGGCTGACCACCCCGAAGGGGCTCCACGAGGAGAAAGCCTCCGACATGGCGATAACCATGACCGGCAGAAGCGAGGTGCGCAATGTCGGGAATACGTCACCGACCCGCATCCCACACCATTGATTCCGCGACTCCGAGCCGACGACAAAAAGGGATACCTGCATTGCTCCCACTGGCCCGCGCACGGTCAGGGATGGTGCCGATCCGGTCGCGGAAGGCCACACTCCAGGCGGGAGGTCGCCCCGTCCTCCTACAGCACGCGGCACGCGCCTGCCCCGGATCCTCGGTGGCCCCACGCGGACGACGGGGGCGACGAACAGGACGGGAGACGGTCGTGTCGGAGTTTCCTCGGATCCTGGTGACCGGTGCCGGCGGCGGAGTCGGCGGGGTCGGCCGGAGGGTGGTCGAGCTGCTGTCCGCCCGGCGGATGCCGGTACGCGCCCTGGTGCATCACGACGACCATCGGGCCCAGGCGCTGCGCGGGCTGCCCGGCGTGACGGTCGTCGTCGGTGATCTCACCCGCGCCCCCGACGTCGCGGCCGCCATCGACGGTTGCCGGCGGATGTACTTCGGGATGGGTGTGTCAGCCGACTACGTGGAGGCGGCGGCCACGGTGGCGGCGGTCGCACGCGAGGCGGGCCCACTCGAACTTCTGGTCAACATGTCGCAGATGACCGTCTCGCAGATGGGTCTCACCAGCACCGCCGAGTCCCGGCAGCAGCGGCTGCACTGGCTCGCCGAGCACGTCCTGGACTGGTCGGGGCTGCCGGTCACCCATGTCCGGCCGACGGTGTTCATGGAGAACCCGCTGTTCAGCATGCTCGCCGCGGCGTCGATCCGACGGGACGCAATGATCAGGCTCCCGTTCGGCGACGGGCGCACCTCTCCGGTTGCCGC
Source organism: Parafrankia sp. EUN1f (assembly GCF_000177675.1). GTDB lineage: Bacteria > Actinomycetota > Actinomycetes > Frankiales > Frankiaceae > Parafrankia. Next base: position 4,804 of record NZ_ADGX01000072.1, read on the forward strand.
GGGCGACGTGGCCGAGGTGGTCACCGAGGTGTTGATCGACCCACCGCGGCACATCGGCCGGGTCTACGAACTGACCGGCGCCGCGTCGCGGGACATGAACGCCATCGCCGCCGAGTTGTCCCACCTGCTCGGGCGCGTCGTGACCTACGTCGACGTGCCCTACGAGCAGTGGCTGACGGTGGATCTCGACCCCCTCGGCCTCTCCCCCCACCTGCGCGACCACATCGCCACCATGGCCCGGCTGCACCGGCAGAACAGGTACGACAGAGCCACCGACGACGTCGCCACCCTGCTCGGCCGCCCGCCCGCCGGCTTCGACGTCCTCGTCGACCAGGCCTCGGCCCTCCGGGCCCGAACGGGCGGCTCCCCCGGGCTCGTCGACGGACCGCCCGACCTGATTCGGTGGTCCTGAGTCTTTTTCGGGGCGCTGGCGCGGCAGTCAGGTCATGACGGACGTCGGGAGCGATGCGGCCACTGCTGGCCAGGGTCGGCGACGGCGATCTCAACGCGCTCCGGGAGTTGTACGAACGGCACGCGCCGTGCCGGAACCGGTCATCTGACAGACGCGAGCACCGGCCCGATCTCCGTGTCACCTGCCCGCCGGACATCTGTCCCGTTGGTCCGGGTATCGAATCGACCGCGACTACCCGACCCGAGCGGCTTCGGCGTCGGCACGGGCGAGGGTCGCGTCGAGCACGGCGAACTCGGCTTCCTCCACCGCCGCCATCGCGAAGTCGATCGCATAGAGAGCGTCGTCCTCGCAGATTTCCGCTCGCCGCTCGGCGCGGTCGGCGCCGATCTCAGCCTTCTTCTCCTGGGCCTCGGCGCGCATGCCGCTCACGTGGTCCTTCCAACGGCCCTGGATCTCGCTCCAACGGCCCGAGGCCTCCCGGCCAGCCTCGTCGACCTTCTCGCGAAGCCCGCTCGCGTGTCGCTCGGCATTAACACGAGCCTGATCGACTCTGGTCGCCAGCTCCGCGCGGGCCTGCTTCTCAGCCGCGTCCGCGGCATCCTCGGCTCTCTTGGCACGCATGGCCAGGTCGGCCAGCTGCTCGGACAATCGAGCCATAACACTCCCTCCTTCGCCTGGTTCTTCACAACCTAATTCGGACAGGAACAACCGTAACTCCAGGCGCGTAGGCCGCGCGCGTCGACCGCGCGCAAAGCGAGCCGTGAGGCTTTGTCCGCATATACATCCGCATATTGCCCGCCGCATGCTGTTACCACATGAACACTGATCCCGCCGACGGCGATCCGGGTAAGGAGCGGGTGTGGGACTCTACGACGATCAGGTGCTGCCGCGAATCATCGACGTGGTGCTCGGACGGATGGTCGACCCGGCACGGGCCCGGGCGGCCGCCGGGCTGAGCGGGGAGGTACTGGAGATCGGCTTCGGCTCGGGGCGCAACCTGCCACACCTGCCGGCGCAGGTCACCCGGCTGCTGGCGGTCGAGCCGGCGGCGACCGGCCGGCGGCTCGCGCAGCGGCGAATCGCCACGACGCCTGTACCGGTCGAGTTCGTCGGCCGGGATGGGCAGCGGCTGGAACTCGCCGACGCCTCGGTCGACCACGTGCTGGTCACCTGGACGCTGTGCACGATCCCCGACGTCGACCGGGCGCTGCGGGAGGTCCGTCGCGTCCTGCGGCCCCAGGGGACACTGCACTTCACCGAGCACGGCCGGTCCCCACGGGCGCGGGTCGCCCGCTGGCAGGAACGGCTCACCCCGGCCTGGGGCCGGCTGTTCGGCGGCTGCCACCTAGACCGCCCCATCGACGAGCTCGTCACGAAGGCCGGACTGACGTTGGAGAGCCTCGACAACTACCGGATCGGCCCGGAGATCATCGGCTTCGGCTACGAGGGCGTCGCGGTCCGACGCGACTGAACCAAGCCGGTCATCTCCGGTCAGACCGCCGCAGACGCAGCCAGGGCGCGGCGCAGCGGGCCGGCGAGGGTGCCCCGCGGGGCCACCTCGACCGGGCCGAGTTCCAGCCAGGCCGACATGCCGAGCAGTTCGATGGCGAGCGCCTCGGCCACCACCACCGCCGCCGGCGGCTGGCCGCCGGCCGTCGACGGCCGGGCGCTCGCCATCGCAGGGACCGACGCCGGCGCCGCCACGCCGCCGACGAGTTCGGCCGGGTCGGCCGGCTCGGTGAGTTCGCCGGGTCCGGCGGGTTCGGCGGGTTCGGCGGGGTCGGTGGGTTCGGTGGGGTCGTGCGCCCAGGCGGCGAGAACCCGCAGGACACCGGCGGCCCGGTCGGCTTTCAGGTCGACCCGTGCGACGAGCCGGTCACCCAGCAGGAACGGCAGCACGTAGTAGCCGTAGCGACGGCGCGGTGCCGGCGTGTAGACCTCGAGCTTCACGTCCATGCCGAACAGCCGCCTGGTCCGCGAACGCTCCCAGATCAGCGAGTCGAACGGTGACAGCAGTGCGGCGGCGTCGACTCGGCGCGGTATGACGAGCCCAGGGCGCAGGTAGGCCGGTGACGACCAGCCCTCCACCCGCACCGGCAGCAGGTCACCCGCCTCGACAAGCTCGGCCAGTCGAGGCCGGGCCAACCTGGCCGGGAGCCGGAAGTAGTCGGCGAGGTCACCGGCGGTGGCCACGCCCAGCCGGTCCGCCGCGTGCAGCAGCAGAGCGCGGTGTGCCTGGGCCGGCTCCGGTGTGGGCACGGCGAGGACGTCGGCGGGCAGCACCCGCTCGGGCAGGTCGTAGACACGCTCGAAGGTCGCCCGGCGCCCGGCCGCGCACACCTGCCCGGTCCAGAACAGGTATTCCAGCGCGCGTTTGCCGTCCGTCCACCCCCACCAGGAGCCGCCGCCACGGCCCGGGCCGGGCAACTCGGCCGCGCTGATCGGCCCACGTCGGGTCACCTCGGCGAGTGCCGCCGCGACGTAGTCGGCGCGTTCCCGCCCGAAGGCCGCGACGCCTCGCCACATCCCTTCGCCTGCCAGGGCCGCCTCGGCTCGCCACCGCAGCAGCGGCTGCCAGGCGACCGGCACCACGGACGCCTCGTGCGCCCAGTACTCGAAGGCGCGGCGCTCCCGGTGGACGTAGTCGTCGAGAGCGGCCCGCGAGTACGGCCCGAGGCGCGACCAGCCCGGCAGGTAGTGCGACCTGGCCAGCACGTTCACCGAATCGATCTGGAGGAGGCCGACGCGGTCCAGCAGCCCGCGCAGGTGGCGGCGCCCGGGCAGCGCGACGGGCCGGGGCCGCCCGAAGCCCTGGACGGCGAGCGCGAGCCGGCGGGCCTGCGCGGCGCTGAGCTGTTCGGGCCTCACCCGGCGCGCCCGCGGGCCCATCGCGACCACCGGACCCGGCACCTGGGCTGGCAGCGGCTTTCGCGCCCCGGGCGGTGCCGCGGCCGGACCCTGGCCCGATGCCGCTGGCGGCGGACCAGCGGGAACGGCGGGAACGGCGGAATCGCCAGCCGAGTCGCCAGCCATCGTGTAATCACCCTGACGGTCACAGCCGCACCGTACGACCAGGTACCGACAGCTTCACCCCTCCGGAGTCCGCCTGATCCCGCTGAGCTGTCGCTGAATCATGAGGTGCACGGATGCCAGTGACCTACACCGCGTTGTTACTCCCGGCAGCGCTGATAAGCACCAAGGAGACGCACATGCGTCACGCTCCGTGAGACGGCGAAGGCACCTCGTAGAGCTGGTCGAGAGTGATGGCCGCGGTGCGGTCGGCCGTGGAAGCTGTGACGGACGGGTCGAAGCCAGCGCCGCTGTAGCAGGTCAGGGTCGTGTCGCGGGTGTCGTAGCCGCGGGCGGCGAGCAGGTCGCGGGCACGGCGGAGTCGGTCGACGTGGCGGGAACCCATGACATCGCCCCATTTCGCCTCGCCGAGGGACAGGACGCGGCGCGGCTCGCCAGGCACCTGTGGGGCCAGCACGGCCACGTCGATCTGGATCTGGGTCCTGCGCTCGGGGTCGGCGACGACGCCGGCACCGACCTCGCCGGGAAGCTCACCGAACAGCTCGGGCGGGGCGAAGGCCGCGTGGTCGCGACAGAGCTGCTCGAAATGGGGGCCGAGGACCTGCGCGGAGAAGCGAGGACGGGCGTCACGCCAGACCGCGGCGGCCCGCCCACTCTCCAGGAATCCCCAGCGGGGCCTCATGACGACCTGGTAGAAGACGATCAGCGGCTCGGCGATCCGATACACCGCACGGCCCTGGCGGAACAGGTCCTCCTCCCTGCGCAGCAGCCCACAGTCCTCCAGGACACCCAGATGGTGGGAGATGTCGGTGGCCTTCCGGCCGACGTAGCTCGCGATGCCGCCGCGGGTGTTGGAACCACCGGCGACAGCCGCGAGCACCGAGTGGTACATCGCCGTATCCCGGACGCCGGCCTCCTCGTCGAGGAGGTAGCGGGCCTCTCGGAACAGCGGGCTGCCCGGGTTGAGAACCGTGCGCAACACCCAGTCGTCGAAGTCGCCCGGACCGGCGGGGACGTCGTCGTTGACGAACCTGCGATACGCCGGGGTGCCGCCGACGACGGCGTGCTGTGCGACCGCCAGCCGCGGATCCGTGATGCCCCAGAACCGGGCCGCCAGCGGGTACTCGAACGGGTGGACCACGATTTCCAGGTTCGCCCGGCCGCGCAGCGGCGCGCTGCCGGCCAGCAGGCGTCCCATCACCGACAGCGCCGAGCCGCACAGCAACAGGGACAGTCCCGGCTCGCCCCGCTGTGCTGCCGATGCGGCGCGGTCGAGCTCCCGCTGCAGGATCGACGGCAGCGCCGGCGACGCCGCGCTCAGGTAGGGGAACTCGTCGATCACCACTGGACCCGGCAGGGTCGCACCGACCGAGAACAGGTACCGAACGGCCTCGTCCCAGGTTGCGAACCGCAGCGGCGCCGGCAGCCGGGTCGCCTCCGCGAGCGCCTCGGCGAACAGCGCCCTCGACTCGGTCTCGGTCGCCTCGGTCGCACCGAAGTAGAGCCCACCGGTCTGCCGCGCCAGTGCCTCCAGCAGGAACGTCTTGCCCTGCCGCCGCCGCCCGCTGACCACCCCCAGCTGCGCGGGCCCGCCCGCACGGGCCGCGAAGCGCGCCAGGTGGCCCCACTCGAAGTCGCGATCGAACACGTGCGCAGGCTTCTCGATCACATCCGCCACCACCGCTCACCGGCAAGCTAGAACTGTACTTCTAAGAAGCGTACTTCCAGATCTCTGGGAAGCTGCCGCGCCCCAGCGGCTCGCCTCCCGCGAGCGCCCGCGTGAGCAAGATCTTCGGGTTTACCCAGTGCGCCCCGGTCCGGGCCGGAAGGACCTGGTAGGACGTGGTCACGAACTGGTCGGCCCACTACCGCGACAGCCCGGCACATCGCGCCCCCACCAGACTGTCGCGAGAACTGGCCGCCGATCGGATGCCGCGGACGTCGATCGCGTCGCCGGACTGCCTGGTCTGCGACTGACTGCGACAGACCAATCGACTGTCTCGGTCCTCTGACGGGCCCGGAGGTCGCGGTATCCGGACGGCTGATGTCGAGGCGTCCCCCGGACCCCGCCCCCGGCTCAGCTCAGCTCCGTTCGAGTAGCACGATCGGGATGTCGCGATCCGTACGGCTCTGGTACGCGTCGTACTCCGGCCAGAGCGCCGTCATCACAAGCCACAGGCGGGCTTTCTCGGCGGGCTCCGCCACGCGTGCATTCGCTGGGAACCGTTCCGCCTCGACCTGCAGCTCGGCCTCCGGATGGGCGAGCAGGTTCAGATACCACAGCGGATGCTCGGGAAAGCCGGCCTTCGAAGCGACGATGACGTAGTCGTTCCCGTCCCGGCCGTAGATCAGGGGTGTGCGGCGCGGCTTCCCGCTGCGACGGCCCCGCGTCGTCAACAGCAGCGTCGGGGCTCCCTGGGTGAACGAGCCGTCGATGCCGTACCAGAGGTGCCCATCGGCACCGTCGCTGTCGAGATAGCGGCGGGTGTGATCAGCAATGAAGTCCATCGGGCTGTCGCCGGGGGTCGTCTCGGTCATGCGATCTCCAGACGAGTTGGCGTCTCCGCCCCACCGCGGCGGCGGCTCCGGTACCGCTGATCTTCGCATCTGGTGTCCGGGCGCGGTGTGGCGTTGCGGCGATGTTCCGGGCTCGCGCGTCGACGTATCCCCGGTCGTTCACGGTACGCAGCAGGTCACCGCTCCCGGACTGCGTACGTCAGGTGCGTCACCCGCGGGGAAGGCTCCGCGCGAACCGGCTCCAGGGCGACGCGGCCCGCGTCCACGCCCTCGAACAGGCGGATTCCGGAGCCGAACAGCACGGGTGAGAGCGCGATCGTGAACTCGTCGACCAGGCCGGCGTTCACATACTCCAGGATCGTTGCGCCGCCGCCCGCGATGCGGACATCCCGGTCGCCGGCGGCCTCGCGGGCCTGGTCTAGCGCGGGCTTGATGCCGTCGTTGACGAAGTGGAAGGTGGTCCCGCCCGGCCGTTCCCAGGGGTCACGCCTCTCGTGCGTCAGGACGAAGACCGGCGTGTGGAACGGCGCCTCCGCCGGCCACGCGTGCTCGCCGGCATCGAACATGCGCTTGCCCATGACACTCGCGCCGGTGCGCTCGAACGTCTCCCGCGCGATGTCGTTGTCACGGCCCTCCTCACCGCCCTCACCGAGCTTCAGGTTCTCCCGGAAGAAACGCAGCGGGAAGGCCCACTGCTGCAGTTCCATCCACTGCTGCCCCATCAGCTCCTCGGCGGACCCGGGCGCGATGAACCCGTCCAGCGACATCGAAACGCTGAAGAACACCTTCCCGGCCATCAGCGCCGCGCTCCCTTCCGAACGATCTCGGTGACGTACGCAGCCAGGTTGCCCAGGGTCTGCTGGCCGCCCTCGATCGCGTGGTACTTCTCGACCGCCTCGTCGCGCAGCTCCTTGGTGGGGAACAGCGTGCGCATCTCGATCCGGGTCGCCACACCGGCGGGCTCGAACGTCAGAACCGACTCGAAGGCGTTCGGGTCGCCGCGCCGCTCACCGTGCAGCAGCGCGATCCGCTCCGGCGGGGCGATCTCGGTCCAGGAGATCCACTCCTGGTAGTCCGTCCCGTCCGGGCCGTGCATCACGAACTCCCACTCCCCGCCGACGCGGAACTCGAACGCCCGCGTGGTGGTGGTGAAACCTTCCGGCCCCCACCACCGCGACAGGTGCCGGACCGCGGTGAACGCCTCGAACACCAGCTCCCGTGGGGCGTCGATGACCCGGGAGATGACGATCTCGCGGTCGGCCGCCGCGGACTGCGCCGGCGCTCCTCGTCCCGTCACGCTCATCAGCTACTCCTCCTGCCTTGCCTGCTTGAGGTCCTGCACGTATGCATCCAGCCGGTCGAAGCTCCCGTTCCAGAACCGCTCGAACCCGCCGATCCACTCGTGGACCGGCCGCAGCCCGCGGGCGTCCAGGCCGTACATGCGCTGCTTGCCCACCCTGCGGTCCCGCACCAGCCCGACCTCCCGGAGCACCCGCAGGTGCTTGGACGCCCCCGGCTGGGTCATCCCCAGCTCCTGGGCCACCTCGGTCACCGGCCGCTCCCCCGCCCGCAGCAGCACCAGGATCTGCCTGCGCTGCGGCTCGGCGATCGCGTTGAAGACGTCCGACGTCGTCGCTGCTCGCGCCACGCCAGCATCATATGCCGATATCGGCATGCGTCAAGGATGTCGCGTCGGGGCGCGGGCTGTTATCGGCGCTGGTCGTGGCGCTTTGTGTGCACTGGGCGCCCGTACCGTTCATGCTTGATGCGGATCGTGATGATCCGATGCCATACGCGCGACCTCGACCCCACGAGGCAGGAGGCGGTTCCGGGGCCGCCTCGGGCGAGGTCGGACGGACGTGTGGCCTGTTTCCGCAGCTCCCGGTCCCTGCACAGACAGGATCTCCGCTGGAGGGAAAAGTCATGCGTCCACGTGCTGCCGTCGTCGTCGCAGCCCTGTTCTTCACGCTGTTGTCCGTCGTGCTGACGTCTCCCGCGCACGCGTCCGGAACCTGTTCGGGGGCTGCCAGCCTCCCCGGCTGGTCGGTCACCGTCTCCAAGAACCCGAGGTCGTGGTCCGGGAACCCCGTCCTGGACGCCGGCATCCAGGTACAGGTGCTGCAGAACACGAGTACCGGGACGAAGATGATCCGTTTCCGGAACATCTCCGCTGTTCCCCGGTCACCGGTGAACGGTTCCGCCTACGCCACACCGGGCGGAAACGAGTACGGGCAGACGAGCACGATCGTGGCGGGCCCCGACGGGGGATGGTGTTCCGACGAGGCTCCCGCGAACACCACGATCTACGGGTTCCTCGGGTACGGGAACCTGTTCGCCGGCGTCAGCGGCTGACCCGCGGGGTCGGTGGATGACGCCGTCCGCTCCCCGCGCTCGACGGGCTGACGGCATCAGGCCCCCCGTCAGGTCTGGAAGACCCTGACCGAGGACAGGGCCGATCGAGCGGAACGATCGCAGGGGCCTCAACAACGTTGTTGAGGCCCCTCGCGGTGCCGGTGGATCAGGGCTCAGTACACCGTTCCGTCGGCGCGCTGGCCGGGCGAGCTGGACAGCGAGCTGATGGTGTTGTGCTTGACCCAGACACCGGTCCCCGAGCCGTCGGGGCTCCGGTTGAGGGACACACCGTCGGAGTTCACCTGGCTCGAGGTGTAGGTCAGCGACTGGACCGTCGTTCCGGCCGAATCCCGCAGGATCACCTGGTCACCGCTGTTGGCCAGGTTGAGGTCGCCGGTGCTGGCCGCCACCGCCACGATGCCGCCGGGGATCGCGGAGGCCGCGCCGAACACGGTGATCGCCTTGCCGGGCTGCAGCGTCGTACCGGCGGCGAACGTGTGCCGCAGTGCCGAGCTGTCCCGAACGGTCCAGCCGGCGATGCTGATCGCCGTGCCACCGGTGTTCACGATCTCGACGGCCTCGCCGGCGGTACTGCTGCCCGGTTCGTTGGCCAGCACCTCGTTGATGATGACGTTGGCGGGTGTGCCGCCACCGCCGCCACCGCTGTCACCGCCGATGACGTAGTCGTAGCGAGCCAGCACCGGGTAGTGGTCGCTGGTCGTCGTCGCGTAGTTCGAGACGTAGGCCTGGGGCTGGAAGGCTTTCGCCGAGCCGGTGACGTACTTCGCCTGCACCTCGTTGGTGGTGAGCTGGTGGTCGATGAAGTCCGAGTAGCTCGCCGTCGACGCCACGCCCGCCAGCGACAGGGCCCGCGTCGGGAACGTGTAGCGCGCCGTGTCGTTCACGAAGTTGGCGTAGGGCGAAGCGTTCCCGGATGTGATGGACGTGTCGACGTCGTCGTTCCAGTCACCGATGACGAAGACGTTCTGCGTGGGGTAGGTCGTGTCGAGGTAGGCCTTGAGGGCCTGCGACGCCGGGTTGCGCAGGTTCCACGCGTCCTGGGTGGACCCGGCCTTAGCGTGCAGGACGATGAAGACGAGGTCACGGGTGACGCCGTCGAACGTGCCGCGCAACGTGAACTCCACCGGCGGGCGGCCGGCGAAGTTGCTGTTCTGGCTGGTCAGGATTACCTTCGCGCTCACCAGGGTGGCAATGCTGGAACGCCAGACGAGGGCGACCTTCTGCTCGGTGTTGCTGAAGTCCGAGTAGTACTGCGCGCCGTTCGTCACGATCGGGTCGTTGGCCACGACCCCGGTGTACCCGGGCATGCCGGCCACGAGTGTGTTGAACGCCGAGGTGCTGACGACCTCGGAGAGGCCCCACACGTCCATATCGGCGCCCGCCATGACGTCGCGGACGTTCTGCTGTTGAAGCGCCTCGTTGGTCGGGCCGTAGCCCGTCGCACCGAACCATTCGACGTTCCAGTTGCCGACGTCAAGCAGTGTCGACGATCCCTGCGAAGGAATCGTGGCAGCGTTCGCCGCGGGGGCGGTGGTGAGCATGGTGAGCGTTGCCATCGTCGCGGCGGCGGCCAGGGTCCCCACGAGCGCGCGGAGCCGGAGTTTCATCGAAAAGAAACCCTTCCGAGTTGGCGTGCGGGACTGGCCCGCGACCCTGCTGTTGGCGGGTTGGGGGAAGTGTCCCGACCCGTCCTCGGGGGCATCTCGCGCATTCTGCAACGTTCAGCCAGGTGTGGGTGAACATTCGCCTGCCGGACCGATCGACGGGGACGACCGACGGCTGGCCGCACCACGCGACGCGGCGGGTGGATTCCAGGGCCTCGGTCTGACCGAATGACCACCATCGGCGACGCTGACCGCCCTGTTCCTCCCGGCCTCGGCCTCCTGATCTCGACAACACGTCGCGGCGCCGCAGCCGTGTGGTCTGCTCGGCGGATGCCCGCAGGTCAGGACGGGGAATGCACGCTGGGGAGCGAGCGACGGCCGGATGGGGTGGCGACATTGAGATGGGGCAAGCGGGACGACATGGTCGTACATGAATGGGAGCCGTTCAACGCCGAGCCGCCACCCGGAGTGTTGGCGGAGGCCCCGATCACGCCGGTCGAGGCGTTCTACAGCCGGAACCACGGACCCGTCCCGGACACGGATCGGGACAGCTGGCGGCTTGCCGTGGCCGGGCTGGTGGACCGCCCGCTGAGTCTCTCGTTGTCCGATCTGCGCCGTGACTTCGAGCCGTGCACGCTGGCGGTGACCCTGCAGTGCGCCGGCAACCGGCGGGCCGGGATGGCGGCCGTGCGGGAGATTCCCGGGGAGGACCCGTGGGGGGACGGTGCCACGTCGACGGCCGAGTGGACCGGGGCCCGGCTCGCCGATGTCCTTGTCGCCGCCCACCCGTCCGGCCGGGCCGCGCACGTGGCCTTCGAGGCTGTCGACGTCTCCCCCCTCGCCAGGCCCGCACAGCCCTACGGCGCCTCGATCCCGTTCTCCAAGGCGAGCGCGCCGGAGGTGCTGCTGGCCTGGGCGATGAACGGCCGGCCGCTGCCGGCCGCGCACGGCGCACCGCTGCGCGTCGTCGTGCCGGGTTACATCGGGGCGCGCAGCGTCAAATGGGTCCGGCGGGTCGTCGCGCGGGCCGAGCCGTCGGACAACTACTTCCAGGCGGTCGCCTACCGGCTCCTGCCCCCGGACGCCGATCCCGACCGGGCGGGGCCGGGAGACGGCCTGTCGCTGGGACCGATCGCGCTGAACAGCGCGATCCTGCGCCCCGCCGACGGGACGTCGGTACCTCCCGGCCGGACGACCGTGCGCGGCTACGCGCTGGCCGGCGAGCACCGCCGGGTGGCCCGGGTCGACCTGTCCGCCGACGGCGGCGCGAGCTGGCGCCAGGCGGAACTCGACCCTGCGGCCGGTGCGTACACCTGGCAGCTCTGGCACGCCGACGTCACGCTTCCTCCCAGCTCGGACGTCGAGCTGGTCGCGCGGGCCTGGGACGACACCGGGGCGCTGCAACCCGAGTCGCCGCGGGCGCTGTGGAACCCGAAGGGCTACGCCAACAACTCCTGGCCCCGTGCCGCGATCCACATCTCGCCCAGCCCCTGAGCCGACGATCCGCGATCCGGTGACAGGCCACGACCAACGCTCCGAGCGCGTGCCGCTACAGGTGGGTGAGGTCGATCTTCACCGCGAAAGGGGTTGTGGCTTCGACGGTCCCGACGTGGACGCCTGCCTCGTTGTACGTCGCGGCCGCCGGATCCAGTATGTAGGCGTAGACGACCGGCACGCCGGTGGAAGGTTGCTCGACCCTCCAGTAGTGGGCGACCCCCGCCCGCGCGTACTGCTGGGGCTTGAAAATCCGATCTGTGCTCTCCGAGCCCGGCGAGACGATCTCAGCGACGAGGAGCACGTCTTCTGGACGCGCCGGCATTGTCCTGATCGCTTCCGCGCGGTACACGACGACGTCCGGCCGACGGTTGGTGAGCGGTACATCCTGTAGCCGGACGTCGAAGTCGTAGTCGGCGTTCCAGGCGGACCCACCTGCCGCGTCCAGCGCGTTCGTGATAATCCTGGACAGCCGGTTGTGCAGTATGGAGGCGCTGGGGACCACGACGACCATCCCGTCCACGATCTCGATGCCCGCGCACTGCTCCTCGGACCAGGAGTCGTACTGCTCCGCGGTGATCTGCTGGTGCATCCAGTCGGGAGCGATCATCTCCATAGTCACGACACCCCCTCAGGTGACCGGACGCCCCTGATCCCTTCGCCCAAGCGTACCGTGGCCGCTCTGATCTTCGGCAGTGCACGAACGCGCCTCCCATCGACGAACGCACCACGATCACCACCGCGACCAGGTCACCGTCGGGATCTCAGGAGAGCGACGACGCGTAGTCGGAGGCGGGTCGCCCGGAGGCCGAGCGGGCCGAGCGTCGACGTCGGGAAGTCGACGAGGCTCGCGGTGACGATGGCGTGCGCGCCGCCACGGACGGCGGTCGCGACGACGTGGCGGTCGTCGGAGGCGTGCAGCGTGATCCCGGCCTCGAGATCTTCCTAGCCTTCGACGAGGGCGTCGTCGACTCGAGTGGACACCAGAGGTGCAGAATCTGATCATCAGAAAGGATGGACATGCGGACGATGACCGCCACCGAGGCATCCCGGAGCTTCTCCGACCTGCTCGACGCCATCGAGCGTGGCGAGACCGTGACCATCACCCGGGGCAACCATCCCGTCGCCGAGATCGGACCCGCCCGCAGGCGAACCGGCGCGGACCTCCGGGCGGCCCTCGCCGACATCCCAGCACCCGACAACCGATTCGAAAGCGACATCGCGACGGCGGTGGGCCTGCTGGACGCCGAGCGTGGTGACCCGTGGGCCGACGCCTGATCCTCGACATCAACGTCCTGATCGCCTACGAGCGCGGCACGATCGACCGGTCAGCCCTTGGCGACGGCGAACTCGCCGTCGCCGCGATCACCATCGCCGATTTACCGAGTCGGGATCGAACTGGCCGACACCGTCGAACGCACCGCCTCGCGGGCACGTGCTCGGGCCGCGATCGAAAGCGTTGCGACGCCCTCGCCTACACCCCCACGACAGCGGCCCACCGCGCCCGCCTCATCGCCCACCTGCGCAGAACCGACACCCGGCGCGGCGCACACGATCTCCTCATCGCCGCTCACACCGCCGAAACCGGACGCACTGTCGTGACCAGTGACCTCAAGGCCAGCTTCACGGACCTTCCCGGCGTCCTCGCCGTCGACATCCCCTGAAACCCGCAACCACTCCAGCGAGGCCAGCCAGGAGGCGTGATGTTGTGTACACATCGGTGCACAAGGAGGGTTGCATGGCCACGACCAAGGTGGGGATCCGCAGGAGATCGATGAACTCGTCGAGGACTACAAAGAAGCCCGACGCGGAGAGAACCGGTAATAGGAATCCACCGGCGGCTGGTTCCACATGGAGGAATCACTCGTCACAAAGGTAGATCGTCGATCACAGGTAGGCTGCAAGTGAGGTAGCGAGCCAGGCGGGGAGGAGGACCGGTGCGTCGTCGGTTCAACACGGCTGGGCCGTGCATCCCCACGGAGCACTACATGATCCCGGCGCTGTCCCGCCTCCCGGAGGCGCCCAGGCTGGTGGATCTCAGAGCCTACTTCGTCGTCCACGCTCCCCGCCAGACAGGGAAGACGACGGCACTGCGCGCACTCGCGGCCGACCTGACCGCGCAAGGCCAGTACGCCGCGGTGCACGTCTCCTGCGAGACCGGGCGGGCCTGGGGAGACGACATCCGCGCCGCGTCCCGGGCGATTCTCGACCGGCTCCGCTCCAGCGCCGAGGACACCCTGCCCGCGCAGATGCGACCGGCGCCGTGGCCGGAGACCTCCGACGGCACCCTGATCGTCGAGGCGCTCGGAGCCTGGGCCCGGATCTGCCCACGCCCACTCGTCCTGTTCCTCGACGAGATCGACGCCCTCCAGGGCCAGTCACTGATCAGCGTGCTCAGCCAGGTGCGGGACGGCTTCAGCTCCCGCTCCACCGCACCCTTCCCTGCGTCGGTCGTGCTATGTGGTCTCCGTGATGTCCGCGATTACAAAGCCGCGGCCGGTGGTGACCCGTCGCGGCTTGGCACGTCGAGCCCGTTCAACATCAAACTCAAGTCGCTCAGGCTCGGCGACTTCACCCCGGACGAGGTGGCGGAGCTCTACGGGCAGCACACCGCCACCACCGGCCAGCCGTTCACGCCGGGCGCGATCGAGCACGCCTACGAGCTCACAGGCGGCCAGCCGTGGCTGGTCAACGCGCTGGCCCGCGAGGTCGTCGAAGAGATGGCCGTGCCCGCCGCAGAAACGATCACACCTGAGCATCTCGAAACCGCGAAGGAGCGGCTCGTCCTCGCACGCGCCACCCACCTGGACTCACTGGCCTCCAAGCTGGCCGAACCCCGTGTCCGTGGGATCATCGCCCCGTTGATCGCCGGGGACCCGCTCGTCCTCGACCCGTACGACGACGACGTCAGCTATGTCCGCGATCTCGGCCTCATCGCGCCCGACCCACCAGTACGGGCCGCGAACCCGATCTACCGCGAGGTCATCGTCCGCGTCCTGTCCTCCTCCGTGCAGGAGAGCATCACCACCGATCCCCGCACCTTCATCCGCCCGGACGGCAGTTTCGATCTTCCGCGGGTCCTCGCCGACTTCGCGGACTGGTGGATCGAGAACGGCGAGTTCCTCACCAGCCGCGGGTACTACGACGAGGCCGCGCCCCAGCTCATTCTCATGGGCTACCTCCAGCGCGCCGTCAACGGCACCGGCCACGTCGAACGCGAATACGCACTCGGATCCGGCCGCATCGACCTTCACCTCCGCTGGCCCTACGCACCCCTCGGAGGACCGCACCACGTCCAGCGCGAGGGTCTCGAGATCAAGGCCTGGCGCACCGGCAGACCCAACCCGCTCAAGGCCGGGCTCCTCCAGCTGGACCGCTACCTCGACCGCCTCCAGTTGCCGACCGGCACCCTTGCGATCTTCGACCAGCGCACGAACGCGCCCCCCATCGACGAACGCACCACGATCACCACCGTGACCAGCCCAGCCGGGCGCCGCATCACCCTCCTCAACGGATGACCGAAGCGTCACACCCGAGGTGCCAGGACGAGGTGCGACGCCATCGAGCGCACCGAGCGGGTGTCTCAGCCGGGACTGCACAGAGGGGCACGGCCTCCGTCGATTCACGGCTACGCCGTATGCGCAAGCTGCGCGCGGACAAGGCCTACGACAGCGACGACCTGCGCCGGTTCCTGCGCGACCGCGGGGTCGTTCCCCGGATCGCCCGCAAAGGCATCGAGTCCAGCGAGAAGCTCGGCCGCCACCGCTGGACGATCGCCTGGCTCGGCGGCTACCGCCGTCTCACCATCCGCTACGAACGCAACGGCCATAACTTCCTCGGATTCCTCACCCTGGCAGCGACGCTGGCCTGCTGGAAGAAACTGGCCACGTGAGACACGCTCTTAGGATATCAACCGATTGCGAGCGATGTTGTAGCTCTGAGAGTTCCCCGGAAGAAGATTTGACATTTTTTCGAAGAAGTTTTCTCCGGCGGACCTGAGGGTGCCGATGAATTCACTCTCGCCGACACTAACCCGCCTCAAGTCGCCGCCGACCCGGCACGATACAAGGAGCCTGGCTGAATCGTTCCGGCGAAACTCAAGCATGATCGGTTGATCTGGAAAATATGTCGATACCTCCCCTTGCTTTGAGAGCTGGTGGACCATCTCGGAAATATACGACCACAACTGGTCGACATAGTCCCATTCGGTGATGGAAAGAAGTGTGACGGCGTGTGGGTCCTCGACTAGGGCACCGGTTCCGTGATCCGCGTCATCGAAGTCTACCGCGACGTCGACCCGGATGCGGTCGGGTCGGTCATCGAGGACGCCGGCAGGCTGCCGCCCCGCCTTCACCTACACCACAGCCAGTGGAAACCCGGACGGGTAGGCCATCCGCATGCCCGGTGTGACGCACCCGCTCAGGAACTGGCTGACACTGCCGTCGCCACGCTGAGCTACGTCCCAGCGGTCGTCGCGCTCGCCGCCCACCACGGTACGGACGGCGCGACGGGCCTCGGCGGAACGGGCGGTGCGGGCGGGGTCGGCCCGCAGGCCGCGGTGGAGCGTATGGTCCTCAACACCGCGACGACCGCCTACGACACCGCCCACCTGAACGAGGAGGCCCGGGACTCGACCACAACCGACCCCCTCACCGGCCTGCCCAACCGGCGGCACTTCATCGAGCAGGCAACCGTGAAAGCGGACTCCGCGCTGCCCACCGACCGGCCGGTCTCCGCCGCCGTGCTCGACGTCGATCTAGAGACAATCATGAAGTTTTCTTGCTAACCGATAGCCTTACCGGCGCCCTGCGCAACGTCGCCAGGGGGCTCGAACTTCCCAGCTTCAAGACCTACTCCCCTTGCTTCAACTCGCAATTCTCGCACTCTGAAGAGACTCATATCTCGGTCGGATAGAATTCCAGATCGTCTGCAACGAGAATAACCGGGTCGCCAACCGATTCTCCGGGTGATTCGTCGATCATCTCCAGCAGGATGATAGATGCCCCAACCTGAAGCGCCACCGTTCGATCCTCAAAGACCTCGACGATACACCCGCGAACAACACTTGCCACACCTTCGGATATACTCTGCTGCCCCTCCGCTGCGATTAGATCCGACCAGTGGCGGGGGCGTCGGATTTCGAGTTCGACGTCGAACGTCTGCCCTGCGTGGATCGGAGACTTCCCACGCCACACCCCCCGAAGCGGCCCGGAGCCCGATGAGACCGTCAGAATTTTGCCGGTCTCGCTCGCGTCATGCAACGCAGTAACTCTCACTACCAGGACCCCTTCGGGAAGGGAACTCGGACAACCACATTGTCGATGTTCCAGATTTGCGCGGTCGGATCGAAGCTCCAGGTCTCCTCATGGTAGTGGAATTTTGTCGGTGAACTTCCCATCTCGTGGGCTCCGAATCGGATCGAGCGAGCACCGTCGGCCGAGACGATACGATTGGCGTCCGGCAGTCCCGTCCGCGGGTGAGCGTTCGTATGTGGCCCGGGTCCGAGGAAGTCCTCCCAGCGGTCGACAGCTTGCCCAGGCTTCACCGGCTTCGATGCGATGCGCTCGACCTCGTTGACCGAGCGGCCGGCTTTGGCGGCGGCGCTGCTGGTGGCTTCGGCGGCGCGGCTGGCTCTGGCGACGCCGCCGGTGACTTCGGCGGCGCGGCCCGCTTTGGCGGCGATGCTGCCGGCGCGGACGGCGCGGACGGCGACGACGGCGCCGCGGACGACGGCGACCTCGGGTACGAAGACCGAGCCAATGGTGAGGACGGTCTCGACCGGGTGGGCCTTGGCATAGGAGATGGTGGATTTGACGGCGCCGCCGACGACTTTGTTGGCTTTGTTGACGGCGCTGCTGATTGTGCAGCCGTACCAGGGGCAGTCCTTCTTTGCCGGGGCCGGGGCCGGGGCGGGTTTCGGTGTGGCTTTCGGCTTCGCGGGGGCGGGCGGCCTCACCCCGGCCTGGTAGGCCCTGACACCGGCCCAGAACTTGTCCGCTCCCATCGAGGCGATCTGGCGCTGCGCCTCCGGGCTCAGCGCCGGGGGCCGCGGAGGGGCGGGGGCGGGTGGTTTCACCCCGGCGAGAGAGGCCCTGACACCGGCCCAGAACTTGTCCGCTCCCATCGAGGCGATCTGCCGCTGCGCCTCCGCGCTCAACGGCGCGGGCTGCGCGGGCACTGGTTTGATCCCAGCCCGCCGGAAGGCGAGAGCGGCGTTGACACCGGCCCAGAACTTGTCCTCTGCCGACTGGACCCACTGACGCTGCGCCGCCGGCTTCAGGACCATGGGTGGCCGGAACACCGGCGGGGCCGGCGCCACCACCCTTCTGACGGCGGCGGCGGCCGCTTTGGCCATGTTGGAGAAAGCGAAGAAGCCGGTGGGGTCGTTGTAGGTCAGCGGGTTCGCGGCGGCGTAGGTGTACCGGTTCGCCGCGGCGGTCCCGCTGATCGGCAGGCTTGCCGTGTCACGGCTCGCGAACGTCCCCGTACCCGGGGTGTACCAGCGGGCCTGGGCGGAGACCCGGTCGGTGTCCGGATCGGTCCAGCTGCCCTGGAAACCGACATGCACCGCCGGGTTACCGCCGACGACAGGATCACCGAACGGGTCGTAGCTACGACTGTCGGTGAGCGCCCCCGCGGTGGTGAACGCGGCCACGAGATCACCATGGGTGTCGGTGACGGTCGCCCAGTTCCCCGCCGAGGTGCCAACCGCGACCAGATCGCCGTCGGGATCACGGGAGAACGACGACGAGTAGTCGGTCGCCGGTTCCTTCTCCAACCCGGCGTAGGTGAACGGGGCGCTGTTACGGGTGGCGAGGCGGTCGAGACCGTCGTAGGTGTAGTTCTGGACGGTGCCGCCCTGGTTGTCGGCGACCAGCCTGCCGAAGGCGTCGAACACGGTGGTCGTCACCGTCGACCCCTGGGTCTTGGTGTCCAGGGTGCCGCGGGGGGTGTACGTGTAGGTCGCCGTGCCGTCCGAGGTGAGCCGGTTACGGGCGTCGAAGGTGGAGGTGACACCGTTCTTCGCGGTGCGGTTACCCGCGGCGTCCCAGCCGTACGTCGGACGCCCTGCACAAGGGGCCGGACGCGACCCGACCGGTACGCCGCATCACGGCGTGTGGGTCCTCAACCAAGGGCAGCGGTTCCGCGATCCGCGTCATCGAGGTCTACGGCGACGTCGACCTGGACGCGGTCGGATCGGTCATCGAGGACGCCGGCAGGCTGCTGCGCCCCACCTTCGCCGGCACCACAGCCAGTGGAAACCCGGACGGGCAGGCCATCCGCCTGCCCGGTGTGACGTGCCCGCTCAGGAATCGGCTGACGCTGCCGTCGCCACGCTGAGCCACGTCGCAGCGGTCGTCGTGCTCGCTGCCCACCACGGCACGGACGGCGCGACAGGCCTCGGCGGACCGGACGGTGCGGGCAGGGTCGGCCCGTAGGCCGCGGTGCTTAGCCACGCCGACCGGTCGCTGTACGCCGCCAAGAGCGCCAGCCGCGACAGACGGTCACCGCACGCCCCTGAACCGCTGTGAGCCGGTGCGAAGCCGCCAGATCAGGTCGATCGACTCGCCCCCGTCCAGCGCCTGCCAGCTCGCCCGCGGAGCAGCCAGCCTCGCCGAAGCTCGCGCCGGCAGGCCCCGGGGGAAGGATGGGACGTCCGCGCGTGGTAATCGCCCCGGCCTACATCGAGACCGGGGCGGTTCAGACCTGACCGTGACCGGTTACACCACGACGCACGTAGATTAACTTTTCAGCCGACCATCTACGGTTTTGCGAATTTCATCCCAGGGGTCAGATCGAAGAGATTCCAATGTCTCCATCGAAGTATTCTTATGTCGCGCAACACTCAATCTAATCGACTCGTTCGAATCTTTGGCCAATCGCCCAAGAAGGCTCGGGGATAACTTTTTCTTCATAGCTACCATAGATCGTACACGAGCATCGGGGTCGTCGATAAGCGATTCCAGCACCACGAGCGGAATGGTCTTATTTAGAACAACCGCCACCCGCTCTTCCGGGTATCGATCAATGATTTCCATCCACACTTGCTCGGATGCTTCATCTACCCTAGCCCTGCGATACTCCCCCAGGTCCGAACTCCTGCACAGTCGAACAAACTCCTCGGCGGACTCGATCACTATTTCACACCCCTTAGACTGCTGTTAGGGATGAATTTCCCCGTGCCACCCTTCCACTTTCCAACGATATAGGTGCCAAATTCGTCGGCATCCGCGATCCAATTAAGCCCCGTGCCAGTCTCTTCATAGACCTTGAACGCCGATCCGGCGTGACCCGTCACATCTGAAGTCCACCACGTACCATCCGAGGAACTCTTGTAGAAGGTTGTCCGGAATGGCCCTCCATTCATGATTTTCGAAGAGCCCTCCTTGGTCAGTTGCCAAAGTCCTCTGCCGGCATCCTCACACGTACCTCCAGAATTATGAACCAGGACCGGGGTGGTGCCGGCGAGGACATAGTACGTGTGGAGGTCGTCGACGGTGAGGTTGTAGACGGTGTGGGTTTCCTGGTAGGTGCGGGTGGTGGTGACGGGGATGGCGCCGGTGGGGGTTTGGAGCCGGTCGGTGGGGTTGAGGTCCTCGGCGTCGGTCCAGGTGTGGTCGGTGGTGTCCCAGAAGGGGTGGTGGTCGGTGGCGGTGAGGGTGGCGGGGCCGGTGGGGGTGGCGACGGTGATGTCGACGAGGTGCTTGTCGCCGGTACCGGTGATGAGGGCGGTGACGGTGCGGGGTCCGGTATGGGCGGTTTCGGGGTTGGTGGCCCAGACCTTGTCACCGACCTTGATGTCGGAGATTTTCCGGGTGGTTCCGTCGGCCATGAGGACGTGGGTGTTGCCGTCGAAGCTGTGGGGTTTGAGGCAGCTGCGGGCGGCCTGGCCGAGCTTGCTGGCGCCGCCGGTGGCTTCGACGGCCCGGTCGGCTTTGGCGACGCCGCCGGCGACTTCGGCGGCGCGGGTCGCTTTGGAGGCAGCGGAGATGCCCCGGGCACCGAGGGCGACGACGCGGAGACCGACGCCGACGGTTGCGGTGGGAGGTATGACCGAGAGAACGGTGAGGCCGGCCTCGACCGGGTGGGCCTTGACATAGGAGACGGTGGATTTTACGGCACCGCCGACGACTTTGTTTACTTTGTTGACGGCGCCGCCAAGCATGCAGCCCAAGCCGCATTTCTTTGCCTGGGCCTGGACGGGTTTCGCTTTGGCCGAGGCGGTCGCGGTGGGTGGTTTCACCCCGGCCTTCTTGTACGCGAGGGCGGCGTTCACGCCTGCCCAGAACTTGTCCGCTCCCATCCGGGCGATCTCACGCTGCGCCGCAGCGTTCTCCGCGTCCCGCATGAAGGCTGGCTTCATCTGCGCGCTCGCCTTGAAGGCGAGAGCGGCGTTGACACCGGCCCAGAACTTGTCCGCTCCCATCCGGGCGATCTCACGCTGCGCCGCGGCGCTCAACGGCGCGGGCTGCACGGCCACTGGTTTGATCGCAGTCTTCCGGAAGGCGAGGGCGGCCCTGACGCCGGCCCAGAACTTGTCCGCTCCCATCCGGGCGATCTGGCGCTGTGCCGCCACGTCCAGGACCAGGGGCGGCCGGGGGCCGGGGGGGTATTCGTGCGGCGGGCCGCCAATCTGTCGATGGAGGCGTACAGCGCGGCCTTGGTGGAGAAGAAGCCGGTGGGGTCGTTGTAGGTCAGCGGGTTCGCCGCGGCGTAGGTGTAACGGTTCGCCGCGGCCGTGCCGCTGATCGGCAGGCTTGCGGTGTCACGGCTCGCGAACGTCCCCGTGCCCGGGGTGTACCAGCGGGCCTGCGCGGAGACCCGGTCGGTGTCCGGATCCGTCCAGCTGCCCTGGAAACCGACGTGCACCGCCGGGTTCCCCGCCACGACGGGGTCACCGAACGGGTCGTAGCTACGGCTGTCGGTGAGCGCCCCGGCGGTGGTGAACGCGGCCACGAGATCACCATGGGTGTCGGTGACGGTCGCCCAGTTCCCCGCCGAGGTGCCAACCGCGACCAGATCGCCGTCGGGGTCGCGGGAGAACGACGACGAGTAGTCCGTCGCCGGTTCCTTCTCCAACCCGGCGTAGGTGAACGGGGCGCTGTTACGGGTGGCGAGCCGGTCCAGACCGTCGTAGGTGTAGTTCTGCGCGGTGCCGCCCTGGTTGTCGGCGACCAGCCTGCCGAACGCGTCGAACACCGTCGTCGTCACCGTCGACCCCTGGGTCTTGGTGTCCAGCGTCCCGCGCGGGGTGTACGTGTAGGTCGCCGTGCCGTCCGAGGTCAGCCGGTTACGGGCGTCGAAGGTGGAGACGACACCGTTCTTCGCGGTGCGGTTACCCGCGGCGTCCCAGCCGTAGGTCGTCGTCACCGACGACTGGTTCGTCCACGACGTCAGCTGGTCGGCCCAGTCGTAGCCATAGCTCTGCGTACCGGCGCCGACGACACCGGCCGGGCCGATGACGGTCGTCAACCGGTTGTCGTTGTTGTCGTAGGTGTAGGTCTGGGTCCGCCGGACGGTGGAACCGGCGGTGAGTGTGTCACTCGTCGTGCGGCCCAGGTTGTCGTAACCGAAGGTGCGGGTCGCCCCGGAATAGGTGACCGACGTGATCTGCCCGGCGTCGTCGTAGCCCAGGGTCCGGCTGCCACCGGTGACCGTGCCACTCACCGTGGCGAGCTCACCGCGGGCCGTGTAGGTGAAGTTCGACGTACCGGCCGGGTCGGTGCGCTGCGACATCCGCCCGGTCGAGTCGTAGGCGAAACTGCTCGCCCCACCCGGACCGGCCGCGCCGGTGATCAGACCACGGTCGTTGTAGGTGAACGTCTCGGTGCCACCGGGATGGTTGACCGCGACGAGTTGCCCGAGCAGGTCGTAGGACAGCGCCCGCGACGCCGACGCGGTGCCCACCCCGGAACCGGCCTCGGCGGTCAGACGGCCGAGCTCGTCATAGGTCGACGTCCGGGTGACCCCACCCGGAGCGACGACCGTCACGGGCTCACCGGCAGCGTCGTAACTGCTGGTCCAGGTCCGATCGGCCAGGTTCGGATGCGCGGTCGTCGACGGCTCGATCACCTTCTCGGCCAGGCCCAGCGAGTTGTACGTCGTGATCGTGGGGTTACCACGGCCGTCGGTGACCCGGGTGGTGTTACCGGCCAGGTCGTAGCCGATCGACGTCGTGATGTTGGTGGAGCCGTTCACGGGGACGGTGATGGTGCGCCGCTGGTTGCGGGCGTCGACGGTGGCGGTGGTCGGGTGGCCGTTCGCGTCGGTCTCGGAGGTGACGTTGCCTGCCGCGTCGTAGCCGGTGGACGTGGAGCGGAGCAGGACGTCGGTGGGTGAGTACTCGCCGACGGTGGTGGGCCGGCCAGCGCGGTCGTAGGTGGTGCGGGTCTCCCGGCCGAGCGGGTCGGTGGTCGAGGTGCGCCGGCCGGCGAAGTCGTAGGTGTAGGTGGTCGTCTTCCCGAGCTCGTCATGGGTGGCGGTCAGGTCGCCGGCGCCGTTGTAGTCCGAGGTGGCGGACGCGCCGGTGGCGGCGTTGCCGGGGGTGAGGACGCGGACGAGGTCGCCGGCGTCGTTGTAGACGGTGTAGGTGGTGAACGTCTGGGTCAGCCACTGCTCGGTGGCGGTGGTCGCCCAGCGCCGGTCGAGGTCGTCGTAGGCGTAGAACGTCCACCCGTCTTCCTGGTTGACCTCGGTGAGCAGGTTGTCGGCGTCGTCGTAGATCCTGCGGGTGACGCCGGCCGCGGCCTGGCCGGTGACCTGGGGGTCGGTGATGGCGACGGGCCGGTCGCGCCGGTCGTAGACGGTGGTGGTGGTCTTGCCGCGGGTGTCGATGTGGGTGGTCGGGTTGCCGTTGTTGTCGTACTGCCACTGCTCGGTCGGTGTGATCGCGGTGCCGCCGGCGGGTGGGGTGTAGGACGGGTAGGTCTTCTGGGTGACCTGGCCGAGGTGGTTGTAGCTGGTGACCGTCACCTGGTTGCGGGCGTCGCGGGCGTGGGTCGGCTCGCCGAAGGTGTTGTAGCCGACCTCGGCGGAGGGCCGGTCGGTGGTTGCGGCGGCGCCGTTCTCCTCGACCTGCACCGGCGGGGAGATCGTCTGGACGAGGTTGCCGGCCGCGTCGGTGACCTGGTCGGTCACGTAGGCCGGGTTCGGCGCGCCGCCCGGCACGTAGCCGCGGGGGTCGACGGTGCTGGTGACCTCGCCGCGCTGGTCGTAGGCGACCGCGCTGGTGAACCGCTGCACTCCGTCGCCGAAGATCGTCCGTGATGTCGGCCGGGAGTTGTCGTCGAAGGTGTCCTCGACGCGTCCGGTCGCCGTCGTGCCCGCCGCGGAGAAGTCCTGGGCGGTGACGTTGTCGCCGGCGTCGTAGGTGAGGTCGGTCCGGCGGGCCACGCCCTGCGGGTCGTCGATGGTGGCGGTGGTCCGGCCGGCCGCGTCGTACTCGGTCGAGGTCGTGCGCAGCCCGCCGCCGGTGATGGTGGTGACCTCGTTGCCGGCGCCGTCGTAGGCGTGCTCGGCCAGGATGACGTCGTAGGCGCCGGGGCCGGACAGGACCCCGTTGACCAGGTCCGGGGGCCGGTAGCCGTCGAGGATCTCCCGGAACGGCAGGTCGTCGAGCCAGTACAGGTAGCGGACGGTGCGGCCCTCGGCGTCGGTGACGGAGGCGAGGCGGCCGGCCGGGTCGTAGGCCAGCGACTCCAGCACCACGTCGCGCGGCGAGGAGCCGGCGACCGGGTCGTCGACGAAGTCCTCCAGCGTGGTCGTCGCCAGCTGGTCGTGGGCGGTGTAGGTGTACGAGGTGATCGTGCCGTTCGGGTCCGTCGACGTCGCGACGTTGCCGTTCGGGTCGTAGGTCGTCGCGTAGGTCGACCAGGGGAAGCTGCCCGCGCCGACGGTGCGGTAGATCTCCCGGTCGTCGTCGTCGTAGCCGTAGCTGGTGGTGCGGGCGGTGTCACCGCCGGTGGCGTCGGAGACCGTGGTCTGGGTGAGGTTGCCGTTGGCGTCGTAGGTGTTGGTCGCGACCGGGGTGTGCACCACCGAGGTGATCAGGTTGGTGACGCCGGGTTCGGTGATCTGCGCGGGCAGGCCGAGCTTGGTGTAAGCGGTGGTGGTGGTCAGGCCGGCGGGGAAGGTGTCGGAGATCTCGGTCGACGTCAGCCGGCGGCCGAGCTCGTCGTAGGTGTAGGTGCGGACCAGGCCGGCCGGGTCCTGGTCACGGCGCAGGTCGCCCTTGACGTCGTAGCCCGAGGTGGTCGTCTTGCCGCCGGTGTCGGTGTGGGAGACCTCCAGGCCGCGTGGGATCGTCCCGCCGCCAGCCACCGCCGCCTCACCGCCGGTGGAGTAGACCCAGGCCTCGGTGCGGCCGTACGGATAGCCCGGTGTCGGCGGCGTCGTCTCGAAGACCTGGTCGCCGAAGCTGTTGTAGCTGTAGTAGGTCGCGTAGGTGTTGTCCGTCGGCGAGGCCGACCGGCCGTCCCGGTAGACGCTGATCAGGTCGTTGCGCGGGTCACCGGGCGGGCCGAGATAGTAGCTGTAGTACTCGGTGTTGACGAACAGAACATTGGCGTAGTAAGCGCGGGCGACCGAACGGGCGAGGACGTTGCCGCGGGCGTCGGTCTCGGTCTGGACGATGTTGCCGTTCTCGTCGATGACCTGGTGCAGGAATCCGAGGTCGTTGTAGACGAACGACCGGTTCCCGATGTCGTCGCGCTCGGAGATCAGCTTGCCGTCGTGGTACTCGAACTCGGTCTGGTGGGCCCGCGGGTCGGTCACCCGGACGACCGTGTTCGGGCTGGTCGACAGCACCGCGTAGGTGGTGCGGTTACCCAGCCCGTTCTCCCGCCACGCCACGGTGTTGTCGGTGTTGTATCCGATGGTCGTGTCGATGTTGCCCTCGGGCAGGGTGATCTGCCCGAGTTTGTCGTTGTACGCGTAGCTGTAGGTCGTCGGGTTGGCCGAGTGAGGGGCGGTGACCGAGGTCAGCTTGTCGCCGGAATAGGCGTAGCTCCAGGTCAGCGCGCCACCGTGGGCGGCGACGTTCTGGGTGGACACGGCGGTGACGTGGGTGCCGGTCCAGGTCAGCGACAGCGTCCGCTGGGTGGTCAGGTTGGCCACCGAGGTCAGCCGGGCGTTGCTGTTGTAGGTCAGCTCCAGCTGCCGGCCGGCCGCGTCGGTGACCACTGCCAGCCGGCCGTCGGAGCGGAACGTGTACGCGCTCCCGGACTTCTCGGTCAGTGTGGTCGCCGCGGTCGCGGAGACGTCGTCGATCCGCCCGGACCCGGTCGCCTCCGCGAACGGGCCGGCGCGGCTGCCGTAGACGACCGCCGGGTCGTTCACCGCCAGGATCTGGGTCCCGTTGCGCTGGACCCGGATGTCCGGTCCGTCCGTGATGACCGTCAGCGCGTCCGACGCGGTGCAGCACTGCCCCGCGCTCGACGTCGCGACCACCGTCTCGGCCCCGCCGACGCGTTTGACCAGCTGCCACGTCCCCGCCGACGGCTGGGCCACCACCCGCCAGTAGTTGTTCGGGTCCGCGTAGCGGAACGCCAGTCCCAGCCCGGTCTGCGCCACCGGCATCTTGAAGGAGAACAGGCCGTCCGCGGCCGCGGACACGGTCGCGACGTTGCGGTTCCCCGACGCGGCGGCCAGGTAGGCCGCGTTCCCGGAAATGCCCCAGGTGCCGTTACCCAGCCCCGGCAGCGACTGCGTCTGCCACTCCTCACCGGTGTCGCCCGTCCCCAGTTCGGTCGACGAGTTCGCCCGGGTGAAGCTGTCGCGGTGCTGGTCGTCGACGATCGTGACCGACCCGATCCGCCCGGTACCGGTGGCCTGCGCGAACAGGCCCGCCTTCGTCGCGGTCGAGAACTGCGAGTCGGTGGCCGACCCGACGACCTGGTCGTTGCGGTAGACCGTCAGCGCCGAGCCCGCCATCCGCACCGCGTACGTGTCACCCGCGGCGCAGCAGGCGCCGGTGAACGTCGCGACCGTCGTCTTCGTCCCGCCTACCC
Source organism: Parafrankia sp. EUN1f (assembly GCF_000177675.1). Lineage (GTDB taxonomy): Bacteria > Actinomycetota > Actinomycetes > Frankiales > Frankiaceae > Parafrankia. The sequence continues at coordinate 31,242 of NZ_ADGX01000072.1, forward strand.
GCTTCGCCAGGATCAGCGCGTTGCTCGAGGGCTGCGTCTGCAGGATCCACAGGTTGTTGGCGTCCTGAACCCGGAACGCGACCCCGAGATTGTCCTGCGCGACCGGGGCGGTGAACCGGACCAGCCCCTCGGACGGGGCGGGCATCACCGCCGTGCCATACGTCCCCGACACCAGGTAGGCGTTGTTCCCGTTGATCCCCCACGTTCCGGACAGGACCTGCCAGGTCTCACCCGTGTCCGCATCACCCAGCGTGATGGTCGAGTTGGCTGCGGTGAACGACGCCACCTGCGGGCTCGGCGCCTGCATCAGCGAGTAGTAGCCGTCCTGCGGCGTGAACATGCCCAGCCCGTTCCGGCCGAACCTGGTGTCCCGCCCGTCCGGGTAACGCACGACCAGGTTGCCCTCACCGGAGTCGTCGGCCCGGACGCTCATGTCCCACTGCGACGACCAGCCCGCCCCGAAAAGGCCCACCGACGGGTTACCGCTGTTGTACGTCCGGGTCAGCCCCAGCTCGGGCCCCGCTCCGTCCACCGAGATGTCCGTCGCCGACGACGCGTAGCTCCGGATCAGCGGCGACACCGAATCCACCGACGGCGCGTAGGGGTCCCCGCCGAAGTGCGCGCTCGTCACCGGCTCCGGGATCTGGGTGTAGATCGTCATCGGCGCGGTCCACGCGCTGGTGACCCCGCCCGACTTGACCCGCCCTCGCCAGTAGTACGGATACCCCCAGCTCAACGCGTTCGCGGTCACCCGCCACGACGAGCTCGTGATGAAACCCCCCGACGTCCAGCAGAAGCCGCTGGCCGCGTCCGGGTTCGAGCAGATCTGGAACTCATACGTCGGGCTCGACTGGTTGCTGGAAAGCGTGAGCTCCGGGCGCAGCGTGTTAACCCGCTCCGCGTCCAACGGCGTCGACCCGGTCACCTGCACCCCGGTCGCCGGCGGCGCGACCAGCGCCACCGGCAGCATCGAAACACCGTGTGTGGAGAAGAACGCCCCGCCCGACCCGGTGTCCTGCATGTCGAACTTGACGATGTAACTGCCCGCCGGCGGCGGGCTGACGATCGCCTGCACGTCGACCGACTGCCCACGGGCGACCGCCACCGGCAGATTCGTCTGATATCCCTGCGCCACGATTTCGGTGGTCCCAGTGATGTCATAGACGTGGTACGACAGCTTGTACTGGCCGCCCGCCGGCCAGGTGTTCTTTCCGCGGTTCGTCACCCGAACCTTGATCTTGCCCGGCTGGGTCGCGGTCAACGCCTGGTCCCACACCGGCGACCCCGACGGCCACGCGTACGCCGCGTCATACGGCGACCAGGTGATGTTCATCTTCGGCCGGTGGTCCCCCGACGTCCCCGCCGCCGTGCAGGCACAGTCCTGCGAGTCGAACTCCTTGTACTCGGCGACATTCCACGACGACGCCCGCACCGACAGGCCCTGGTTTGCCGTGGTGCCGTCGTTCCAGTCCTCGACCAGCTCCGTCAGCCGCGAGTCGGAGAACGTCTCCCAGCCGGCGTCACACCCCGTGTTCCCGCTCTGGTGCGAGAAAGTGCCCTGCGCGACCTCACCGCCGGTCGTCGCACCCGGCCACACCATCGTGGTGCCGTTCCACGCCTGCGTCACCTGGTACAACGACACCGGATGCGCCGTGCACGCGTCGTGCGAGTCCGTGTTGAACAGCGACACCTGCGCCGACAGGACGTTCGCGTTCGCCAGCGCCGAATTGTTCGGGAAATGCAGGTAGCCGTGGTTCAGGTCGCCGCTGGCCCGCAGCCCGACCCGCAGCTTCCCGTCCGACGGCTGCGGCGTGTTCGGCGTCGCCGACGACACCCAGGTGTCGTCGGCACTCGCCGCCAGCTGGGTGACCGTCGGGTCGACCCGCACCGGGAACACCCGCTCCGGCGCCGCCAGCCAGTCGGCGTCCAGGTCGACCCGCAGTGCCGGCGCACCGCCGTCCGCCCCCTCGACCAGGCTGTAGGTAACGCCTTCCGACGTCGCCGGCTCCGGCGACGAGTCCTCCATCCACCCCCGCGGGATCAGCGCGACCGGCGAGCCCGACCCGTCGGAGAGAACCACCTGGCCCTGCTCGTCCAGGCTCGCGGTCAGCCCTTCCAGCGCCAGCGGGAACGTCCAGCTCGTCGGCGCGTCGGGTGAGCGCAGGACGATGACCTCCTTGAGCCCCGACCCCGTCGCCGACAGCTCCAGATCCGCTTGCTCCCGAACCTCGGCGAACGTCACCGACTGCGCGTCGGCCTCCCCCGGCGACGCCGCCGCTCCCTCCAGCGCGAACCCCGCCGACACGTCCTCACCCAGCTCGACCCGGGCCAGCTGCGGGTCGTCCGCCTCCTCGGCGAACGTCACCGGCGCCGCCACCGCCCGCGCCTCGAACCCGCCGCCGCTCTGCTCCACCAGCGCGGTGTCCACCTCCGCCCACTCGCCCTGGGCATCCCTGAACCGCACCGGCTCCGCCGACAGCTCCGTCGAATACGTCCCGTCCGGGTTACGGAACACCGTCGCGTTCTCCGACCGGGCCGACTCGACCTCCACCCGGCCCGACTGCACCGTGCCCGGATCCCGCGCCCCCGGCGCCAGCTCCTCCTCCGACGGCAGCTCCGCGCCCGCCGGCACCTCCGGCAGCTCCACCTCCCCCTGCGGCGCGTCCGGGCCGGTCGGGTGCACCACCCGCCGCGGCGCCACCTCCGGCGTCACCGGCACCGCACCCTCGACCGGCTTCACCCGCGACGCCAGCTCCGCCTCCCCCGGCGTAGCGTCCCGCGACGTCTCCTCCGCCGCTACCAGATGCTCCCGGCCCTCAGCAGTGCCATTCGACGACTCAGGCAGCTTCACATCCCGAAACGGGTTCCGCTCCGAGATCGGCACCAGCTTCGGATCCTTCACCCGGTCCAGCGCCACCAACGCGATCCCGGTCATGACCAGCGCCGGCACCAGCAGCAGCGCCACCCGGCGCAGCCTCCGGTGCCGCCGCAACATTCGACGGCCAAACGACAAAGAAGTACGCGGGGAAGGGTGCCGGGCGGTCATCACAGCTCCGAAACGCGCGGGGAACAGGCACGAGCCACGCAGAACACACAGAACACGGCCCCCAGGCGGACAGCCCGACGGCCGCACACACCCCGGACCCGGCCGCCGCTTTCCCCGCCGACGAGAACGAGGAGGGCACGGCAGACTCACCGGCGTGCGCACACCACAAAGAAACGAGCCCAGGGAACGGCCAGGCCGCCCCGGCCACGCGGACGCAGGGAATGCGGCAGAACCCGCCGGCGAGAGCAGGCGGTGAAACACCGGCGCCAGTGCCGGTGACCTGCCCAGCCACACCAGCCAACGGACAGCTGGCGACACGCGGGCAGCACAGATCGATAGTCATGGAACGGGAAAGAACAAAGACACGCCGGCACAGCGCCGTACACGGCGAAAACCCACCGGCAGCCAGGATGAACCCGGGGCGACCGGCAGGACAACGAGCAGGGAACCCAGGCCACCGCAGCAGCCTTGAAGCAAGCGCCGCAAAGCATGGCACGCCCAACAACCAGGTGCAAGAAATTACTCAAAGTTCCCACGGAAGATCAAAGATGACGCTCCGCAAGCGTCGGGCAACCAGTAAGGAAGACGCGCGCGGATACCACCAGTCCGGCAGAAGCGCGAAGTCGTCAGAGGACCGCGGGCTGACGGCTGACGACGTCACGCCGCGCGGGCAGGGACCACCCTCGGACGTCAGGTCGGCAGCGCACGGACGTCAGGTCGGCAGCCCACGGACTAGGCGCCCGACTCACAGGCAACACACAGAATTTTCAGCAAACCGTCAGCGAGGGCCGGCCGCGGTCTGCCATAGTGACTCACCGCCCCCGCGCCACCACCACACCAAGTCCTCCACACACAACCCGGCCCACCTACCCCCAGCACCCCGCCAGACACGGCCCGGGCAACCGGCCGTGCCCGAATCTGGCCCGCCACACGCAAACCCACGGCTCACCGGCCCGAAGTCGAGCCGAATCCCACCCATACCCAATACCCCATGCCCCGTGCCTTCCGCCGGCATCGCGCCGCGCGGTCGGCCTCACGGCGGCCGGGGTGAGGAACAACCAAACCGCCACGTTCGCGGCCGGTGTTCTCACCTGCGAGAACAGCGCCACGGCGCGGGTGTCGTCGGCCCTTTCCAGAAAGGAAAACGCGCGGGTGAGCCAGCGTGACCGCCTCCTCCGCGGACCAGGCAGGCCGGCCACCTCGCGGCGGCCTGTTCCCGAGTACGCGGCACGCTCCACGCACCTCCAACCGCCGCCACGCGGCCTTTCCCCCGAGCCGCCGCCAGCGCCGAACGGTGCCAGCGCCGACCAGCCGTCCCGTCTACTACAGGTGGAAGACATCCCGCGTGCCGCCCCCACCGTCTTATCCGGGCAAAGAGAAACCCCGGCCTGGACCCAGACCGGGGCGCTCGTGGTCGCCGGTCAGCCGGCCGTCGGCACCGCCGCGGTCTCCTCGACGACGGTGAACAGGCCACCATCAACCGCGCTCCAGTCGCTGACGGAGCGGAAACCGAGGGTCGCGAGCAGCTTGTCGGCGGCCTCGCTGAGGGCGGGGACGTCGGCGGCGTCGAGGCGGCCGACGATGGTGCCTTCCGTGTCAGCCGCACCACGGACGATCCGGACGTCGAGGGTGTCAGCGTCGACGAACGCGTAGGTGTTCGTGTCAGTCAAGGAAGCCTCCTTGGGACATGGGAGAGATCGGTCCGATCCGTACGAGGGCCAGCCTCTCGCAGCGACGCGGACCCGAACCACGCGCCTCCCGAGGTGTCAGGCCGCACGGAGTTATGGCGTGTCGTGGTCGTCCCACGAGGCCAATCCCAAACCGATGGCGGCCAAGTCCGGTCCAACCGCAGCTGTGCAGGCGCTAAATGGTAGATGTCGTGGGGCGCCAGTCCGCGACCGGATGATGTGCGGCCCAGCGCGGTTGGGAACTGCCGGTCCGTGCCTCTGAAGTCCCGTCGGCGGGGTCGATGCCAAGCCGGTCGACGAAGAACTCTCCGCAGTTGGCGACGGCCAGATCCGGGGTGACTCGGCACGCTCGGCCAGGCGCGACGGGGGCACCTTGTCCGCAGCCGGGTACCCAGGTCTCACGCGAACCGCTACTCGACCGCACCGTCATGTTGAACGTCGTGAAGGCGTTCACCTCCATCATTTGGACGAACGCGGGGTTTCACTGAGGCAAGAGGGAGACCATCCACTACAAATCGGCGTGCGGGGGAGCGAGCGGGTTTCTCAACCGAGAGCGACACGGAGAGGAACGACTTCGGGTGGGAATCCGCGGGGACCGGTCGGTGCCGCGCGAGCCAGGCGGGCTGCCGTTCGTGATCGGCATTGGCAGATCCACGATTTCAACCATACCTGTCTCCCCGGCCCATCTGCCCTGAGCGCGATTTTCCTGGCCTCATCCGGGATGCCTCGTTCATGCCAGCAATAGTCCACATCCAGGCCACGTTATTCGACCGCTCCTGCGGCCCGGCACATGGAGACATCGCCGAGGAGCGGCGAACAATCCCTCGGCGCACCGGGAAATCTGTCGTCGCAGGTGGCGGGGAGTCCGACGTCTCCCGACCCGCCTGGAAGGCGGTGATCGAAGCCATAACCGAAAATCCGGTGGTGGTCAAACAGAACCGGACGGCGCAATGGCCCGTGGGTGGCGTCCGTCGCTGATTTGGTCGAGGCGCTCCACATTCGGGCACGGGAATTCGTGGTCCGTGGCCGACGACCGCCACCTCACATGCCGGCATATTGGGCACCGCTGATGTTACCGGTCGGCCACCTGTCCACCCGGCCGCCAGTGTCGGCACCGGCGCGCGACGCGGTCGCGGCCAGGTGCGGAATGCTGCGCGGTCCGGGTCGGCCCGCCTCCGACGAAAGCGGTTGCCCATGAAACCTCACCCATCCACCAAAAGCGTCTTACCTGGCGAGGCCGGTACCGGACCCCGCCGAGTTCCCCGCTGGCTCCGGCGGACGACGGTCACCGTCGCCTCCGTCGCGGTGCTGTCACTGACAGCCTGTCTGCCACCCGGCGGTGGCGGCGGACCGGGCCCTGTCCCGCCCGGTCCGGCCGCGGACCTGTCGCAGGAGCTGACGGGCGGGAACGGCCCGTTCATCGGCACCGCGATCCCGGTGGACCTGCAGCAGGCGGGCTACGTCCAGCATGAGTACGCCGCGGCGGGTACCGCGACGTCGTACAAGGCCGCCGGCACCCTCAGCGGGGACGGCAGGTGGACCTTCCAGCCCGACGGGACGGCGCCCTACCGAACCCGGGTACTGGTACGCCAGCCGGCGGACACAGCACGGTTCAGCGGCAACGTCGTCGTGGAGTGGCTCAACGTCAGCGGTGGCGTCGACGCCGACCCTGAGTGGGCGACCCTCCATGAGGAGATCATCCGATCCGGCGACATCTGGGTCGGGGTATCGGCCCAGCGGCTTGGCATCCTCGGCGGGCAGATACTCGTGCAGGTTCCCGCACCGGGCGCGGAGAATGCCGGCAAGGGCCTGAAGACGATCGACCCGGCCCGCTACGGGACCCTGGACCATCCCGGTGACGGCTTCGCCTACGACATCTTCACCCAGGTGGCCCGCGGTATCCGTGCCGGAGCCGGGATCGGTGGGCTGCAGCCGCAGCACCTGATCGCCTCCGGCCAGTCGCAGTCGGCGTTCGCCATGACCACCTATTACAACGGCGTACAGCCACTGACCACCGCGTTCGACGGCTTCTACGTACTCAGTCGGGGCGCGGCCGGACTGCCCCTGGTCGGGCCCGGCCAGAACGCGGACCTGTCCAGCGCGATCATCGGCGGCACGACGACCACATTCCGCACCGACGTGGCCGCGCCGATCATCGACGTGCAGGCCGAGTCCGACCTGACCAGCGTTCTCGGCTCCGCCAAGGCCCGTCAGCCTGACAGCGACCGCTTCCGGCTGTGGGAGATCGCCGGCACCGCGCACGCCGACGCGCACCTGCTCGGCTCGTCCGGCGCGACCATCGACTGCGGCGCGCCGATCAACGACGGTCCGCTGCACCTGGTCGCGAAGGCCGCGCTGCGCGGGCTCACCACCTGGCTCGACACCGGCCAGGCACCGGCGGTCGCCGCCCGTATCGACGTCGCGGACGGGCTGTTCCCGTCGGTCCGCCGCAACGCCGACGCCATCGCCCTCGGCGGGGTCCGCACACCGCCCGTGGACGTTCCCGCCGTCGTGCTGTCCGGCGAACCGGGGCCGACGCTCTCCCCGATCTGCCTGCTGATCGGTTCGAGCAAGCCGCTGTCGGCGGCCCGGCTCGCGGCGCTGTATCCCTCCCGGGCGGACTACGTACAGCGCTACAGCAGCAGCGCGGACGCCGCCGTCGGAGCGGGATTCGTCCTCGCCGAGGACCGCCCCGCGCTGATCGCCTACTCCAGACCACAACTCGTCGCCGGCTGATCCGTAGGACTGCCGCCGGCGCCGGCACCACTCCCGGTGCCGGCGCCGGCGGCAGCCGCACCGACACGTGCGGACGCGTCCCATCACCGAGGTGGCACTCACCGTAGGCGGCACTCACCGTAGGCGGCACGCACCGTAGGCGGCACCCGCGGCCCGCGCAGCAGCAGCGACGTAATGCGCGACGAGGGGTCCCATGGCCGGCGCCGCGAGTCGGGACGCTGACGCTGGGGGCGCTGTCGGGTGGGTAGACCACGGGTGTGGTGGTACTGGACGTCGCCGAGGACCTGCGGCCGTTGCTGTACGGGTCCTGGCGTCGGGCGCGCAGAGGCGGGCTGGTCGGCGGACCGCCGCCGGATCCGGACGCCACGCTGGGCCACGTCGTGCAGTCTGTCGGGGTGCCGCTGACCGAGGTCGGAGCGCTGCGGCGGGCAGACGGCACGGTCCTCGGCCCGTCCTGCCGGCCCGGGCTGGACGACATCGTGCGGGTCGAGCCGGCGGCACGTCCCCAGCCGTTGGCCGAGCCGCGGTTCGTCCTCGACGTGCACCTGGGCGCGTTGTCCCGTCGGCTACGACTGCTCGGCCTGGACGTGGCCTACCGCAACGACTCCGCCGATGACGAACTCCTCGCCCAGGCGATCCGAGAGCGCCGGGTCCTGCTGACGCGAGACCGGGGCCTGCTGTTCCGGCGCAGCCTGCCGCGCGGCGCATACGTCCGCGGCGATCGGCCGGACGACCAGGCACACGATGTCCTTGACCGGTTCGCGCCGCCGCTGGCACCGCTCACCCGTTGTGTCTCCTGCGGCGCCGAACTGCGGCCGGTGCCACGGGAAGAGGTCCTCGCCGAGGTCGAGCCCGGCACCCGCCGCACCGCGACCCATTTCACCCGCTGCATCGCCTGCAGCCAGATCTACTGGCGCGGCGCGCACGCCCGCCGCCTCGACGCCTTCATCGCCACGACCAGCGCGGATCATCCCGCTCCTGGAGTCGCTCACCCCTGACAGCCTGCGTCGGCGAGTCAGGACGGTGTCAACCTGGCAACGTGGGTATCCCGCTCTGCCGCGCGGGTCCCGACCAGGATGGTCGCGCTGACCGTCCTGCGGGCGAGAACATTGAGGCGCACGAACCTGATGCGCGGCTCGCCAAGCCGGTCGGCGGCGTGAGCGTCCAAGTGCCACGTTGCTGTTGGCAGTTGCCGTCTCTCGGCATACCTGAGATCGCCTGTGGCGCTGGAGACTATTGGCCTGGAGCAGGACCGTCTTCCGCATTGAGCCGAAAGGCGGCGCGAAGCCCGCGGAGCTGCTCCCTGTACGGATGGTGCTTGTTGTCAGTCCCGTTGAGGGGCGGCTCCATGGCAGCGATCACTGCGGCTTCAACCTCGGCGGGATCGTGCCTGGCTACCCAGGAGACGTGCAGATGGGAGACCTGCCACCGGAGCAGCCAGTCAAGCTGGTCACGCGGGAGCAAGGTCTTCTTCCCCTTCCTGTACGGAGTCAGGCCCCCCTCGATCAGAAGATGGGACGCGAGCGTGAAGCGGAGGGTCGAGGAGCCCGTGTTCGCGGCGAGATGCCGACTCACGATCCGCTGCCGAAGGCTCGTGCTGGCGATGCCCACGTACAGCAGGCCGAGCGGCAGAGATGAGTGAGCCGCCGTCGGAACCTCTGGGAGCACCCCTGGAGCCACCCACCATGCGTACAAGCCTGGATCATCTGGCACCGATCTCGGATCGGGGCCGAGAAGGCTGCTCGCTGGCACGGGCACTGCGCGTAGCGCCTGACAGACTTCGGCGGTCAGAGCTCCACCATCCGGATTGTCCACCTTGCATAGTTTGACGCCCGGCCGCAGAAGATCAGCACCCTATCCGTCAATGTCGAAACAGTCCCGAGATGGCGGCGGCCGCGGAACCGTGCCCCGCGGCGGTGAGGCTCATGGTGCTGGTGGCGGCGGTCTCGAGGGCGGTGCGGGCGGCGGTGAGGTCGGCGCGGAGGGTGTCGGGCAGCGCGGGCCACAGGCGGGGCCAGCAGATGACGGTGTTGATGCAACGACGTCGGCTGGCCCCGGTCGCGGCAGCGGGGCCGGTGCCCCCGCTGCCGCTCCGCTGGGCGAGGTCTGTTCTTAGCGGTTCGCGGTGGCGATCTGCTTGTTGAGCTGGATCGGTGGCGTGTTGAAGTCGAACGGCGGCTTGGGTACCCAGCTTCGGATGACGCCTGGCTCGAAGATCAGGCAGTGGGTGGAGCCGCCGTACTGGAAGTAGCCGATCTCGTCGCCCTTGGTGACACGCTGTCCGGCGCTGACCCCGATCTTGCAGGAGGAGATCTCGGCCATGCCGACGAAGACGCAGGCGACGGTGCCGATGTTCTTGTCGTCGCAGGCGATCACGATCACGGCGCGGGTCGCGACCTGGCTGATGTAGCCCTGGGAGTCGTTGGGGCCGCCGGGGTCGAGTCCTTCGGCTTCGAGGTCGGAGTAGTAGGTGCCGTCCAGGTTGTAGGTGGTGACGATGGTGCCGGTGACGGGTGCGTGCCAGCGGTGGTAGTTGTAGGCGCTGAGGAATGCCTGGTAGATGTCGCCGCCGACGAACTGTTCGGCGAGTGTCCGGTGTTCGCTGGTGAAGATGTCCAGAAGGGAGTAGGGCTGGGCCTTCATCCAGAAGCGGTCGGTGAGCTGCACGTTGTTCTGGATGTTGTAGGGGGTTGCCTCGCAGGCACTGACGATGACCGTGTCGTCGCCCGGTCCATCTACCGGCCGGACGCCTTTTTTGAACACTCGGGTGAAGAACGCGTTCCACGACGCGAAGCCGTAGTACGGCTGGGTCTCGTCGTGGACGTAATCTGCTATGTGGATGTAGGCGTCGGCCTTCTGAGAGAACCATCCGCCTTTGTCGTCTTTGGTGAGGTACGTCCGCGAGCCGGCTCCACTGAGGAACTCACACCAGTACTCCAGCACGACCTTGAGCTGGGCGTTCAGTTGCGGGAAGCGGAACAGCGGGAAGCCGGCGGGCATGCACATGGGCCAGTCGAGCAGCGCGTTGAGGGGACAGCCGACCAGCTCGGTCGTGTCGAACGGCGGGGCGTAGGTCATGAGCTCGTCGATCAGGACCATGAGCTCGTCGATGGTGTGGTAGCCGAGGTCATAGCCGGCCGCGATCGCCTGCTCGATCGCCTGGGTGAGGTACATCCGCAGAACAGGGTCGGTGTTCACGAGAGTCGCGAGGTCCTGCACGGGCGGCGTGAGCCGTGCGCCGGGTGCGCGTCTTTTGGCTTTCTCGGCCAGATTGTGGCGGAAGGCGACGAGTGCTTCCTCGCGGACGGGTAGCCACCGCCCGCGCCGGCTGGCCTGGACCGCGATTGTCTGGGCGTCGTTGTTCATGCGATGAGTCCCTCACTTCCCGATGGAAAGGGGAATGACTGATACCGTCGGCGACCGGCCGCGTCTTCTGGTCGACATGTCACGATGTCGACGGCCACGGTTTTCTCGATCGTCTGCGACCTCGCCGCGCGGCGCCTGACCCTAACACGGGAACGCGTGGCGCCGATTCCGGGAAGCCGTCACCCGAATAGGCAGGATTTCGGGTGACGGTCCCGCCGGCTTCATGGCCGTTTCAGGTCTCTCGCCTCGCGCCGATCTGCTGGGCGCCGGCCGGGTAGGGCAGAAGGGCGGCGAATGAACGACTCGGGACATTCGCCGAGTTGGAGTCGCTCGGTTGCGTCGGGGTGGCGCGCGGCGGCCCGATCGTGCGGAACGCCCTGATGTTCTGACGGCGTCTACGGCGTGACGTCAGGCTGGGCGGCGCGTCCTGCGGGCGGAGGGGGCGGGTTTTCCTCGGCGGCCGGTGCCGGGCCGCGCGCCGGATTCCCGGCTCGGCCGTTCGGCGCGCAGGTTGAGGGGCTGGCCGGCGATGCGGGTGCGGGTCAACGCCCGCTGGGTGGCCTTGGTCAGGTCGGCGGGAAGTTCGACGAGACTGTAGTCGGCCCGGATGTCGATCCGGCCGAAGTCCGCCCGGGCCAGGCCACCCTCGTTGGCGAGCGCCCCGACGATCTGGCCCGGGGTGACCCGCTGGCGATGCCCGACCCCGATCCGGTAGACGGCATAGACCCGCCGCGGCCCGCCCACCCCGCGGGCGGGCCTCTCCCGGACAGGCGGGGCGGAGTCCGGCGGGAGGAGGAACTCCCCCGGTTCCTGGCGGGTCATCACAGCAAGCGCCGCGGCGATGTCGGCGAGCGGCACGTCATGCTCACGGGTGTAGCCAAGGACCAGGTCCCTGAACACGGCGTGGGCCGGCGCGTCGAGCGCGGCGGTGATCGCGTCGTGGAACTTCGCGACCCGCCGGGCGTTCACATCCTCCGCGGTCGGCAGTTCCATCTCGGCGAGCGGCTGGCGAGTCGCCTTCTCGATCGCGGCGAGCAGGCCCTTCTCCCTCGGGGTGACGAGCAGCAGCGCCTCACCGCTGCGCCCGGCGCGGCCGGTACGGCCGATGCGGTGGACGTAGGACTCCGGGTCGGTGGGGATGTCGTAGTTGACGACGTGGGTGACCCGTTCGACGTCGAGGCCGCGGGCGGCGACGTCCGTGGCGACGAGAAGGTCGAGAGCGCCGTCACGGAGCTGGGCGATGAGCTTCTCCCGCTGCGGCTGGCCGAGGTCGCCGTTGATCGCCTCGGTGGCGAACCCGCGGCTGCGCAGCCGCTCGGCGACGTCCTCGGTCGCCGACTTCGTCCGCACAAAAATGATCATCGCTTCGAACGGTTC